>DASXKT010000196.1:0-7023 GCA_036496685.1 Phenylobacterium sp.
CTACGAAGGCGTACGCCAGGGGATTTACAGTCCCCCCCCTTTGCCGCTCGGGACATTCCCCCTCGCGTTCGGAGCCACGTCAGGGCCGTCGAACAAAAGGCTTCCGCTGAAGGATGCGAGGGGCATAAGAGCGCCGAACTCACGGTCCTAAAGGCGGCAGCCCGTCCGGGGCCCCAATTTGGAGCGCGTCTTATAGTGGCCTCGAACCCCGAACGCAACGACGCCCGGCGAGGCCGTCACAAGCGGCCTCAAGGCCACTTTTCGAGGCGTCCCGAAGCCGTCGCCGACGACTGGATCTGGGGCTGGCACGCTGTGGAGGCTGCGCTGTCGAATCCGTTGCGCGGGCCCGCCGAACTGATCCTCGCCACGCCCGAGCGCATCAAGCAGATCGAAGCGAGATTCGGCCGCCTGCCCGCCTTGCAGCAGGCCGACAACCAGCAGATCGCCCAACGCCTGCCGCAGGGCTCGGTGCACCAGGGGGTGGCGGTCCGCGGCGCCCTGCTGGAGCCGGCGGACCTGGCTGACTTCGAGCCCAAGCCCGGCGCGGTTCTCCTGATGCTCGACCAAGTGACGGACCCGCAGAACGTCGGGGCCATGCTGCGTTCGGCCGCAGCCTTCGGAGCGGCGGGGATGATTCTGCAGGATCGCCATGCGCCGCGATTCACCGGCGCGCTCGCCAAGGCTGCGGCGGGCGCGGTCGATCGCATCCCGGTCGCCCGGGTTGTGAACCTCTCGCGGGCGCTGGACGAGCTGACAAACGCCGGTTGGCGGGCCGTTGGCCTGGCCGGCGAGGCCGAGCGGGAGCTGGGCCAGGTGCTGGACGGCGCGCCGACTGTGCTGGTCATGGGCTCCGAGGGTGAGGGCCTTCGGCGTCTAGTGGCCGAGCACTGCGACGAATTGGCCCGGATACCGATGCCCGGCGGCTTCGAAAGTCTGAACGTCTCGGCGGCAGCCGCCGTCGCCCTCTACGAGGCCGCGCGCCCTCGTAGTTGAGCTTCCCTTGCAGCCGGACCGTGGCTGCCGCATTGAGGGAAGCGATGCCGTTCCAAGAGCTCTTCACCGCCGGCGCCGTGGCGGCCTTTTTCCAGGTGGTGCTGATCGACCTGGCGCTTGCGGGCGACAACGCGGTGGCCGTGGGTATGGCCGCCGCCGGGCTTCCGGAACACCAGCGGAAGAAGGCGATTGTCCTAGGCCTGGCCGGCGCGGTGGTGATGCTGATCACCTTCGCGCTGATCACCACAAAGCTCCTGCAGGTGGTCGGCCTGCTGGTCGCGGGTGGCTGCCTTCTGCTCTGGGTCTGTTGGAAGATGTGGCGCGACCTGCGCGAACAGGGGCGCGAGGACAGCGCCGAGGGTGAGGCCGCGCTCGAAGCCGCCACCGGGGTCGCCATCGGCGGGCTCGCCAGGCGCGTGGCCAAGCCCAAGACCCTCCGCCAGGCTTTGGTGCAGATCCTGATCGCCGACCTCGCCATGTCGCTCGACAATGTGCTGGCGGTGGCCGGCGCCGCCAGGCAGCATCCCTGGGTGCTGATCGGCGGGCTGATGCTCTCCATCACCCTGACCGGCCTTGCCGCCAGCTGGATCGCCAGGCTGCTGCACCGCTTCCGCTGGATCGGCTACTTCGGATTGGTGATCGTCCTCTACGTGGCGCTGCACATGATCTGGGAGGGCGGGCGGACGGTCGCCATCGATCTGGGCGGGATCAGAACCTACAACGCCGCCATGCCGGCGCCCCTCGACATCAGCCCCGCGGAAGCGGCCAAGCGAAAGGCGCGCTAACCCTCAGGCCCGCCGAAGCGTTCGCGCCATTCCGCGGTCTGGGTGTCCTCGACCTTGCGGAACAGGACGTCGGGCGCCTTCACCGGCCGGCCGACCGGCAGGATATCCAGGACCCCCTGCCCTTCGAGGCTGGGCCACCGGCCGGGGAACGCCTCGCCGACCGAGACCGCGATGGTTTCCGCGGCGAAGGGGATGAAGGGCTCGGAGACCTTGGCGAACAGCGCGACCAGGTTGAGGCCCGTACGCACCCCCACCGCCGCGCGCTCGGGGTCGGTCTTCAGCGCCGTCCAGGGCGCGGCCTCGGTCAGGTAGCCGTTGCCCAGCACCCAGAGCTGACGCAGCGAGGTGCTGGCCTTGCGAAACTCGCGGTTCTCGAGGTTCTCGGTGAGCTCCCGCAGCTTGGCCAACACGTCCTTGTGGAGCTTGAACTCCAGCGGACCGTCGCCACCGCCTGCCGGGACTACGCCCTCGAACCGGGTCTCGGTGAACTTCAGGATGCGATTGACGAAGTTGCCCAGCACGTCGGCCAAGTCGGCGTTCACCTGCGCCTGGAACTGCTCCCAGGTGAAGGTGGCGTCGGACGTCTCGGGCGTGTTGGCGGTGATCCACCAGCGCCAATAATCGGCCGGCAGCAGCTCGAGCGCATGGTCCATGAAGACCCCACGCTTCTGCGAGGTGGAGAACTTCCCGCCGTAGTAGTCGAGCCAGTTGAAGCCCTTCAGCTGGTCGACCAGCTTCCAGGGCGCGTTCGCGGTCGGCGACCACGCGCCGTCGGCGGACAGCTTCTCGTTCAGGCCGATCAGCGTGCAGGGGAAGCCCACGGTGTGGAAGGGCACGTTGTCCTTGCCCATGAACTCCACGTAGGTGACGTCGGCGGCGGCAGGCTCGCGCCACCAGCGCTCCCATTCCGCATCGTCGGCTGGGGCCTTCCCCGCTTCGGCCGCACGCGCGTCGGCCCACTCCCACGTGGCGGCGATGTATTCGATCGGCGCGTCGAACCAAACGTAGAACACCTTGCCAGCCAGGCCCTCGATATCCGGCGTCTGGCCATCCGGGTTCGGGCCCCATTCGAAGGCATTGACCGGCACACCCCATTCCAGGTCCCGGGTGATGCCGCGGTCCTGCAGGCCCTCGTCCAGCCACTTGAGCGCGATCGACGTGACCAGGAGCGGCCAGTGGTCACGCTTCTGCTCGATCCAGGCGCGCAGTTTCTGGGAGAACAGGCTTTGGCGCAGGAAGAGGTGCTTCGACCCGCGGATCTCGATGTCGGTGGAGCCCGAGATCGCCGAGCGAGGATGTAGCAGGTCGGCGGGGTCCAGCACCCGCGTGCAGTTCTCGCACTGATCGCCGCGCGCCGCTTCGTAGCCGCAGTGCGGGCAGGTCCCGATCACATAGCGGTCCGGCAGAAAGCGCTTGTCGGCGTTGGAATAGACCTGCTGGGTCACCCGCTCTTCGATGAAGCCGGCCTCCCAGAGCTGTTGGGCGAAACGCTGGGTGAGCTTGTGGTTCTGCGGCGACGACGAACGGCCGAAGTGATCCCAGGACAGGCCGAACTTGCGGCCGAGGTCGTGCTGGACCTGATGCTGCTCGGCGCAGAACGTCGCCGGATCCTGCCCGGCTTCGGCGGCGGCGAGCTCCGTCGGCGTGCCGTGCTCGTCGGTGGCGCAGATATAGAGCGTCTCGCGGCCCCGGCTGCGCTGGAATCGGGCGTAGACATCAGCCGGCAGCATGGAGCCCGCCAACGTCCCCAGATGCTTGATCCCGTTGATGTAGGGGAGCGCGGACGTGATCAGGATGCGGGACATGACGTCTCTCGAAATGAGGAGAAGGCGCGGCTTATAGGCGAGAATTCAGTGGAAGGGACCCTTGAAGACGAAGAATGCCCCAAGCCCGATGAAGGCGAATCCGACGCCGTGGTTCAGGGTGAAGGGTTCCTTCAGCCAGGTAACGGAGAAGACCGCGAAGACGCACAGCGTGATCACCTCCTGCATCGCCTTCAGCTCCGCAGGATCGTAGACCAGTCGGCCGATCCGATTGGCCGGCACCGCCAGGCAATATTCGAAGAATGCGATCCCCCAGCTGATCAATACGATCAGCCACAGCGCGCGATTTTCGACCTTGAGCTGACCGTACCAGGCGAACGTCATGAAGACGTTCGAAGCGATGAGCATCAGGATGGGCGCAGTCGCGATCCAGAAGGGCGGCATACGAGCGGGTCTCCGAAGGTCAAGCCTGCGGGGAACATCGTCTGCGCCGTTCGGTTGCGCCAGGGATCTTGGTCGAGTGGGCGCCGGGGAATCAGTGGCGCTAGGCCCTGACCCTGTTGGCCTTCCGGCGCGCAGCGCGCAGCGCCGAGCCGAGGTATCCGAACCCCAGGATCAACATCATCCAGGTTGCGGGTTCCGGCGCCGGCGAGGCGAGCGGAACCGGTCCGTCAGGATGCGGCAGGCCGTCCCCTGGGCCGGTGTCGCAATGTACGACACAGCCCTTGTCGCCTACCCCGTCCTGATGGCCGTCATCGATGATGGTCACCCCAGGTCCATCGCCGGGTCCGCCGCCGCCCTCGCCGCCCTTACCCCCGTTCCCCCCTTTGTCGCCGTCGCCCCCCTTGGTTCCATCCCCGCCCTTGGGCTGGCCGCCCCCGCCTCCGCTTCCGCCGCCACCGCCGCCGCCACCGCCGAAGCCGCCGAAGCCCCCGGTAGCGGTGACGCCGCCGCCGTGCGGGCCGTCGTAGGTGAACTTGTCGTCGTCAGGCTTGCCGTCCCAGCCCCCGGGGCCGCCGTCTCCACCGTGGACGAAGTCCGCGGTGGTGATCAGGCCGTCTTCGCCGTTCGGCATGAACCCGCCCCAGCCGGACTTCTCCTCGCCTTCGCCGGGACCATGAGGGCCCTGTTGGTCGTTCGTGGCCACGGTCTGGACGTGGCTCGCGCCGGCTCCGCCGTGACGGCCACGTCGTTGGCCGAGGCCTCCGCCGGCGCCGCCGCCCGCCCCGCCGCCGCCGCCCAGGGCGACATCCAGGCGCCGTGTGCCGCCACCTTCTCGATGGTGCAAAAGAAGAAGATCGCCGCCGAAGGCTACCGCCAGGGCTGCGGTCGCAACTGCCAGGCCGATGTTGCGCCGCGTGTGTTTCGAAGTGGGACGCTTCTGGTTCATGGGCCGGCCGATGCAAACTTCGTGCATCGCTGGCCGGCCGCGGTCCGCTCAGTAGCCCAGCCTTGCGCGTCTAGGGAGACCGGTTAGAGGGACGGCGTCCGATCGAACCAGGGCCTCGCCTGCTCCAGCTGGCCGGCCAGATTGAACAGTGTCGCCTCGGCGCCCATCCGGGCCACGAACTGCATGCCGATCGGCAAGCCGCTGCGGCTCCACGCAAGCGGCACGGTCATCGCCGGCTGCCCGGTGTTGTTGAAGGCCTGGGTGTTGGGCATGAAGGCGAACAGGCGCTCGGCGACCAGCTTGGGGTCCTCGAGGATCCAGCCGATCGGAATGGCCGGGCTGCCGAGCGTCGAGAGCAGCAGCACGTCGAAGCGCTCGAAGAGCTGCGCTTGGGTGCGGGAATAGGCGTGCAGGGCCTGGAGCCCGCGCACATAGGCTGCCGCCGGGACCCCGGCGCCGCGCCGGTAGGTCGCCATGGTGGCGGCCTCGATCTCACCGTCTTCGATCGGCCGGCCGCGCCGTTCGGCTTCGGCGTCGAGGTTCGCGGCGATGCTGGCCGAGATCACCGCGCCGGCGGCGGCCTGCATGGCGGCGGCGTCTCCGGGGATTTCCGCCTCTTCCACGTTGTGGCCGAGTTCCTCGCATAGGCGGGCGGTGTCGCGAACGGCGGCAGCGCACTCCGGATCCAGGCCCTTGGCCTGCATGGCTCCGGCGAAGACCGCGATCCTCAAGCGTCCGGGCGCGCGCCGGGCCTCCTCGGCGTAGGGCCGTTCGGGAACGCTGAGGAAATAGGGATCGCCCGGCTGCGGCCGGCAGGCGACGTCAAGCAGGGCGGCCGAGTCGCGGACCGAGCGGGTCACCGCGTGGTGGACAGAAGCGCCGGCCCAGCCCTCGCCGAGCGGCGCGAAGGAGACCCGTCCGCGCGACGGCTTCATGCCGAAGAGCCCGCAGCACGAGGCGGGCGTGCGGATCGAGCCGCCGCCGTCGCTCGCATGGGCCGCAGGGACGATGCCCGCCGCAACAGCCGCCGCCGCGCCGCCCGACGACCCGCCCGGTGTTCGCGAGAGGTCCCAGGGATTGCGGCAGACGCCGAGCAACTCGGACTCGGTCATTGGCCAGAGGCCGAATTCCGGGGTGTTGGTCTTGCCGAGGATCGCGAGCCCCGCGGCCCTATAGGCGGCCGTCAGGGCGCTGTCGGCTGTCGCAACGGTGTCGGCGAACAGGCGAGATCCGGAGGTCGTCGGAGTTCCTGCCAGGGTCAAGCCCAGGTCCTTCAGCAGGAACGGCGCCCCGCAGAACGGTCCGCCGTCGGCAGTCTCGCCCCGCGCCCGCTCGCTGAGGTCCTGGGTGACGGCGTTGATCTTCGGATTGACCTCAGCCATCCGCGCCGCCGCGGCGTTTAGCAATTCGCCGGCGCTCACCTCGCGCCGCGCCACCAGTTCGGCCAGGCCGACCGCGTCGTGGCGGCGATAGTCCTCGAAGTCCATCGGTCGTCCTCGCCCGTGCTTTGCGGCAGGCAAGCACAGCCAGCGCAGCGAACCAACCCTCGCTCTTGCGAAGCCTTAGGCGTTCATCCCATAAGCACCCAATCGGCAGCCGGATTAGCTCAGCTGGTAGAGCAGCGGTTTTGTAAACCGAAGGTCGCGGGTTCGAGTCCTGCATCCGGCACCATCCACCCTGGATTGGTCATGCGCATCTTCATCGACGCCGATGCCTGTCCGGTGAAGGACGAGACGTACAAGGTAGCCGCCCGCTATGGGCTCACGACGACGGTGGTCTCCAACAGCTTCATCGCCATCCCCCCTTCCAAGCTGATCGAGCGGATGATCGTCGACGCTGGCCCCGACGTGGCCGACGATTGGATCGCCGAGCGCACGGAGCCGGGAGACATCGTAGTCACTAACGACATCCCCCTGGCCGACCGCGTGCTGAAGGCGGGCGGCGTAGCGATCGCGCCCAACGGGCGGCTATTCACGCCGGATTCCATTGGCTCCGCGCTCGCCCAGCGTTCGATCATGGAGCACATCCGCTCGACCGGCGAGATCACCGGCGGACCCCGGCCCTTTCAAGCGGCCGACCGTTCGCGCTTCCT
>DASXKT010000197.1:0-8362 GCA_036496685.1 Phenylobacterium sp.
ATCCTGATCCCGCTGGGGATCACCGTCAGCGTCACGCCGATCGTTCTACGACTCGCAGGAGCCTTTCCCCCCAACGGCTCGCCCGTGCTGTTTCCGCTGATCTTCCTCGTGACCATCGTCTCGGTCGGCATAGGCATCGTCGGGACGATCCTGTTCTCGTCGATGATCGCCGACGTTGTGGAGGACTCCGAGCTGAAGACCGGCCGACGCCAGGAAGGCGTGTTCTTCGCCGCCACCCTGTTCATCGCCAAGGCGGTGACCGGCGTCGGGATTTTCGCTTCGGGCATGATCATCAGCGCAATCCACTTCCCCGCGCACGCCAAGCCCGGGCAGGTCGACCCCGAGGTGATCCGCAGCCTGGGCCTGGTCTACGTGCCGACCCAGGCCGTTCTCTACGGCGCCGCGACGTTGCTCCTCCTCGGCTATCGCATCAGCCGCGCAAGCCACGCCGAGACCCTTCGCAAGCTGGCGGCCGCCGCCGATTTGGCCACCGAAGGCGAGCCCGCCAGCGCGGCCGCCGAACTCGGCTAGCGGGCGAAGACCCCCATCAGGAGCGGACGGGTGAACACCGCCGGCGCGGCCTTCTGGCTGACGCCGGGCACCCAGACGTCGAGCTCGGCGCTGGCGTTCAGGGTGGCGTTCAGCATCTGGGCGGCCAGGAACGGGTCGACAGCCCGCAGCGACCCCTCGGCGATGCCGTCGGAGATCATCGAGGCGAAGCGGTCGGACACCCGGTGGGAGTGACTCACCATCTCCGCGCGGATCGATTCGGGCAGGGCGGCGAGCGCCGACGAGCGCAGGAGCGGACCGTCCTCGGACAGCTGATATTCCGCGAGCGCCGCCGCCGCGCTGGTCAGGCGGGACCACTGGTCGCCCGGCAGCGCCATCGCCAGACGCTGGACGCGGGTCATGACGTCGAAGGTGCGGTCAAAGCAGGCCACCACCAGGTCATCCTTGGCGTCGTTGTGGTGGTAGAAGCTGCCCTTGGTGACATTGAGCTCAGCCGAGATCTTGTCCACCGAGGCGCCGCGATAGCCGCGTGCGTTGATCAGCCGGGTGGCGGCCATCAGGAAGGTCTGGCGGCTCATCTCGTGGCGGTCGAGGGGCGCGAGCTGAACCATCGGGAGCGGCATCGGCTTCCAGACCTGGTCCGGCGCCGCCAGGCCGCCGACCAGGATGTCGTACATGCGCTCGCGCACGCGGCCGTAGTCCTCGGGATCGTATTTGGGCAGCCAGGCCGAGGCCCAGAACAGCTGCTCGAGCAGCATCTGGGTGCGGGCGGTCCGCCGGCCACGCGTCAGCCAGGCCAGCTCCGGCGCCTCGAAAATCTGCCGTAGCCGGCGGAACAGCTTCATGTAGGCCGCCGCGACCTCGCTCCGCTGCGGCATGCTCAGCGCCCTGAGGTCGGAGAACAGCGGCAAGGGCGGCGCCTGGCCCACGGCGGCGCGGCGCACCCGTTCCAGATAGAGGGTGAGAAGCGAGTGCAGCCTGGCCTGCGGCGTGTCCGCGGCTAACGCCTCCTGCACGATACCCAGCATGTCCGTGATGCCGCGCATCATGCAGGCGGCCGCCAGATCGTCTTTCCGCTTGAAGTAGTAGGTTACGCTGGTGGTGGAGAGGTCGACAGCGGCCGCGGCCACCCCCAGCGTCAGCCCCTTTACCCCGCGTGTGTTCAGCAACCCCGTCGCTGCGTCGAGTATCGCCTCGCGCTTGCGTTCAAACCGGTCCGTAGACTGGACCGCCCCCTGCACCATGCTTCATCCCCAGCTTTATCCGGGGACGTGTTTCATCCCCGATATTTTGTGGAAGTTGTGCATGGTTTTTGCCGCCGCGCCAGCGACTTGCGGCATGACAGCCTGGAAGCATTTGACCAGTTTCGACGATTCCGTTCTCCGAATTCGTTCCTCGACGCTCAGGTGTCCGAGAACCCGAACGGAAGGCTCGTGCGGCGAATGTCGTCGGGCAGGATCTGGCGTCCGATCGGCGGCTCGGAGCGAGCGGCGCACTCAGTCCGTTGACAGAGCCGACACGTGATCCCGATCGGCGTGGCAGCTTCCGCGCCTGGGCCGGGGCGGTCCTGCGTGTAGATCAGCCGTCCCGCATGCTCGGCCGCGCAACCGAGCGCAATCGCGCGCTCGACGCGTGGCGCGCCAAAGCTGCCCCCACCGGCGGTCACCGTCCGCGCGATGGAGAAGAAGCGCTGGCCGTCAGGCAGTTCCAGCCATTGGGTGACGATCTCGCGCGGGGTGCGGAACACCTGATGCACCGACCAGAGCGGGCAGCCGCCCCCATGTCGCGCGAACGGAAAGCCAGCCCCGTCGAGGCGCTTCGAGACGTTGCCGGCCGGATCGACGCGGATGAAGAAGAACGGCACGCGCTCCTGGCCGGGCTTCTGCAGTGTAGTGAGCCGGTGCGCGGTCTGTTCGAAGCTGGCGCCGAACTGCCGGCCCAGGGCCTCCACGTCATAGCGGCGGACCTCGGCGGCGCGGGCGAAGGCGGAATAGGGCATGAGGATCGCGGCCGCGGCGTAGCTTGCCAGCGCACGGCGCGTCAGGCGCTCGCCGCTTTCGGTGGCGAAGCTGCCGTCGTGCAGCACCGCCTCGACCTCGGCGCCCATCTCCAGATAGGTCAGCTGCAAGGCGAGCTGGAAGGCCTGGCTGGCGGCGTCCAACGCATCGTCGAGCAGGATTTCCCGCCGATGCCGGTCGAGACGGCGCATGGACCCGACCATTACGTTCGAGGGCAGGCGGCGCACGCGCAATTCATGCCGGACCTTCAGGTACTCGGTGACGCCTCCCTGCTCGGCAATGGTTCGGGCGAAGCGCTCGGCGGTATCGTCGAGGCTTGGAAAGCTGTTGCGGCGCGCGGCCAGGAAGCGCCGCGATTCAGCGACCGGGTCTGAGCTTTCCGGGCTGCCGTCGTCCCCGGCAGCGCGGGACTCGGCGCCGCGGTCGGCCAGCGCGAGCTGTTCTTCCTGGTAGGTCGTGTAGAGGCGCAGGAACGCCTCCGTCACGCCGGGATAGTTGGTCACGACATCGGCGACTTCCAGCGAGGCGGGGGTGATGTCGGCAAAGATCGGGTCTTTCAGGATGGTCTGAAGGCGGGCCGTTTCGTCCCCGGCGCCGGCCCCCGCGAGAGACGTTACGTCGACGTTGTAGGTCTGCGAGAGCCGCAAGAGCAGGTCGGCCGTCAGCGGTCGATTGTTGCGTTCCAGGAGCGCGATGTAGGACGCGGACACCTCCAGGTCGGACGCCATGTCCGCCTGCGTCAGCCCCAGGTCGCGGCGAAGCCGCCGCAGCCTCGGCCCTATGTAGAGACGTCGATCGGTCGGCATGACGGGTCGGTCCGTTGTAAAGTGTGGTCCTTACAACATTACAATCATTCTCTGTAAAGTTTGACAGATAGACCGCGTGGTCACTCCACGGGCGCGGGGCTCGCGCGGTACCGCAATGGCCAGAGTTCCGGGCGTGTCATGTCCGGCCAAGCGCGGAAGAGGCAAATGTCCTACCAAGATCACATCATCGAGATGGGCCAGCTCATCAAGAGCAAGAACGGCACGTGGGACGGCATCAACGCCGAGTCCGTGGCCCGCATGCGCCTGCAAAACCGCTTCAAGACCGGCCTCGAGATCGCGCGCTACACCGCCGACATCATGCGCAAGGACATGGCGGCCTATGACGCCAACCCCGCCAACTACACCCAGTCGCTGGGCTGCTGGCACGGCTTCATCGCCCAGCAGAAACTGATCTCGATCAAGAAGCACTTCGGCACGACCGATCGTCGCTACATCTACCTGTCGGGCTGGATGGTCGCGGCCCTGCGTTCCGAGTTCGGCCCGCTTCCGGACCAGTCGATGCACGAGAAGACCTCGGTGCCGGCGCTGATCGAAGAGATCTACACCTTCCTCAAGCAGGCCGACGCGCGTGAGCTCGGCATGCTGTACCGCGACCTCGACGCCGCCCGCGCGGCCGGCGACAAGGCGAAGGAACAGAAGATCGTCGACGCGATCGACAACTACGAAACCCACGTGGTGCCGATCATCGCCGACATCGACGCCGGCTTCGGCAACGCCGAGGCCACCTATCTGCTGGCCAAGAAGATGATCGAGGCGGGCGCCTGCGCCCTGCAGATCGAAAACCAGGTCTCCGACGAGAAGCAGTGCGGCCACCAGGATGGCAAGGTGACCGTCCCGCACGACGACTTCCTGGCGAAGGTGCGCGCGGTCCGCTACGCCTTCCTCGAACTGGGCGTCGACAACGGGATCATCGTCACCCGCACCGACAGCCTTGGCGCGGGCCTCACCAAGCAGATCGCGGTCAGCCACGAGCCGGGCGACCTGGGCGACCAGTACAACAGCTTCCTCGACTGCGAAGAGATCTCGCCGGCCGACATGAAGAACGGCGACGTGGTCCTGAACCGAAACGGCAAGCTGCTGCGTCCCAAGCGCCTGCCCTCCAACCTATTCCAGTTCCGCCCGGGCACCGGGGAAGACCGCTGCGTCCTCGACTCGATCACTTCGCTGCAGAACGGGGCCGACCTGCTCTGGATCGAAACCGAGAAGCCGCACATCGAGCAGATCGCGGGCATGATGGACCGCATCCGCGCCGTCGTCCCCAACGCCAAGCTCGCCTACAACAACTCGCCGTCCTTCAACTGGACGCTGAGCTTCCGCCAGCAGATATTTGACGCCTGGTCGAAGGCCGGTAAGGACGTCAGCGCCTACGACCGCGAAAAGCTGATGAGCGTGGACTATGACGCCACCGACCTCGCCAGCGAGGCCGACGACAAGATCCGCACCTTCCAGGCGGACGCCGCCAAGCGGGCCGGCATCTTCCACCACCTGATCACCCTGCCGACCTACCACACCGCCGCGCTCAGCACCGACAACCTGGCCAAGGAGTACTTCGGCAGCCAGGGCATGCTGGGCTACGTGGCCGGCGTCCAGCGCCAGGAGATCCGCCAGGGAATCGCCTGCGTGAAGCACCAGAACATGTCGGGCTCCGACGTGGGCGACGACCACAAGGAGTACTTCGCAGGCGAGGCGGCCCTGAAGGCCGGCGGCGTGCACAACACGATGAACCAGTTCGCCTAAGCGCGGGCTGGGTCCAAAGGACCTTTGGCTCCCGCCTCCGGGCGGGGGCCTTTCTTTTTCCCGGTCGCCCGGCATCCTGGGCGCACCCTAGCCGTCACGTCCCAGGCCGGTCAGATCCATGGATAGCAAGCTTTACGTCGACGACATCCTGGCCTCCTTCGTGCAGGAGGAATTGCTGCCTGGGACAGGCATCGAGCCGTCGGCCTTCTGGGCGTCCCTCGAGAAGATCCTGGCCGATTTCACCCCGCGCAACGTGGCCCTGCTGGCGCGCCGCGACGAACTGCAGGCCCAGATCGACAGCTGGTGGCGCGAGCGCCGCGGCAAGACCTTCGACGTCGCCGAGGAGACGGCCTTCCTCCGCGAGATCGGCTACCTGCAGCCGGAGCCACCGGCCTTCGAGATCGCCACGGAAAACGTCGACCCGGAAATCGCGAAGCTGGCGGGACCGCAGCTCGTCGTGCCGGTCTCCAACGGACGCTTTGCGCTTAACGCCGCCAATGCGCGGTGGGGCAGCCTCTACGACGCGCTCTACGGCACCGACGCCCTCGAACCCCCGACCGCCGCCAAGGGCTATGACCCCGTGCGGGGCGGCAAGGTGATCGCTTTCGCACGCTCCTTCCTCGACCGGGTTGCGCCGCTGTCGTCAGGGTCGCATGCCGACGCCGAGGCCTATGCCGTCGACGGCAAGACCCTCGTGGTTCACTTAAGCGGCGGCCAGGCCACTGGCTTGGCGACGCCTGACCAGTTCGTCGGGTGGCGCGGCGCCGCCGATGCGCCCGAAGGGGTCCTGCTGGTCCACAACAGCCTGCACGTCGAGATCCAGATCGACCGCGCCCACTCGATCGGCAAGGACGACGCCGCCGGTGTCGCCGACGTGCTGGTCGAGGCGGCGCTGACCACCATCCAGGACTGCGAGGATTCGGTCGCCGCGGTCGACGCCGAGGACAAGGCCGAGGTCTACCGCAACTGGCTGGGCCTGATGCGTGGCGACCTCTCCGCCACCTTCGCAAAGGGCGGACGCACAGAGACGCGGCGACTGGCGGAGGATCGTCAGTACACGGCCGCCGGTGGCGGGAGCGTGACTCTTCCCGGTCGTAGCCTGATGCTGGTGCGCAACGTCGGCCACCACATGACCACCGAAGCCGTCCGATATGACGGCGCGCCGGCCTTCGAAACGGTGGTCGACGCCTTGGTCACCGTCACGGCGGCCCTGCACGATTTGAAGGGTCCGCGCCGCAACAGCGCAGCGGGTTCGGTCTACGTCGTGAAGCCGAAGATGCACGGCCGCGACGAGGTCGCCCTGGCGGTCCGCTTGTTCGACCTGGTCGAGGACGCGTTGGGCCTGGCGCGCAACACCGTCAAGGTCGGCGTCATGGACGAGGAGCGGCGCACGAGCGCCAACCTCGCCGCCTGCATCCGCGCCGCGCGTGAGCGGATCGTGTTCATCAACACCGGCTTCCTGGATCGCACCGGCGACGAGATCCACACGGCGATGGAGGCCGGGCCGGTAGTGCGCAAGGACGCGATCAAGGCTGAGCCCTGGCTGCCGGCCTACGAGAAGCGAAACGTAGAGATCGGCCTGGCGACCGGCTTCCCAGGCCGCGCCCAGATCGGCAAGGGCATGTGGGCCGCGCCCGACATGATGCAGGCGATGCTGGCGGCGAAGGTCGGCCACCCGAAGGCCGGCGCCAACACCGCCTGGGTGCCGTCGCCGACAGCGGCCGCGCTGCACGCGCTCCACTATCACGAGGTCGATGTGCCGGCGCTACAGGCCAAGATGGCCGCGGCCGCAGAGAAGACTGGGACGGACGAACTGCTGACCCCGCCGCTCGCGCGCTCCAACTGGAACGCCGCCGACATACAGGAGGAGCTGGACAACAACGCCCAGGGGATCCTCGGCTACGTAGTCCGCTGGATCGACCACGGCGTCGGCTGCTCGAAGGTTCCCGACATCCACGATGTCGGCCTGATGGAGGACCGCGCAACGCTGCGCATCTCGAGTCAGCACATCGCCAACTGGCTGCATCACGGCGTCTGCACCGAGGCCCAGGTACGCGAGACCCTGGCGCGCATGGCCAAGGTGGTGGACAGCCAGAACGCCGGTGATCCCGCCTACCAGCCGATGAGCCCCGACCCAGCGGCAAGCATAGCCTTCCAGGCCGCGCTGGACTTGGTGTTCAAGGGCCGCGAGCAGCCGAACGGCTACACCGAGCACATCCTCCACGCCCGCCGGCGCGAGCAGAAGGCGCAAGCGGCGCGCTAGAGGCCGGACAACACTTCGACCGGGACGGAAACATACCCGCGCGCTTTGAAGGTAGCAGGAGAGCTCTGCAGATCGAGGAGCTCATCTTGGACCGGAGAAACCATCGCGCGGCCGCCGACTACGTCCGCCGCCACTGCATCGCCAGCGCTCTGTTGCCCGCGGCCGTCGGGGCGTCGCCGGAGGCGATCGCACGCCTGGCCAAGGCCGGCGTCGCGCCTCAGCCGACCTACCGGGTCACCCCAACCGCGGTCGTCAGCGCCATCGGCCAGATCGGCGAGATCGCACCCGGCGAGGGCGCCGAGGACTATTTCGGCATCGCGGTCGGGCCCTGGCTGCGCCGCGCTCTGGTGCTGGCCGAGCAGGGCGAGGGGTCAGGCCTCGAGGCCGCCCTGCTCGACTGGCTCGCCGGCGATCTCGTCGCCGCCCTCGACGCCCGGGCGGAGGATGCCCTGGCCTGGGGATGGGCGCACCTCACCCGCGGCGGACGGTTCGATCGCGGGGCGGCGCGGGAGGAGGTGGCCAGCCACTGGCATGGCTGGATGGTCGGCGGCTGGGCGGTCTGCCTTCGCCGGTTCGACGGCCATCACTTGGCGACCAAGGAGATCGAGCGGCGGCGCATCGCCCACCTGACGGCGGGCGGCGACGCCCTTTCGGCGAACGGGCGCCTCGCCCTGCTGGACGCCATGAGCCGGCTCGACTCGGTGCTCCTGCCCTTCGCGCCGCACGAGCGGCCAACTGGGACGCCAGGACTGTTCATCGACGAGCCGGTACGCCGTTTTGGACTGCCCTGGCCTTCGTTCGAGGGGCTCGCCGCCTGACCGGGGCGGGGCGGAGCCCGCCCATGGCTTCGGTCAAGTCTGTGACTGCCTACTTCCTCACCCAGCCGGCGCCGGCCGGCTTGTAGTACTCGCCGGGCTGCAGCCTGGCCTGCACAACCTGGCGAAAGGCCGAGGCGCCCGCAGCCTCGGGAGAGACACCGTTCTTCGCGGCGGCGTCGCGATAGAGCT
>DASXKT010000198.1:0-6651 GCA_036496685.1 Phenylobacterium sp.
CCAACAGAAGCGGACGTGGCGCGACGAGGGCCAGCAGCATGTGCGAGTCCAGCGGCAGCGTGCGCGGATCAGCGGCGAAGTCGGCATAGTGCGGCGCGAACCAGTAGGGATAGCCTTTGCCGGGCGCGGTGCTGTCGGCGACGGTCTCTCCGAAGTCGCGGCGGCTAAGCGTGGCGCCGCCCTCGCCGGAAATCACCGGAATCACCGCGGCGAAGCGCTCGTCTTGCGCCCCGGTCCACAAGGCGGCCTTGCCAAGTCGCGAGGCGCCAAGGATCGCCGCGCGCCGGGCGTCCACCTCCGGTTCCGTCAGCAGATAGTCGAGCACCCGCGACGCGCCCCAGGCCCAGGCGCCGATCGCCCCCCAGTCGTGAGGTCCCCGCGGATTGGCCATCGGAAACAGCCGACGCACGCTGTACGCGTCGCCACCGGGGAAGTCCGGCTCGATATCGCCATAGTAGATCGAGGCGACCGCGTAGCCCCGGCGCACCAGGGTCGCGATGTCCAGGTGGCCGATCACGGTGGCTTTCGACCCAGCGACGCGCTGATGGGTGCGCAGGTCCCAGCCGAAGCCTTCCTCCACGCCAGGCTCAGGCAGCGTCATGATGTTGGGCTCGAAGCTCAGGCTGACGATGACCGGCGGCGCACGCTTCGTATTCGCTGGGACGTGAAGCAGAACGTGCAGGACGGGATCGTCGGGCCGGTCGGAGAACCGGATGCGGATCTGACTGCGCCGCGACAGACCGCCCAGGCCCACGGCGTCCCGTTCCCAGACCTCGAAACGTGGTCGGATCGGCGCGGTCGGGGTGCGGCCGAACTGATTGTCCTGCGCCAGGGCCAGGATCTCCAGCGCCGCGTTCGCCACTCGCGCGCCGTCGTGACGGAGGTCCCGGCTGACGAGACCAGCGGGTCCGGTAGGACGTAGGTTCCGACCTTCGCCTCGTCGGTGTTGGTCGCATGCGGGTGCGGCCATGCCTGGCTCAGCGCCGCGAGCGGCGCAGCGATCGCGATTCCGACCAGAAGGGCGGCAAAAAGCCATGGCAGGCGGGAGCGCATCCAACACGATCTCCCGTTTGCACGCAGGAGCCAAGGTCCGCCTCCTGGCGCAGGGCCCAGGAGGCCGGTCATCGCGGACGGGCCTCGCGGCTGCGAGCTCCGTGGCGGCGCCGCTACGTTTCCGCGGCGATGGTGCGGAGCGCGCGTTCGAAGGCGTCGGCGGGCTGCCCGCCGGAGATCAGGTATTTCTCGTTGATGATCACCGCCGGGACCGAACTGATGCCGGCCTCGTACCATTGGCGCTCCAGCGAGCGGACATGGTCGGCGAAGCGGCCCGAGGCCAGCACGTCGCGCGCGTCCACAGGGTCGAGTCCAGCCAGTTCGGCGGCGGTGACCAGCACCTCGTGGTCGCCGGGGTTCTCGCCACGAGTGAAGTAGGCCTCGAACAGAGCGTGCTTAAGCGCCAGCTGGCGGCCCTCCAGGCCCGCCCAGTGCAGCAGGCGATGGGCGTCGAAGGTGTTGTAGATTCGGCTGTCGGGGGTGGTGGCAATGGTGAACCCGACCTCAGCGGCGCGGGCGCGGATCTGCTCACGGTTCGCGGCCGATTGCTCTGGCGTCGCGCCATACTTCTCGAAGACGTGCTCGCCCAAGTTCTGACCTTCGGGCGGCATGTCGGGATTGAGCTCGAACGGCTGCAGGGTGATCGTCGCTTCGACCAGGTCGCCGACCCGCGCCAAGGCCTCCTCAAGCCCGCCCAGCCCGATGATGCACCAGGGGCAGGACACGTCGGAGACGAAGTCGATCTTCATGGGCTTGGTCACGCGGCCGGCTCCGTGGCGAAAGGGGCTCTTAGGATCTCCACGTAGAAATAGCGGTCCGCCAGGGAATTCCAATTCATCTGCCACCGATCACGAGGACGGGTGTTGGCGCTCGGCCTTCCGGGTGGCTAGGCTCCAAGTATTAGGGGGGAACCGTCCATGAACAGGCTCTGGAGTGCTGCGCTCGCCTTCGCGTTGGCTGTCGGCTCCGGCGGCGTCACCGTGGCGCAGGCGCCGGCCCAGCCGCCCGCCGACCCCGGCCCGCCGCTCAGCGGCTATCCTCGCAGCGCCCTTCGAGCGCCTACCCCTGCAGAACTGAAGACAGCCACCTATGTCCGCGACGTTATCTACGGCCACCGCGACGGCATGGCGCTCACCTACGACGTCTTCAAGCCGGTGAAGAACGCCAACGGCGCCCTCGTGGTCAATATGGTGTCCGCCGGCTGGAATTCGTCATGGGCCCCGCCGGAACAACGCCAGGCCCGCTATCAGGCGCTGATCGACAAGGGCTTTACCGTGGTCGCGCTTTACCACGCGTCGGCGCCGCGCTTTCAAGTTCCTGACGCGGTTGCGGACGTCCGGCTCGGGATGCGCCACATCAAGTTGCACGCCGCCGACTATGGCGCCGACCCCGCGCGGATCGGCGTGTGGGGCGCGAGCGCTGGAGGCCATCTGGCCCTCGTCGCCGGCATGATGGCCGATGACGGATACCCGGCAGCTGCGAATCCCCTGGAGCATTCAGGCAATCGCATTGCGGCCGTCGTCGCCTATTTCCCGCCGACCGACCTGGCCGCGCTCCTGCAGGGCCGCCCCAAGGCCGGCGCCATCGCTTTCGACGACAAGCTCTTTGCATCGGTCTCGCCCATCCTCAGCGTCGATGCACGCGATCCGCCGACGCTTATCCTGCAGGGCGACGCCGACAGAGGCGTGCCGCCTGCACAGGCCGAAGCCATGCATGCAGCCCTCGACAAGGTTGGGGTCGAAAACAGGCTGAAAATGTTCGCAGGCGCCGACCACGATTTCTACGTCAAGGGCGACCCGGCCAAGACCGACGCCTATGCCACCGACGCCATGAAAGAGATGGTCGGTTGGTTTGAAAGCCACCTCAGGAAATAGTCCGCTAGCAGACTTTCCTGCGGAGCGAGGTGCGCCGAATACGGTCTCTGTGACGTGGTGCGCTGGAGCTTCGGCTCGGCCTCGCGACCGGCGGCAACGTTGGGTCGCTTCAGCGTGCGACCACCTCCAGGATCATGTCGTCGCGCTCAAGGCTCTGTGCTTCTGGGGTGGCGAAGTTGTAGGTGCTGCCGTCTCGGCAGAGCTGCAGGCCAACCCCGCTGTCCAGCGCTGAAATCGGTCGCCCGACCTCCGAGGCGGCCACCGGCCGTTCGCGCAGGGTGAAGGCGCCGCCGCTTGCGGCCAGATCGGCCATGAAGTCGGCGACGTGCGCCCCCTGGCTGGAACTCGCCATCAGTTGGCCGGCGAAGCTGGCGGGATTGATCACAACCTCCGCGCCGGCCTGACGCGCGAGCGCCTCGTTGTCTGCGGATCGGATCACGACACTGATCGCCACCTTCGGCGCGAGGCGACGGGCCGTGAGGACGATGAGGATCGAGGTGTCGTCTCGCCCGGCGTCCACCAGGATCGCTTTGGCCTTGTCGACCCTGGCTGCTTCCAGCGTGGCGTCGCGCGTGGCGTCGCCGGCCAGGAAGGTGACGTCCTGCATCGCGGCCGCCGACAGGGCATCCGCCTGCTCGTCGATGACGACGATCCGGCCGGGGTCGGTGCCGTGGCGTCGCAGCTCTCCCACCGCTTCGCGGCCGCTGACGCCATAGCCCGCGACGATGATATGACCCGTGAGGGTCCGTTGGATCATGCTCATGCGCCATCGCTCCCAGACGTTTTTGAAGAGGAATTCGTAGGCCGTCCCCAGGAAGATCAGCCACAGCAGGATGCGGATCGGGGTGAGGCCGAAGGTGTCGATGGCGCGCAGGGTCGGCGTGACGGGCACGATGTCGCCATAGCCGACTGTCGTCACGGTCATGATCGTGAAGTAGATCACGTCCAGCAGCCCGACCGGTCCTCCGTTCGCGTCGCGGAGGCCCGCGCGACAGAACCAGTGCACCGCCACCGCCACGGCGATCAAAGCCCCGGCCAGGCCGGTGCGCCACGCCAGGGAGAGCCAAGCGGGGCCGCGGCCGCGTCGCTTCAGGCTGAGATCCTTGTGATCGTCGTGATCGGGCATGCTGAAGCCTGAACGTATGACGCGCCATTCCGGCTCGCGCGGTGCGCGGCCAATGCGGTTTTCACCCCGCTCGTACACTGCCAGCGAGGCAGCCGCGACAGGAGAGGCCGAGAGACCGATTTCCTACAAGCGGCGCCGGTTCCGCCCAGTGCCTTTCTCGCGTCTGAAGGTCCTCTTTCTGGACAAATGCCGATGACGGCTGCGAGCGCAGAGCGGACCAAACCTGGCCACCGATCAGGGCCGGAAAGCCGATGCGCCCGACGAAGGGCAGGGGCGGCTGACTTTTCCCCGCGGCAAGGCTGCTAGGATGCGGATGGCGCTGGCGCGATCCCGCCGTCAGCCCGGCCAGCGCTTCGCGTTCGCAGCCGCCATCGGCGGCGGGTTACACCAACGATGCTTTCGCGTGCTGGAGCAGTGAGGCGCTGCTCGGTGGACCAGATGATGCCGAAAGCCGTTAGGGCTTGGGGATCGTGGCTTCGCGCCGGTCGAACTCTCGGCCCAGGGCTTCGGAGGATTTCACGTCGTACGCAATGTCGGCGCGCTTCTGGGCCGCCACGTTCGGGGCGGGCTGACGCGAGAACGCCATCCGAGGCAGTTTCGCGAGCCAGTCAGGCAGGGGTTGGTTCATCGTCTTCATAGAGCACCGCGGTGAACAGGTTCTGATGCTGCAGCCACTTCAAGCCTAACGCATAGGTGTCCAGATCGGAAAGGCGGATGTAGAGCATCGCGCGCGTTGAAGATGGGTTGAAGGCCGGCGCATCGCTAGTGTCCTTGAGCACCACCAGGAACCCTCGGCCCGGCCGGTCGGGCCTTCGCTGGCGGTAGCCATCGCCGGCGGCGATGCGCGGCGGGTGATGACCTGCGCTGACTTCATGCACGCCGGAGCTATGGGCGTTCGGACTGGAGCGGGGGAGGCCCCCAGCGGTCCGGGAGGCGCCATGCTGCGCTACGACGTGCTGAGCCAGTTCGCCGAACTGGCCGCCAGTCGGCGCTTCAGCATACCTGTCGCACGCACCTTCGCCCTGGCGGACTGGCGCGAGGCGCTGGACATCAGCCTTAGCCTTCCACGGAAGCGGTCGTTCGAACCCCTAGAGATTCGGGACGGCCGGCAGGGGGTGGTTTTACTCGATGACACTTCCCATCACCGGCGCCGGGCCAGTCCGGGCGTCCTTGTGGATCCTCCCGTCCTTCATGATGACGACAAGGTTCTTGTCCGGGCTGGCCAACAGGTTGAGGTCCTGGAGCGGGTCGCCCGCCACCACCAGCAGGTCGGCGTAGGCGCCATCTTCGATGAGCCCAAGCTTCCCCGGATAGGGGTTGCGCGGCCCCGAGAACGCCAGAAGCTCGGCGTTGCCAGACGTCGCCATCCTGAGCGCCTCGGCGTTGCTGTACCAACGCGATAAATGGGCCAGCAGCACCCCCTGCCGCTCGGCGACCTCCGACGAGAACAGCAGGTCGCTTCCCCACGCCGTCTTGATCCCATACTTCCTGGCGTATCCGTACATGGTGGGCGTCCCGGCCAGCACCTGCAGCAGGTTGGTGCGGCTCTGGCCGGTCATCGGCGCGTTATCGCTCTCGTCGATGAACGGCTGGGTGCTGAGCCACACGCCCTTGTTCGCCATCAGCCGGGCGGTCGCCTCGTCCATCAGGTGTCCATGCTCGATGCACTGAGCCCCGGCCTCGATGGCCCTTTGAACGGCGGCCGACGAATAGGCGTGCACCGCGACATAGGTGTTGCGATCGGCCGCCGCTTCGACGCCGGCGCGCAGTTCCGGCCCGGTGAAGGTCGTCATATCGAGCGTCGTGCGTGGCGAGGCGACCCCGCCGCCGCCAACCATCTTGATCTGCGAGGCGCCGAGGAACAGCTGCTCGCGCACGCGCAGGCGCACCTCGTCGGCGCTGTCGGCGATGGCGGCGGCGCCCGAGCTTTCGATTTGGCTCTGAGGGCCGCCAGGGCTTCTCGGCACGTCCGAATTCATGCGCATGTCGCCGTGGCCGCCCGTCGTGGTGATCACCGCCCCGCACGGATAGATGCGAGGACCGACGGCCAGCCCGGAGTCGATCGCCTTCTTCAGCGCGAAGGAGGGTCCGCCGAGGTCCCGGACGGTCGTGAAACCGCGCATCAGCGTGCGTTCGGCCTGGGCGCCGGCGGACAGGAAGATGAATCCGACGTCGGCCGTCAGCAGCTGCGCGGGACTGAGGCTGGCGAACATCACGTGCCAGTGCGCGTCGATCAGGCCCGGCATCAATACGCGCCCGCCACAATCGAGAAGCCCCGCACCCTCCGGTGCGCCCTGGCCCGCGCCCGCGACCTGCTTGATCCGTCCATCCTCGATCAAGAGGCTCTGGCCGCCGCGCAAGCGGGGGGTCTTGCCGTCGAACAGCTGGAAGTTGGTGACCACGGTCGGCGGCGTGGCACGCGTCGCCTGCGCGTTCGTTCTGGGCGCGAAACCGAGGCCTGCGACTGCGCCTGCGAGCACGCCACGGCGAGAAAGCTCTCCGGTGATCCGTCGATCGGCGGATCGAAGCGCCGGTTGGCAGCAGATGCAGCTCGTGGCGCCCGCGCCAGCCTCGCCGTCTGTCACGCAAGCAAACATC
>DASXKT010000199.1:0-8504 GCA_036496685.1 Phenylobacterium sp.
TGTCTCCCCGCCACGTCGCCAAACGCCTGCGTGTGGATTGAAGGCGGGCACTTAAGGCCTCAAGCGGCAAAATGCAACAAGAGGCGTCAACGCCGCCGATGGTTGAAGCTTCTCAGACATTCGGGGGGAGCGCGACGCGACCACTCCTGGCGCTGGCGCCCGCGCTCGGTCCCGCCGCGGGCGCGGCGCACGCCCACATGCGGCAGATCAAGCCGACGGCCCCGATGCCGGGCATGCCCCCAAGCTTCCGAGCGTCAATGGCACTGGACCGTTTTCGCCGGCCGGCGAAGCCAAGCGCGACGGCAGCGCCAATGCGCCTCCGGTCGGCGGTCCGTTCTCGCCCCAAGCCGAAGCCAAATGCGCCCGGGAAAAGACCGAGCGCGTCCACATGTACTAGGCCGCGGCCCGGGCTCTAGAGGTCCTCGACGAACACCACGCCGGACACTGTCTTGATCGCGCCGCGCACGGCGCTGTCGAGCGTGAACCGGCCTGGGAGTTTCATCTCCACCTCACGGCCTGAGCCGACGCCCGCGACGAGCACGATCTCGCCACCACGGGTGTTGGTGACGCCCTCCAAGCGCTTCTTCAGCGACTCGATCTCAGCGCTGCGCGGGGCCAGGTGCACGCGCAGGCCCGCCACCACGTTCTCGACCGCTTTGGCCACCGGCTCTGCGGTGTCGCCGAAGAAGCGGACCTCGCCGTCCTTGGCCTTGGCGCGCACGGTGATGGCGACGGCCGCGCCCGGCTCCAGCAGGTCGCGGCAGCGCCGCCAGCTTTCCGGCGGGAACAGCACCTCGTACTCGCCGGTCGGGTCCGACAGGGTCACGAAGGCGAACTTCTCGCCGGAGCTCTGCGCCGCGCGCTCCTGCCTGCGGCGCACGACACCGGCCATGCGAAGCGCCTCGGCGCCGGCCTCCGCCTTGGCGATGGCGTCGGTGAGCAGTTCGGTGCGCCGGCGGCGCAGCGCCTCGACCATGTCGTCCAGCGGGTGGCCGGAGAGGTAGAAGCCGACGGCGGCCAGTTCCTCGTCCAACCGCTGCACAGGGGTCCAGGGATCGGCCTTGGGCATGCGCGGGCGGTGAGCGCCGCCCGGATCGTCGCCGAACAGGCTGCGTTTACCTTCCGCCCGGTCCGAGGCCAGCGCCTGGCCGTGGCCGACTAGCCCCTCGGCGGCGGCTATCAATTGCGCACGGTTCGGGTTGAGGGAGTCGAAGGCGCCGGCGCGCGCGAGGGTCTCGAACGTCCGCCGGTTGACCTGCCTGGGATCGACGCGTTCGACAAAGTCGAAGACGTCCCGGAACGGTCCGCCATCCCGGCGCACGGCGACCACGTGCTGCATGGCTTGGAGGCCGACGTTGCGGATGGCGCCCAGCGCATAGAGCACTTCACCATCCTCGACCTCGAAGTCCGCGCCGGAGGCGTTCACGTCGGGACTGCGGATCTTCACGCCCGAGCGCTTGGCGTCTTGGTAGAAGACTGAGAGCTTGTCGGTGTTCGCCATGTCGAGGCTCATCGAGCCCGCGAAGAACTCCACCGGCGCGTTCGCCTTCAGCCAAGCCGTCTGGTAGGCGATCAGCGCGTAGGGCGCGGCGTGCGACTTGTTGAAGCCGTAGCCGGAGAACTTCTCCATAAGGCCGAACAGCACGTCGGCGAGATCAGGGGCCACGTCCCGCTCGGCGGCGCCGGACATGAAGCGCGCCCGCTGCTTGTCCATCTCCTCCTTCTTCTTCTTGCCCATGGCGCGGCGTAAGAGGTCCGCTTCGCCGAAGGAGTAGCCCGCCAGGATCTGGGCGATCTGCATCACCTGTTCCTGGTAGACGATCACGCCGTAGGTCGCGGTCAGCACCGGCTCCAGCAGCGGGTGCAGCACGTCTAAGGGCTTACGCCCCATCTTGGTGTCGACATAGGCCGGGATCGAATCCATCGGTCCCGGCCGGTAGAGCGAGATCAGCGCGGTGACCTCTTCCAGGGATTGTGGGCGGAGCTGGCGAAGCGTGTCGCGCATCCCCTGCCCTTCCATCTGGAACACGCCCACCGTTGCGCCTGAAGCCATCACTTCGTAGGCCGGCGCGTCGTCCAGGGGCAGGGTCTCCAGCGCAAAGCCGGCGCCGCGCCGCTCCAGATGCTTCATCGCCCGATCGACGACGGTCAGGGTCTTCAGGCCCAGGAAGTCGAACTTCACTAGGCCCGCGCTTTCCACCCACTTCATGTTGAACTGGGTGGCCGGCAACTCGGAGCGCGGATCGCGGTAGAGCGGCGCGAGCTGGGTCAGCGGCCGGTCAGAGATCACGATGCCGGCGGCGTGGGTCGAGGCGTTCCGATAGAGACCCTCGAGCTGCAGGGCGGTGTCCAGGAGCCTCGCCACCGCCTCGTCGTCGTCGCGCGCCTGGCGCAGGCGGGGCTCGATCTCGATGGCCTTGGCGAGCGTCACCGGGTTCGCCGGGTTGGCCGGCACCATCTTGGCCAGGCGGTCGACCTGGCCCAGCGGGAGTTGCAGCACGCGGCCGACGTCGCGCAGCACCGCGCGAGCCTGCAGGGTGCCGAAGGTGATGATCTGGGCGACCCGGTCGCGGCCGTAGCGCTGCTGGACGTAGGTGATCACCTCGTCGCGCCGCTCCTGGCAGAAGTCGATGTCGAAGTCGGGCATCGACACCCGCTCCGGGTTCAGGAAGCGCTCGAAGATCAGGCCGTACTTCAGCGGGTCCAGGCCAGTGATCATCAGGGACCAGGCGACGAGCGAGCCGGCGCCGGAGCCGCGTCCGGGCCCTACGGGCACGTCGTGGGCCACCGCCCATTTCATGAAGTCCGAGACGATTAGGAAGTAGCCGGCGAAACCCATCGAGGTGATGACCCCGATCTCCTTCGCGAGCCGCTCTTCGTAGACTTCGATGGGTTGCGACGGGGGGTTGATCTTGAGCCGCGCCTTCAAGCCTTCGCGGGCCTGGTGGGCGAGTTCGTCGTTCTCCGAGCGACCGCCCTCAGTCGGGAACCGCGGCAGGATCGGGTCGCGCTTGGGAACCGCGAATGCACAGCGGCGTGCGATATCAAGGGTGTTGTCGCAGGCCTCCGGCAAGTCTGCGAAGAGCGCCCGCATATCAGCCGCCGACTTGAACCAATGCTCGGCGCTCACCCGGCGCCGCTCGTCCTGGCCGATGAACGCGCCGTCGGCGATGCAGAGCAGGGCGTCATGCGCCAGGTGCATGGCTGCGTTCTTGAAATAGACGTCGTTGGTGGCGACCAGCGGTGCATCGGTCTCGTAGGCGAAGGCCACCAATTCCGGCTCGGCCGCGGCTTCGGCGGGCAGGCCGTGGCGCTGCAGCTCGACGTAGAAGCGGTCGGCGAACACCCGGCGCATTTCATCTAGGACTGCGCGGCCTTCCTTGGTCTTGCCCGCGCCGAACAGCGGGTCTGCCGGGCCATCCGGCCCTCCGGAGAGCAGGATCAGGCCTTCGGCGTGGTCGCAGACTTTGCTCCAGGAGACGTTCGGCTCGTCGGCGGGGTCCACGTCTAGGAAGGCCGACGAGGAGAGCTCGCTCAGGTTGGCGTAGCCCTGCTCGTTCTGCGCCAGGAGCACGATGGTCGGCGTCTTGGCCCAGCGCTCGGTGGGCCCTTCGCCAATGCCGGTCACCGGCAGCGCGCACCCAATGATCGGCTGGACACCAGCCTCCTTGGTCAAGACGGAGAATTCCAGCGCCCCGAACAGGTTCGCCCGGTCGGTCAGCGCCACCGCCGGCATTCCCTCGCCGGCGGCCATCACCCCAATCTTGTCAGCCTTGATCGCCCCTTCCAGCAGGGAATAGGCGGACCGCACGCGCAGATGGACGAAGCCCCCTTCGCCGCCTGTGGGGCCCTCTGCGCTCACGCTTGCCGCCTCCCCCATCCGCATGGCTGTCAGCCCATGTGAGCGGCCACCGCGCACATCATCCAGACAAAGCTCGCCACTGACGCAAAGGCCAGCGATTCTCGGGCCAGACGAACCATGAGTTGTATCCTTCTGTGGGCGTCGTTGTGGACAACGCTGGGGATCGTTCCGCTTTCGTTCTTATTCCCCTTTTGTTCTGGGCGTCAAGACGGTTATCGACCGCACTCACCGGCCCGGCGCGCTCTCCGCTTTGGATTTCCAGCCCGGCGGGGCCGTGCGATAACGCTCGCGAGGGTCGCGCTTCAGGGTTTGGCGCCATGCGTTGGTTTGTTCTGGGTTTTTGCGTCGCCTTGGCTGCGGGCGGCGAGGCGCTCGCGCAGACACATGTGCCTCAGCCCCCTCATAGTGAGCCGGCCGTCAACGCGAAATTGATCCGCCTACACGACGACCTTAGGCTGAACGACAGCCAGGAGACGGCGTGGCGCGACTACACGATGGCGATGGCGCCGGATCCGCAGACCCTGGCGCGCCACCGGGCGACGACAGAACTCCTGCCGCTAGTGCCGACGCCGAGGCGCGTGGCGCTGATCGAGGCGACCATGGCGCAGGACGCGGTCGACTTCCGGCGCCAAGGCGCGGCGGTCAACGCGTTCTACGCGAGGCTGAATCCTGAACAGCAGAGGATCTTCGACCGCGACACCCTGCCGTCAGGCGTCGAGACCCCGCAGACTCAGTGAGGTCGGCTAGCAGGGAACCCAGTGGTAGGCTTGCTTCTCGTTATCCCAGGCCCAGGACCCGCAAGCCGCGGGAGCCTGCTCGCCGCCGGCCGGGGGGGCGACCTGGGTCGGGGATAGTGGTGTGCCGGAACTCGTCACGTAGACGGTCGTGGTCGGACCGGAGCCCCACCACCATGGGCCGCCCCACCACCACGGATTGAAAGCGCTCCAGCCAAATCCGAAGCCCAGGCCGAAACTGGTGAACACCGGGACGCCGACGAAGACAGGGCGGCCGTGGAATCCGTTGCCACCATGCCACCCCCCGTTGCTCCAGCGTCCGCCGCCGTGGCTCCAGCCACCGCTGCCGTGGTTCCAGCCGCCGCCGCCGTTGCCCCAGCTCCCGCCGCCGTGGCTCCAGCCACCGGACATCCCCCCGCCACCACTCCAGCCGCCCCCGCCTCCGCCGCCGTGACCCCAGCCACCGCCGCCGCGTTGTGCGGCCGCCGGTGCGGCCACGACGAGAAGGGATATGCCGGCAAGTGTTGCGAGGGTCTTTTTCACGGAAGCCTCCAAAGAGGCCGAGGCCATCAGGCCAAGGGTTAGCGTCCCGGCTATAAGATAGGCTTGGCCGGGCGTCTGGAAAAGGCCTGTCTTACAATGAGTTCGCGGATCTTTTGGCTTTACGCCGTCAAGCTTTCGCCTGAGCTTCCAGGTGCCCGTCCTTGAGGGCGAAGACGCGATCCATGTGGCGGGCCAGTTCGAGGTTGTGGGTGGCGACGACCGCGGCCACGCCTGTGCTCCGCGCCAGGTCGTAGAGGTTCTCGAACACCGCGCCGGAGGTGTGTGGATCGAGGTTGCCAGTCGGTTCGTCGGCCAGGAGTAGCCGCGGGGAATTGGCGAGTGCGCGGGCGACCGCTACGCGCTGCTGCTCGCCGCCGGACATCTGCGCCGGCTGGTGATGACTTCGTGTGGAAAGACCGAGGTCGCCGAGCAGTTCCCCCGCCCTCGCTCGGGCCTGGCTGCGCGACCGGCCCGCGATCATCAGCGGCAGGGCCACGTTGTCGAGCGCCGAGAACTCCGGCAGCAGGTGATGGAACTGATAGACGAATCCGATGCTCGCCAACCGGACCCGAGTGCGCTCACGGTCTGCGAGGTCGGAGCAATCGCGGCCCAGGACGGTGATCCGCCCGGCGTTCGGATGCTCCAGCAGTCCCGCGGCGTGCAGCAGCGAGGACTTGCCCGAGCCCGAAGGCCCGATCAGCCCGACGATCTCGCCCGGCATGACGTCGAGATCGACACCGCGCAGGACGGTCAGCGGGCCGGCGCCCGTGACATAGCTGCGCTCCAGCCCGCGGATCGAAAGGACGGGATCACTCATAGCGAAGCGCCTCCACCGGATCGAGGCGCGCGGCCCGCCAGGCCGGCGGAAGGGTGCAGAGCAGCGACACGGCGAGCGAGAAACCGACGATGATCGCCACCTCAGTCCAGTCCACCTTGGCTGGCAGGCGCGAGAGGAAATAGACGTCGGAGGAGAACACGGCCTGGCCGGTAGCCCATTCGACGAAGGACTGGATGGGGCCGATGTAGAGCGAGACCAGCGCGCCGATGGCGAGCCCGGCGGCGGTGCCCAGCGCCCCGATAGTGGCGCCCGCCATGACGAAGATCCGCAGGATCGAGCCCTGCCCCGCGCCCATGGTCCGCAGGATGGCGATATCGCGGCCTTTGTTCTTAACCAGCATCACCAGGCTGGAGATGATGTTCAGCGCCGCGATCACCACGAGAAGCATGAGGATCAGGCGCATGACGTTGCGCTCGACCTTCAGCGCGCCCCAGTAGGAGGCGTCGCGTTGCGTCCAGTCAGCGACGAGCGCAGTGGGTCCGGCCGCACGTGTGATCGGGGCCTTGAGCTGCACTGCCCTGTCCGGGTTGGCGACCCGGATCTCGATGGCGTCGACGGTGTCCTCGCGGCCGAAGAATAGCTGGGCCTGTTCAAGCGGCATGAAGATGTAAGCCTGGTCGTACTGGCTCATGCCGGCGGTGAAGGTCGCGCCGACCACATAGGACTTCTGCCGCGGCGTGCCGCCGAAAGCCGTGGCGCCGCCCGAGGGCGAGATCAGCGAGATCGAGTCGCCAGGCTTGACGCCCAACTGCTCGGCGAGGCGATCTCCGACCACCACGACATCGCCGCCGTATTCGCCTTGGCCGAATCCTCTGATGTCGCCCCTGGTGATGTTCCCCGCGACGATGCGGGTGTTCTTCAGGTCACTTGGCGAGAGACCGCGGACGATGGCGCCGGTGATCTGGCTGGGCCCCATGGCGATCGCCTGCGCCTCGATGACCGGCACGGCCTGGGTGACGCCCGGGACCTTGAGGATGCGTTCGACGGTTGGATCTCGCGCCGCGCCGTCGAGGACGGCGCCGGTGACGAACACATGGCCGTTGAAGCCCAGGATCTTGCCGAGAAGCTCCGCGCGGAAGCCGTTCATCACCGACATGACGATGATCAGCACCGCGACGGCCAACATGATGCCGATGAACGAGATGATCGAGATCAGCGCGACGCCGCCCTCGCTGCGCTTGGCGCGCAGGTAGCGCCCCGCCAGCATCCGCTCCCACGGCCCGAAGGGGGGCGCGCGGCCTCCAACCTCGGCTTGCGCGATCGTCACCCTGAAATGGCCTTCAGGGCAGCGTCGAGCGGCAGGGTTTGACGCTCGCCTGTGGCGCGGCGCTTGATCTCGACCACGCCGTCGGCGACCCCCTTCGGTCCAACGATGAGCTGCCAGGGGATGCCGACGAGATCGAGGGCCGCGAACTTCGCGCCAGGGCGCTCGTCGCGATCGTCGAGCAGCGGCTCTTTGCCCAGCTCCGTCAGCGCCTTGTAGGCCTGCTCGGCCACCGCATCGACGTCAGCCGTGCCGGGACGCAGGTTGACCACGGCCGCCCCGAATGGCGCTACGGCGTCGGGCCAGATGATCCCAGCCTCGTCGTGGCTCGCCTCGATGATCCCGCCGACCAGCCGCGAGACTCCCACGCCATAGGATCCGCCGTGGATCGGGGCATCCTTGCCGTCGGGACCGGTGACCAGCGCCTTCATCGGCTTCGAGTACTTTTCCCCGAAGTAGAAAATGTGGCCGACCTCGATCCCCCGCGCCGTCATGCGCTTGTCGGCCGGGACCTCCGCCTCGAAGCGGGCAGCGTCGTGCATTTCGTCGGACGCCGCGTAGAGCCGGGCCCGCTGGGCGACCATGGGCTCCAGGTCGCCGTCCCAATCGATGTCAGGACCGGGCGCGCCCATCTCCACGAGGTCGCCGTGGGCGAACACCTCGCTCTCGCCGGTGTCGGCCAGGATGATGAACTCGTGGCTGAGGTCGCCGCCGATCGGACCGGGATCGGCCTTCACCGGGATCGCCTTCAGCCCCAGCCGCGCATAGATGTTGAGGTAGGCCAGGAACATCCGGTTGTAGGACTTGCGCGCCGCGGCCTCGTCGATGTCGAAGCTGTAGGCGTCCTTCATCAGGAATTCGCGGCCGCGCATGACACCGAACCGCGGCCGGCGCTCGTCGCGGAACTTCCACTGGATGTTGTAGAAGTTCTTCGGCAAGTCCTTGTAGGACTTCACATACGCCCGGAAGATTTCGGTGATCACCTCTTCCGCCGTGGGCCCATAGAGCAGGTCGCGGTCATGGCGATCCTTGATGCGCAGCATCTCGTCGCCGTAGTCGTCGTAACGGCCGCTCTCGCGCCAGAGGTCGGCGAGCTGCAGGGTGGGCAGCAGCACCTCGATAGCCCCCGCGCGGTCCATCTCCTCGCGGACCACCTGCTCAATCTTCTTCAGCACCTTGAGGCCGAGCGGCAGCCAGGCGTAGATGCCGGCCGCCTCCTGACGGATCAGACCGGCGCGCAGCATCAGCTGATGGGAAACGATC
>DASXKT010000200.1:0-6254 GCA_036496685.1 Phenylobacterium sp.
CCGATGATCGAGTACTTGTTGTCCCGATCCTTCCAGGTCAGGCGGGCGTCCACCTGAGACCACGACGGCGCCTGATAGTAGGACCGGTCGAAGATCGAGCCGTACTGCTTATCGCGCCAGATGTAGCTGACCGACGGCGACAGCGAACCCTTATCGAGATCCACCGTGTAGGTGACGTTCAGCGACACCTTGTTCCGCGCCGCGTTCGGCAGGGCATTGCCGCTGAGGTCCTGCGCCCGCACGACGTTGCCCGAGTAGATGTCGCAGACCGTGCCGGCTGCGCCGCAGGTGGTCAGGGCGCCGATCGGCTTGGCGCCGGCGGCCACGCCGGTGGGATCGTTCGGATCGACGACGCCCTTCAGCTCTTTGATGTGGGCGTCGTTGTACGAGTAGTTCAGGCCAACCTGCAGGTGGTCGATGGGCTGCCAGATGCTTTCGAACTCGACGCCCTGGCTGACGGCCTTCGGCACGTTCAGGAAGACGCCTTGGCTCTGGGCGAGACCACCCTGGGTGTTCACGATGGTCACCGGAGCCTGCAGGTCTTCGTAGTTGTAGTAGAAGACCGCGATGTTGGTCTGCAGCGTGTGGTTCAGCAGGTCCTTCTTCAGGCCGATCTCGAAGGCGTCCGAGTGCTCGGGGCCGGTGTACGGCGACGAACCCAGGGTCGTGGAGATGCCGACGTTGAAGCCCCCGGCCTTGTAGCCGCGGCTGTAGCGGGCATAGGCCATGGTATCGCGATCCGGCTCCCACTGCAGGCCGGCGGTGCCGGTCCAGGCCTCGAACGAGGCGTCGTAGTGGCGGGTCGCGAAGCCGTCCGGCGTGAAGGTCACACCACTGCCGTTGACGCCGCCCGCCACCACGCCCTTGGGCAGGCCGCCGAGATAGACGGTCGCGGCCGTGACATCCACCGGCGGGGAGAGCGTGCCGAGGTTCTCCGGCGAGGTGCCGCACACGGCCACTTGGTAGCAGATCAGGCGGACGGATTCGGACCCGTCCTTCTTGTCGTGGCTGTAGCGCACGCCCAGCGTGGCCTTCCAAGCGTCGGTGAACTTCCAGTCGACCTGGCCGTAGGCGGCGTAGGAGGTGTCTTCCAGCTGCGGACGGTCGTCGTAGATCCGGTTTTGGAAGACCTTGCCGACGGGGCCGGTCACGGTCGGGACGGCCGGGGAGACCGTACCGTTCAGCTCGGTCTGGTCGAACAGGGTCGTGAAGACCGGCTGCTTGTAGCTCTCATGGTAGTAGTAGGCGCCGGCCAGCCATTGCAGGGGGCCCGAGCCGCTCGACGCGAGGTTCAGCTCGTGGCTGTCCCAGCGCTTGTCCTCTTGGTAGGTCGAGCCGTAGCGCGGGCGGATGGTCGCCGGGGTGCAGCCCGGAACGAAGCTGCAGGTGGCGCCGGCCTTCAGCGGAACCGTGAACGCCTGGACCGCCCCACCATCGAGGTCCTGCACCAGGGTGTAGTGGTAGTTGTCGAACCCGCCGATGTACTTCAGGTCGAAGTTGTCGAAGTGGTAGGTCCACTGCGTGGAGATGATGTAGCTCTCGTCGAGCGAGACCGTCTCGGCCGTGTCGTTCGCGAACTTGCGCTTGTCCGTCGAAGCCGGGTTGACGCAGCCTAGCGGGGAAGCGTTGACGACGTTGGTCACCAGGCCCGAGCAGGCGAAGCCGGGGTTGGTGAAGAGCGCGCTCGGCAGCGTCTCCAGCGGGTTCACCGGACCCGGCGTGTAGCTCGTCTTGGCGCCGGGGCCGCCCGAGCCGTTGTTCCAGCCGGCGATGGCCGCCTTCACCCAGCCCTCGAGGTGGTCGCCGAACTTACCCTGAAGCTGGCCCTCGATGTAGTACTGGTCGATGACGTTGCCGGCGCTGGGCATGCCCGGGACGACGTTCGTGAAGTAGCCGTCACGCTGCTTTTCCCAGTTGCCGCCCAGGCGGAACTGAAGGCCTTCGGTCAGCGGTCCGGATACCGCACCTTCGAGAAGCGTGCGGCCGTAGTTGCCGATCGTGGCGCGCACTTCGGCATAGGGATCCTCCGTCGGGCGCTTGGAGATCACGTTGATCGCGCCGCCGATGGAGTTGCGGCCGTAGAGCGTGCCCTGCGGGCCGCGCAGCACCTCGACGCGGTCTACGAAGATCGGCGTCTTGCCGGCTTCGACGGTCGAGGAGGTGTAGACGCCGTCCGAGTAGCTGGCGACGCCGGGGTCGGCGGCCTGCACGTTGGTCAGGCGACCCACGCCGCGCAGGGAAATCCGGTCGCCCTGGCTCGAGTACTGAAGCCCAGGCGTGAAATTGGTCATGTCCTGGACGGAGTTGATGCCCAGAAGGTCCCGCTTTTCGGAGGTGTAGGCCGAGATAGCGATCGGCACTTCCTGCAAGCTCTGGCTGCGCTTTTCAGCGGTAACGACCAGTTCTTCGATGGTCGCGCCGCTCGCCGCAGCTGCTGCGGGTTGGGTTTGTGCGTGTGCCGAAGTATTGACAGCGGCGGCAAAAAGAAATGCGCCGGACGCTAGTAAGCGAACTTTGTTATGCAACTTGACCTCCCGGGGAGCGGATACCGACGATCATTGAAATCGACGGTTTTTCTCTGAATCGCCGGGAGCCATAGGGGAGGGGCGGTAGGCTTGGCCATACGCAATCTTCGATTCGAATGTGCGGTTTGGCCAAGGTGTCGCCACAGGGCAACACTCATCCCGCTGAATCGTCGATTTACGGCGCCTTAATTGACGGTCAGGACAATTTTACCGACGTGCGAGCCGCTTTCCAGATGCGCGTGGGCTTTGGCGGCTTCGGCGAGGGGGAAGGTGGCGTCGACCTGCGGCTTCAGCTTGCCGGCTTCGATCCAGGGCCAGGCGAGCCGCTCGACAGCCGCGGCCAGTCTCGCCTTCTCGTCGGCGTCGCGGGGCCGGAGCGTCGAGCCGGTGACCACCGCGCGTTTCTGCATCAGCCGGCCGATGGGTAGGGTGACCTCGCCGCCGCCCAGGCTGGCGATGAAGACGATGCGGCCGCCGGTCCTCAGGGCGTCGAGATCCTTCGCGAAATAGTCACCGCCCACCATGTCGAGGACGACGTCGCAACCGCCCTCGCGCTTAGCCACCTCGGCGAAATCTTCCAAGCTGGTGTCGACAGCGACGTCGGCGCCCAGCGACCGCGCCGTGGCGGCCTTGTCGGCTCCCCGGGCGGTGGCGATGACCTTTGCGCCATAGGCCTTGCCCATCTGGATGGCCGTCGTGCCGATTCCCGAGGTCGCGCCGTGCAACATCAGGGTCTCGCTGGGTTTCAGGGCGCCGTGTTCGAACACATTGGCGAATACCGTGAACACCGTTTCCGGAAGGGCCGCCGCCTCCACGAAGCCAAGGCCCTGGGGGATAGGCAGCGCGTGGCGTGCGTCGCAGACGGCGTACTCGGCATAGCCGCCGCCACCCAGCAGCGCGCAGACCTTGTCGCCGGCCTTCCAGCGCCCGGCGCCCACCACCACCTCGCCGGCCACCTCCAGGCCCATGGTCTCCGGCGACCCCGGCGGCGGCGGATAGAAGCCCATACGCTGGATGATGTCGGGCCGGTTGATACCCGCGGCGTGCACGCGGATCAGGATCTGGCCTTCCTTCGGCTCAGGCTGCGGAATCGTGACGGCCTTCAGCGCTTCCGCCGGACCCTTGCCGCCCTCTATGGCGATCGCGGTCATGGTTTTCGTCATGTGGACGGCTCCAGGAAAGCTGTGAGTTCGCCTTTCGCGCGAACTTGCGCTCCGGCGGCTTGCGGGGTTGGATAGCGCCCCATCGGGAAACCGGAAAGGGAAGCCCGTTATGGAAGAGCCGGCTGAAGTCCGTATCGGTCGCGGCCAACGCCTGATCGAAGCCGTCCGCGAGGACCTGGAACTGTTCGGTGTGGCCGAGTTGGAAGAGCGGATCGAGATCCTGCAGTCGGAGATCGCCCGGGCCCAGGCGCAGATCGAGCGCAAGCGCGCCGGCCGCGCGGCCGCCGACGCTCTCTTTGGGGCCCGACCGAGCTGATCTGGCCCCGAGACCCGGCGCAAAATGGTCCATATCGCGTGGCACAGGGGTTGCACGGATGGTTTTTCGCGACCGCTTTGCGGGCTGAGTGTAGGTTGACGACCGTATGAGCGATCCCAAAGTCTCCACGCCGTGGCGCGCCGAAGTCATCCAGGACTTCGCCCGTTCCGAATTGTTCCAGCGCACCTTCCAGGAGGGCATGGACTTGGTGGAGGAGACCGCCGGCTATCTGGACGGCGCCGGCCGCCAAGCCTCCAAGCTCCTGTCCCGCAATGCGGCGCTCGCCTACGCGGCCGAAAGCATGCGGCTCACCACCCGGCTGATGCAGGTCGCTTCCTGGCTGTTGGTTCAGCGTGCGGTGCGCGAGGGCGACATGCCGCCGATCGCCGCCTGCGAAGAGCGCTATCGGCTGACCGGCGAGGAGGTCTGCCGCGCGAACGGCGAGCCCGACGGCCTGCCCGGCGAACTTCTGATGCTGCTGGACCGTTCCGAGCGGCTCTATGAGCGCGTCCGCCACCTCGACCGGCGGATGTACATCGAGGGCGCGGCCGACGAGGCGCCGCACCCGGTACTGTCGCAGCAGGACAGGCTGAAGACCGCCTTCGGAAGCTGAAGCGCCGGACGCCAGACACGCGAAACGCCGCGGAGATCGCTCTCCGCGGCGTTTTCGTCTTCAGGACCGGCTAGAGCCCCGATCCCCGCTCTCGCGGAGATGAGGCGCCAGGCGCTATTTGCGCGTGAAGCCGCCGAACTTGGCGTTGAAGCGGGACACGCGGCCGCCGCGATCGAGCATCTGGTGGCCGCCACCGGTCCACGCCGGGTGCGTCTTCGGATCGATGTCCAGGTTCAGCGTGGCGCCTTCCTTCCCGTAGGTGGAACGGGTCTGGTAGGTGGTGCCGTCCGTCATCACCACGGTGATGAAGTGGTAGTCCGGATGGGTGTCTTGTTTCATCGGATGAGCGCCTGACGTAAAGCAGCGTCGAAAGTGATCGGCGGCCTCTTTCCAGAGGGGGCCGTTCGAGGAAGCCGGGCGTATAGAGAACCGCCGCCGCAAATGCAAGGTGTGAGCGTAGATGAGTGAGCCCCCTGTAGCCGCCCTGGGGGCCGAGACGGTCGCGGCCGGACGGCCCACTGCTGGACAGGCCCTGGCGCAGACGCTGGACGAGGCCGCCGAGCGTCGGCCGAAGAGCCGCAATATCCGCGCCCTCGGCCGCCTGATCCCATTTGCCGCAGGCCACCGGCTGGACGCCATGGCGGCCGGCGTCTTCCTGGTGACGGCGGCGGCCGCGAGCCTGGGGCTCACCGGGGCCGTGCGGCTGCTGGCTGACCATGTGACGCAGGCTGTCGCGGCCAACGCCTCGGCCCGAACCGTGGCGCCCTGGTTCTGGCTCCTGGGCGGCATGGCGCTCGCCTTGGCGCTCTCCTCGGCGTTTCGGTATTTCTTCGTCACCAAGCTCGGCGAGCGGATCGTGGCTGACCTCAGGAAGGCCACCTACGCCCACATCCTTTCGCTCGACCCCGCGTTCTTCCTGATGACCCGGACGGGCGAGGTGCTGTCGCGGCTCACGACCGACATCCAGATCGTCGAGAACCTGCTGACGACCTCGATCTCGGTGGCGCTGCGCAACGTGCTGATGCTGATCGGCGGCTTGGCCTACATGATCGTCGTCAGTCCGAAGCTGACCGGGCTGGTGCTGATCACCTTCCCGTTCGTCATCGCGCCGCTCTTCCTGTTCGGCCGCCAGGTGCGCAAGCTCACCGCCTCCACCCAGGACCAGTTCGCCGCGGCCATCGGCCACGCCGGCGAGACGCTGGACGCGCTGGAGATCGTCCAGGCGTTCGGCCGCGAGGCCTCGGGCGCGGCGCGGTTTGGGGAGGCGGTGGAGGGCTCCTTCCGCACCTCGCTCAGGCGCATGGGCGCACGCGCCATGATGACCGGCGCGGCCATCGCGCTGGTTTTCGGCGGCGTGGTCTGGATCTTCTGGCTGGGCGTCAGCTCCGCGCTCACCGGCGCGATGAGCTGGGGCGTGCTCTTCCAGTTCGTGTTCCTGGCGGTGATGACCGCGGGCTCGGTGGGCGCGCTCGGCGAGACCTGGGGCGACGTCCAGAAAGCGGCCGGGGCCATGGAGCGGGTCTCCGAGATCCTGGCGTCGCGGCCCACCATCGCCGCCCCGGCCCATCCGGTGCCGTTGCCCGCGCCGGCGCGGGGCGAGGTCTCGCTGGAGAACGTGACCTTCGCCTATCCCGGGC
>DASXKT010000201.1:0-2501 GCA_036496685.1 Phenylobacterium sp.
AAGCCAGACGCCGAGCACCTGTCGAAGGGCGGCTGGTCTTCTCCCGGCAGGTGGAGGGATCGTACCCATGGCCAATGTCACCGTGATCGGCGCCCAGTGGGGCGACGAGGGCAAGGGCAAGCTCGTCGACTGGCTGTCCAACAGAGCCGACGTCGTCGTGCGCTTCCAGGGTGGGCACAACGCCGGCCATACGCTGGTGGTCGGCAACGAGGTCTACAAGCTCTCCCTGCTCCCCTCAGGGGTTGTCCAGGGCAAGTTGTCGGTGATCGGAAACGGCGTGGTGGTCGATCCCTGGCACCTGCTGGAAGAGATCGCGAAGCTCGCCGGTCAGGGGGTGCAGATCACGCCCGACCTGCTGGTGCTCGCCGACAACGCCTGCCTGATCCTGCCGCTGCACCGCGACCTCGACCAGGCCCGCGAGGCGGCGGCCGTCAACAAGATTGGCACCACCGGACGCGGCATCGGCCCGGCCTATGAGGACAAGGTCGGGCGCCGTGCGATCCGCGTGGCCGACCTCGCGGACCGCGAGGCGCTGGAGGCCAAGATCGACCGCCTGCTCTCCCACCACGCCCCGCTGCGTCGCGGACTGGGCCTGCCGGAGGCGGACGGGGCGGCGTTGCTCGCGGAGCTCGAACGCCTTGCGCCCCTGGTCTTGCCGTTCGCCAAGCCGGCGTGGCTGGTGCTCGGCGACCTGGTGAAGTCGGGAAAGCGCGTGCTGTTCGAGGGCGCGCAAGGGGCGCTGCTCGACGTCGACCACGGCACCTATCCGTACGTGACCTCATCCAACACCGTGGCCGGCCAGGCCGCGGCGGGCTCCGGCCTCGGGCCCAAGGGGCCGGGCTATGTGTTGGGGATCGTGAAGGCTTACACCACGCGGGTGGGCGAGGGCCCGTTCCCCACCGAGCTCACCGACGAGGTCGGCCAGCACCTGGGGACGGTCGGCAAGGAGTTCGGCACGGTGACCGGCCGCAGCCGACGCTGCGGCTGGTTCGACGCCGCGCTGGTTCGCCAGTCCGTCGCCCTGAACGGCATCAACGGCATCGCGCTCACCAAGCTCGACGTCCTGGATGGGCTGCCGACGCTCAAGATCTGCACGGGCTATCGGCTGGGCGACCAGACGCTGAGCTACCTGCCCGCCGGCCTCAAGGCACAGGGGCAACTGACGCCGGTCTATGAAGAGATGGAGGGCTGGAGCGAGACGACCCAGGGCGCGCGGTCCTGGCGCGACCTGCCGGCCAGCGCGGTGAAATACGTCCGGCGGATCGAGGAGCTGATCGCTGCCCCCGTGGCGCTGCTCTCCACCAGCCCGCAGCGCGACGACACCATCCTGATGCGGGACCCGTTCCAGGATTAGATCGTTGGTTGAACGTGGTTATCGTCAAGGCGTTCTTTACCAGAGGCGGTTTAGCTAACGGGGGACAGCCGGAGCGCGCCGCCCTTGTTCAATACCGACGCCAAGATCATCCAGCGCATGGCGCCCATGCTGCAGCGGGTGATGATCGTCGATCCACAGGCGGCCAGCTCGCGGCTGATCGGCGAACTGATGCGCGACATCGCCCGCTCGCAGATCTGCGTGGCGGAGACCGAGGAAAAGGCCCTGCGCGTAGCAGTCAGCTTCGAGCCGCAGTTGATCTTCGCCGAGCACGGTCCGACGCCGGTGGACGGCGTCGCCTTCACCCGCGACCTGCGCCGCAGCCACCTGCCGTGTCGCTACGCGCCGGTGATCCTGGTCACTGGTCAGGCGACCGCGGCCAGCATCCTGGCGGCCCGCGACGGTGGTGTTCACGAATTCCTGCGCAAGCCCTTCACCTTGAAGGACCTGCTGCGGCGGCTGGAGGCGGTGACGCTTCGCCAGCGCGACTGGGTTGAAGCGGTTTGCTACGTCGGCCCCGACAGGCGGCGGTTCAACTCCGGCGACTACACCGGAGCCTTGAAGCGCCGCTCGGACGCACGCGCCACGCCTGACTCGGAACGCCTGGCGCAGGCGCTGAAGATCCTGCGCTCGGCGATCGCAGCGGTCGGCAGCGATCCCGTCCAGGCAATGCGCTCCATGCAGGCCCAGGTCACCGACCTGCGCAAGTGCGGCATGAGTGTCGCCGACCTGAAGCTAACCACCGCGGCCATCGATTTCGGCCGCTATCTCGACGAGATCGAGCGCAAGGGCGCGCCCTACGCCGGCGACGAACTGACGGTGAAGGCGGCCCCGCTCCTGGCCTACATGCCAAAAGACGAAGCCCAGGCCGCCTGAGGCCCGGTTGATGGCCGGGACTGCTGCAAGCGATTGCTGATGTTCGGCGAGTCTGGTTACCGCTAACCCCCTCAGTCACGCTGAGCTCATTCGGTCGGGCGAGGCCAAGCGCCTGCGGACGGTCTTCGGAGGGTGAAATGGAAGCCAAGCCGGCCACGCGAACATTCGTGCCCCATGACTTTCCGGAGCAGGCGGCCGACCTCGGCGAAGTGGCGATGAACTATGTCGTGGCCGGCGAGGCCGCGAAGCCGGC
>DASXKT010000202.1:0-4383 GCA_036496685.1 Phenylobacterium sp.
TAGGTTCGCTCTCCGGCAGCAACCCACTGTCGTTCGGCGGAAAGCCCTGGTCGCAAGATCAGGGCTTTTTCGCCGCCCGGGCTCCCTGAGATCGCGCCGGCGACGCTCAGGCGGCTCAGGAGCCGCGGAAATCCCACTCGGGCATGGGAAACCGCCTCCGCGACTCGAGCTCCGGCGCCTCACGCCAAAAACCGCCGCAGCATGACAAATCGTTCGCCGCGGGCGCACCGGGGCCACGAAACCTCGGCCTGGACGAGGCGTTGCGACATGGCCTGCCGAGGAAAACCACATGCCCAAGTCCGACACCACGAAGGGCCGCGAGGCCAACGCCGCCCAGCCGCTGGGCGAGCGGGAAGGAACGGTCTCCAAGACCGAGACGAAGCGGACCGGAAAGACCTCGCAGCGGAAGGCCGGTCCCGACGGTCCAGACAGCGGCGCCGTGGGCAGGACGTTCAAGGCGACCTGAGCGACAGCAGATCCATCGATCGCCTGGCCGGCTCGCCAGGACGCGTTCTGCGGTTGCAGGGCGCCATCGTCATCGAGCGGCCGACAGCCATTCACACTCCCTGCGGTCGGCGTGAACCGCCAGCCCGCGGCCTTCTGGAACGGCAGCAAGGTCTGCGTGTTGAAGCGCCGCACCACGTACGGATGGCGGGGCATGACAGGTCCAATCAATCCTCCCGAGGCGACCGGACGCGGAGACCGCGAGCTGCCGGCCTATGTGAGCAACGGTCTCATCGGCCTGCGCGTGCGCCCGGTTCCGCTGCAAGCCGGCATGGCGCTCGTCAGCGGCTTTGCCGGCGAGCATCCGCAGCGCTGCATCGAAGCTGCAGCAATTGCGCCCTATCCCCTGGCTGGGGACCTCGCAGTGAACGGCGTCTGGCTCTCCGACATGGCCCATTGCGTCGGCGCGCTGAAGCAGGCCTACGATTTCGCGACCGGGGAACTCACCAGCGGCTTCGCCTTCCGAGCCTGCGGCCGCGAGGTCTTGTGCGAGGTCCTGACCTTCGCCAGCCGAGAAGACCCAACCCTGGTTTGCCAGGAGCTTACCCTGCGGGTCGACGGCCCCTGCGAGATCCAGGTGCGCACGGGCCTGGACGCCGGGGGCGTCGGCGGCCGCGCCTTGCGCAGCCTGCGGCAGACCCCGGGTGAAGCCGAGCCGGCCTGCGACGGCGTGCTGCTCTGGGAAAGCCCTGGCGGCGGCGGCCGCGTCGGGTGCGCCTATGTCACGGAGCTGTTGGCCGCAGGCGCGAATGATCCCGAGAGGCCCCCGTTCGCCGGCCAGAAACTGCAAAGCACCTACGCCGTCCGAGCGCGACGCGGGAGCCCCTATCGCCTCCGGCTGATCACCAGCGTGGTCCCGCACGTCCTGCACAGCGAGCCCGACCAGCAGGCCGGGCGCCTGGCGGCCAAGGCGCGGTCCGACGGCTTCGACGCCATCCGCCGCGAGAACCGCGCCGCCTGGGCCGAACTGTGGAAGGGCCGCATCCGCCTCGTCGGCGCCGACACCCGATGGCAGGCCCTGGCCGACGCGGCGTTCTTCTACCTGAACGCCTCGACGCACGCTTCGGCGCCCGCCTCCACCTCGATCTTCGGCCTCGCGACCTGGCACGACTACCACTACTACTACGGGCACGTGATGTGGGACATCGAGGCCTTCGTCGTCCCGGTGCTTTCCCTGCTCCAGCCCCAGGCCGCGTGTGCGATCCTCGACTACCGGTTCCGCACCTTGCCGGCGGCCCGGGCCAACGCGCGCCTGATGGGTCGTAGGGGCGCTCAGTTCGCCTGGGAGAGCGCGCCTTCCACGGGCGCCGAGGCCGCGCCGGCGCCCGGGAGGGCCGCCTGGCACGAAGACCACGTCTCGCTGGATGTCGCGCACGCCTTCGCCCTGCACGCGAACCTGACCGGCGACGGGGAATTCCTGCGTGAGAAGGCCTGGCCGGTGCTCTCAGGCGTCGCCGACTGGCTGGCGACGCGCAGCAGGCGCATGCGCCAGGGCTACGCCATCCGCGCGTCCATGGGCATCGCCGAGCGCGAAAACCCGGTCGACAACGCCGCCTACACCAACATGGCCGCCGTGGTCGTGCTCAAGGAGGCGATCAGCGCGGCGCGTCGACTGGGCCGCGACATCGCCGCGCCATGGCGGGACATGGCCGAGCGGATGATCGTGCCGCGCCGCGGCCGGGTGGTGGTGTCCCACGACGGTTTCCGGATCAGCGAGGAAAAGGGCGCGACCCCCGACCCGCTCATGGGGCTGTGGCCCTTGGGCTATCCCCTCGAGGAGCCAGACGAAAAAGCCACCTTGGACTTCTATCTCGCTCACGCCGACGCCTACATCGGCAGTCCCATGCTCTCGGCGCTCTACGGCGTCTGGGCGGCGCGGGCCGGGGACCGCAACCTCGCCCTGAAGCTGTTCGACGATGGCTATGCCGCCTTCGCCCACGGCCGGTTCAACCAGATCCTCGAATACCGCGCCGATCGCTTCCCGGAACAGCCTCAAGCCGGGCCGTTCTTCGCCAACATGGGCGGGTTCCTGTCGGGCCTTCTGCTGGGCCTTCCGCGACTTCAGCCGAACGAAGACGCGCCGGAGACCTGGCCCGCCGCCCCTGTCGTATTGCCGAGGGGCTGGACGGCGATTGAGGTCGACAGGCTGTTCATCCGCGGAGAACCGATGCGGCTCGTCGCCCGCCACGGCGAGCGCGCAAGCCTCGTGCCCCTGTAGCGCGAATGGTCAAGCGCGCTGAGGCCTGGCCGGACGAAGGGCGTCGAAAAGCGCAGGCCGGCGCGAGACACCACGCAGCGATCCCGTACGGATCGTAGTTCCGCGGCCTTACGGACCGGCCGCCCTCCTCCCTGCCCCAAACCGGTCTGGTCAAGCACAGGCGCCCGGCGCAAGGGCCGGCTTGCAAGCTGGTCAGCCCTAAGCCGTCAGGATCGGAGGAATGCGGTGAGCGGTCCGAAGTCGTGTTGGTCGGCCGCTTGAAGCGCGGAGATGTAGGCGGCGCGGGCTTCGTCGGGCGTGCGCAGAGCGCTGGCGCCCAGCGTGAAGCGCGGCTGTCCCAGGCGGGCCAGCAGCAGGTCCGCCATCAGGCGTGACCACCGGCCATTGCCGTTCGGAAACGGGTGAATGAAGACCAGGCCGTGGTGGAAGCGCGCCGCGATCTCATCGGGCGCGAAGGTCTTGTTGATCGACCAGTATCCCACATTGTCGAACACCTCGTAGAGCCGCGGCAGGATGGTTGCGCGCGGCGCTCCGATGTTCTTGTCGGTTTTGCGGTAGGCCCCGGCCCAGCGCCACACCTGGCCGAACATCCGCTTGTGCAGGTCGCGGCCGAACCGCTCATCGACGGGATCCCGCGCGCGTTGGAACCCCCAGATATTGGCCTCGACGATGTTCTCTTGCTCGAGTTCGTTGAGTTCGCGGCGCAAGGCGATGTGAGTGGGGATCAGGCCTTCGCGTTCCTCCGGCGAGAGTGGCGTCGCGTCATCTGGCTCGACGAAGAGATCGCTCACGGCCCGTCCCACAAGCGCGCGGGCTTGCGTTTCAACTCGCTGACCAGGCGCGCCAGGGCTTCGTGATGGCGCGCCTTGTCGCTCACGCCCTGGTTCTCGAGGCGCATCGTTTGCTCGATCGAAGCGAGTTGCTGGCTGGCAAGCGATACGGCGCGCTGGTCGATCGTGTCAGACAGCGGACGCATCGGCACGAGGGCGTAGACCAGGCGGCAACCCATGGCTTCGGCTGCGCGCTCCAGGCTTTGGATGGTGATCCTGCCGCTCGCCTCGCCTTTCTCCAATTCGGTGATGCGCGGCTGCTTCACGCCCATGCGGCGCGCGAGCTGGCCGGCGGTCAGGCCAAGTCCATCCCGGATTGCACGAATCCAACCGCGCGGTGGCCGCACGGCCGCCGACGCGAAGGGTTGAAGATCGGCAAAGCGCCGGTCGAGTTGTTCGGATGCGGTCACCATGAAATAAGAAATATCTTATTTTAATGTAGTTAGTCAATAAGTTTTATCTTATAATTGCGACGATAGAACATCAGGAGTTTCTTATCGCGGCGGAGCTCTCAAAGAGGCCGTGTCTCGATCAAGTCCACCATTAGCCGCCGCTCGCTGAACAACCAGCGCCCCGCCTGCTTGGCGAAGGTGTCGAGGTAGCGGATCGAAGCGACCATAAGGCTGCGCCGCCCCATCCTGGACCTGGACGTGGTGGGCCAGGCAGTAGCTTTCGCCCGTCGCCGCCGCGCCATTCAGGACGACGACAATGCTCTGACCGTTGAAGTGGGTCGTCGCCTCATACTGCCGAAGGTCTTCGAACACAGGCCTCAGATCCGCGCGGCGCGTGAGGGCCGGTCGACGCCGAAACGCCCGCCGTAGCCCCGATTGA
>DASXKT010000203.1:0-4141 GCA_036496685.1 Phenylobacterium sp.
CGGACCACACGACCCCGGAGAACGTCGACAGCCTGCGCCAGGTTGAAATCACCACAACGGGCGGCGGCGTGGTCCGAGGCGGCGGCGGCGTACCCGAGCCCGCCAGCTGGGCGATGATGATCCTGGGCTTCTTTGGCCTGGGCTCCGCTCTACGCGCCCGCCGGAGGCTCTCGGCAATAGGATGACTACGGAAGGGTCGTCGACCGGCGTTCCTTCCGCGTACGTCAGCCCTGGTCGTCGACGACAAGTGTCGCGATCGATAACCAGCCGCTGTCCGCCACTTCTATGCTCCGTCCGCGATGCGGATCAGCCCTGACGCAGGCTCGGGTTGGAGCACACCCAATGGAGACAGACATGCCCACACCCGCGGAACTCGAGACTAAACTTCGGAAATCGTTGAAATCCGATCGCACCGTGATGCTGCGGCTGGCCGGGGAGGGTGGCGGCCCCCCGCAACCCATGACCGTTCAGTTCGATGAGGATGCCGATCGCGGTCCGCTCTACATCTTCACCTCCAACGAAACCGACCTCGTGGAAGCGCTCGGCGAGCGGCAGGAAGCCCAGATCGTATTTGCCGGCAAGGGACACGATCTCTTCGCAGCGATCGACGGCGAGCTCGTCGCCGACAACGACCCGGCGCTGATCGAGCGCCTCTGGAATCCATTTGTCGCCGCCTGGTTCGAGGGTGGAAAGACCGATCCAAAACTGCAGCTCCTGCGGTTCGAGCCGGCGGAGGCGCAGATTTGGGAGAACGACAACAGCATGTTCGCGGGCATCCGCGTCCTCCTGGGGCGCGACCCTAAGCAGGACTATCGTGACAAGACCGCACAGGTGCGCTTTTCCTGATCGTCCCATCGGCCCATCGGCCTCTCGCCCCCGCGCGTGATGCTGCGATCAGTCGGCTGACCGTCGCCACAGTCTGCAGTCGATCTGCGGATAGTTGTTGGGTCCTCGATGGGCTGTGCGTTGAGGAGCCGTCCGGAGGTGGCGAAAATCGGAGGGGCACCCCGGACTGCCTCAGGCACGGCTCCGCGGCCGCTTGCTTGTCTTCCTGACGGCATTGAAGAGCGCAACAGCGGCAAGCGCAGCCAAGGCCGCGAGGCCGGAGCCCACGACTAGACGCGGGGCAGTGGGTCGGTGAGAGCGGACGGCGAAGCGATGAAGACGGACGCCATCGGAGGCCCACCACGCGCCGGATGGCCTGTGGAATCCGTGCCGGTCGAACTCTGCGGCGCCCTCGCGCGCGAGATCGGCGGCCTCGAGCGCCGTGCGGCGGGTGGCCAGGAGTTCTGTGCGTGGCCCGATCGCCCTCGGGTCTTCGCTCAGCAACCAACTCTCACGGACGACCGCGAACACCCGGCCGAGCGAAGGGCCCTCCTCGAGGATGGGGGCCCGGGCAAGAAAGCGATCGACGTCCTTTGGCATCACATCCTGACATCGGTTAGAGGGGGAGACGATCCTCAAATTGTGAATCGGCGTGGAAGATTGACCCCCATCTCGGGGATATCGGCGTCCAAAATTGACCCCCTGTCTTTGAGGCTTTGATGGCCAGATCGGCGGCTTGTGCAGCTGCGGGTCGTGACGGGGATGTTGGTCGTGGAGACGGTGTCGAAGATCCGGCGCGAGCATTTCGCGCGGGGTAAGGGCGTGAAGACGATCGCGCGGGAGCTGGGGCTGTCGCGCAACACGGTGCGCAAGGTTCTGAGGTCGGGCGGTACGGCGTTCGAGTACGCGCGCAGTGAGCAGCCGCATCCGAAGCTGGGCGGGTATATCGCGCGGCTCGAGGGGATGCTTCAGGCCAACGCCGTCGCGGCCCGGAAGGACCGACTGACCCTGACGCGGATCACCGACCTTCTGGGGCGCGAGGGTTACGACGGCGGCTACGACGCGGTGCGTCGCTATGCTGGTCGTTGGGCGCTCAAGCGCCGCGGGGTCAGCTCGCCGGTCGAGGCGTTCGTACCGCTGAGCTTTGCGCCGGGCGACGCCTACCAGTTCGACTGGAGCCACGATCAGGTTGAGATCGGCGGCAAGCCGATGACCGTGAAGGTGGCGCATCTGCGGCTGTGTCACAGCCGGCGGTTCTACCTCCGAGCCTATCCGCGCGAGACCCAGGAGATGGTGTTCGACGCCCACGCCCGCGCCTTTGCGCTGTTCGGCGGGGTCACCGCGCGGGGGATCTACGACAACATGAAGACCGCCGTAGACGCGGTGTTTGCGGGCAAGACCCGGCGCTTCAACCGGCGCTTCGAGCAGATGTGCTCGCACTATCTGATCGAGCCGGTGGCCTGCACGCCGGCGTCGGGCTGGGAGAAGGGCCAGGTCGAGAACCAGGTGGGCTATGCCCGCGACAACATCTTCAAGCCGCGCCTGCGCTTCAAGACCCTGGAGGAGCTCAACGGCTGGCTGGAGGCCGAGTGCGAGCGGCGGGCCCGGCGCGACCGCCATCCCGAGCAACGGGACCAGACGGTGTGGGAGGTGTTTGAGGCCGAGCAGCCGTTCCTGGCGCCGTTTGCCGGGCCCTTCGATGGCTTCCACCAGATCGAGGCCGTGGCCCAGGCCACCTGCCTGATCAGCTTCGACCGCAACCGCTACTCGGTGGCGGCCAGGGCGGCGCGCCGGGCGGTGCAGATCCGCGCCTATGCCGACCGGCTCATGGTGCTCTGTGACGGCGAGGTGGTCGCCGAGCACCCGCGCAGCTTCGGGCGCGACCGGACGATCTATGATCCTTGGCACTACCTGCCGGTGCTGGCGCGAAAGCCTGGGGCCTTGCGCAACGGCGCACCCTTCCAGGACTGGTCCCTGCCGCCGGCCTTGGCCCGGTTGCGGAAGCAGCTGGGCCGCGGCGACGAGGCCGACCGACGCTTCGTGCGCGTGCTGGCCGCGGTGCTCGACGACGGTCTGGAGGCGGTCGACGAGGCGGCGCGTGAAGCCTTGGACGCCGGGGTCGCCAGCGACGACCTGATCCTCAACATCCTCGCCCGGCGACGCGAGCCGCCACGACCGGCGGGGATCATGACCTCTGAGGCGCTGCAGCTGCGCCACCCGCCGATCGCCGACTGCGCCCGCTACGACTTGCTGCGAGGCTCCCATGCAGCGGCATGAGATGATCGAGACCCTGGGGCGACTGGGCCTGAAGGGCATGGCCGGGGCCTTCGACGACGCGGTCACCACGGGCCTGCAGCGCAATCGCACCGCCATGGAGATGCTCGCCGATCTGCTGCAGGCCGAGACCGCCCACCGCCAGGCCGCGTCCATCCGCTATCGCATGACCGCCGCCAGGCTGCCGGTGATGAAGGACCTCTCGGCCTTCAGCTTCGAGGGCTCGCCGATCAACGAAGGTCTGGTGCGATCGCTGCACGACGGGGCCTTCTTGACCAACCGCCGCAACGTCGTGCTGGTCGGCGGTACAGGCACCGGCAAGACCCATCTGGCCATCGCCATCACCGCCAACGTGGTGCGCGCCGGGGCCCGCGGCCGCTTCTTCAACCTTGTCGATCTCGTCAACCGGCTCGAAGACGAGGCCCGTCGCGGCAAGGCCGGCAACCTGGCCGCCCAGCTCTCCCGCCTTGATCTCATCGTGCTCGACGAGCTGGGCTACCTGCCGTTTGCGCGGTCCGGCGGTCAGCTGCTCTTCCACCTGATCAGCAAGCTCTACGAGCGCACCTCGGTGATCATCACCACCAACCTGGCCTTCGGCGAGTGGCCGAGCGTCTTCGACGACGCCAAGATGACCACGGCCCTGCTCGACCGGCTCACCCATCACTGCGACATCGTCGAAACCGGCAACGACAGCTGGCGGCTCAAACACCGGTCCTAAACCCAACCCGAGGGGTGCGCCCGTCGGCTACGCGCTGCGCTACGCAAGGGCTCCGCGCTACGCCGCCGGGCGACTGCAAACTCCGGCGCCAGGGGGGTCATTTTTGCACGCCGATCGGGGGTCACGTTTGCGCGCCGTTTGACACCTTCAGCGCCGCCGAGCGGGTGCGACCGCGCAGCAGCGAGCAGTTGATCGGCCTGGCGAACGTGGTCGGGCACCCAGGCCCGGACGCGTCATCGAAGCGCTTCAGGCCGTCAGCCGGCGGCCAAGATTGACCTCCGATCGGCATGCAATATCGACCCCCCCGGGGGGCGACCGCGTTTG
>DASXKT010000204.1:0-24931 GCA_036496685.1 Phenylobacterium sp.
GCGGGTCGCGCCCGAAGGCGACATCGACCTGCCGGCGTTCCATCGCGAGCAGGGGCGAAAGTATCTGACGGCCTGGGCCATCTTCAGCGCGGTGGGCCTAGCCTACAACGCAGCCTACGATCTCGCCTCGCATGGCAGCTATTTCCTGCGGCAGGACATCGTCGTGTTGCCGATGACCCTGGTGGCGGTGGTGGCGGCGATCTTCGTCCGGCGGCCTCGGATCCAGGCGGCCTGCCTGGCGGTCGAATTCGGCGCCTGGGCGGTCTTTTTCGCAAGGTTCCAGGGCTCCCTCACCGGTTGAGCCGCTTGGTAGCCTTACCGCGAGTTCATTGGACTCCGCCGCGGCCAAGCCCGACACCACCAGCAGCAAGAATTGATGGAAGGCGCCGTTCCATGCGCAAAGCCCCGTCCCTGGTCGCCGTCGCTGTGGCGGCCGCCTCCGCGGCTACGCTCGCCCACGCCGGCGTACGGCCGGATGGCCCGCCCCTGCGCACCCCGGCGAAGCTGGATTGCCCCGCCATCCAAGGCGACCTGACGCGGAGGGCGCAGTCACCCGACGGCCAGTGGTGCGACTACGCCGGCCATCGCGGAGAGACCGTGCGGCTACGGCTCACGCCCCTGCGGGGCGAGACGCCATCCGAGGCGCTGGCGCCGGCGCGGGCGCAGCTTCACACCCTGGTGCCGGTCTATCGCGACCCGCTCCCGGTCAGCTATGGGGCCGAGCAGGGTGACCGCGCCGACGTCGACGTGCCGTTCGTCCACGTCCATACCAACGGCGACCAAGCCGACGTGCGGCTGTTCGGCGTCTTCCACATCAACAGCCGCGGCCACGACGCCGATGTCGAGGTAGGCCACGGGCGCAAGCACACGGCAGTGCATGCCGGCCTGAGCGGCGCCGAGGTGATCGCCGACGAAATCGGGCGCAGCAACGCCTCGCTGGTCTATGTGTTGGCGGGCAATCATAAGCAGGCGTCCGGCTATCGGGCGGCCGGCTACATAGCCAAGGGGCCGGTGGCCGGCCCGCTGGTTGTGGCGGAGTTCTACAGCCCTGTGAATAACCACTGGGACCGCGACGGCGGCCACGACGACATTGACCGCCTGCTCGACCGCAACCTGGACCGCTAGTTAGCGGTCCGCAAAGCCGTCCCACCCTTGCGCTCTTCGCCCGGGGCTATATGTCCCGCCGCGATGAAAGCCCCCATCCTGGCCCTGAAGGACGTCCGGCTCGCCGACGGTCCCTTGATGCTGTTCGACGGCGTCGACCTTGCACTCGATGCGCGGGTGCGGGCCTGTCTGGTCGGCCGCAACGGGGCCGGCAAGTCGACCTTGCTGCGCATCCTGGCGGGCCAGATCGATCCGGACGGCGGCGAGCGCAACGTCGCCGCCGGGACCCGCATCGCCTTCGTGCCGCAGGAGCCGGAAATCATCGGCGCGACCCTCCTCGACTACGCCACCGCCGGCGGGGCCCAGACCTACATGGCCGAAGCCCGCCTTACCGACTTCGGCCTCGACCCCGGCAAGGCCGCGCAGGGCCTCTCCGGCGGCGAGATCCGTCGGGCGGCGCTGGCCCGCGCCTTCGCCGAGGACGCCGACGTCATCCTGCTCGACGAGCCGACCAACCACTTGGACATCCTGGCCATCGAGACGCTTGAGGAGGAACTCGCGTCCTCCCGCGCCGCGGCCCTGATCGTCAGCCACGACCGGGCCTTTCTCGAGCGGGTGACCCGCCGTTCGTTCTGGCTCGAGTACCGGCAGGTCAAGCGGCTGGAGAAGGGCTTCGCCCATTTCGACGATTGGGCCGAGAAGATCACCGCCCAGGAGCTGGAGGAGGCCCGTCGGCTCGACCGCTTCATCCAGCGCGAGGCCCACTGGATGGCCCGCGGCGTCACGGCCCGGCGCGCCCGCAACGAAGGCCGCAAGCGGCGCCTCCAGTCGCTGCGCCAGGACAAGGCCGACCGGCTGAAGGACAGCCGCAAGGAGCTGAACATGGGCTTGGCCAGTTCAGGCATCTCCGGCAAGCGCGTGGCCGAAGCCAAGGGGGTCTCCAAGGCGTTTGGCGAGCGGGTGCTGCTGAAGAACTTCTCGACGCGCATCCTGCGCGGCGACCGGGTGGCGATCGTCGGCCCAAACGGGGCCGGCAAGACCACGCTGGTCAAGGTTCTGTTGGGCCAGGTCCCGGCGGACAGCGGCGAGGTCACGCTCGGGACCAACCTTGAGATCGGCTACATCGACCAGGCCAGAGCCGTGCTGTCGCCGGAGATGACGCTGCGCGAGGTGCTGTTGCCGGCCGGGGGCGACCAGGTGCTGGTGCGCGGCGAACCCCGCCATGTGGTCTCCTACGCCAAGGACTTCCTGTTCACCGAAGGCCAACTGCGCCAGCCGGTGCGCAGCCTATCGGGCGGCGAGCGCAACCGCCTGCTGCTGGCCCGCGCGCTCGCCCAGCCGGCCAATGTGATGGTGCTCGACGAGCCGACCAACGATCTCGACATGGACACGCTCGACCTGCTCGAGGACCTGCTGGCCGACTATGAGGGCACCCTGATCCTGGTGAGCCACGACCGCGACTTCGTCGATCGCCTGGCCACCTCCACGATCGGGCTCGACGGGACCGGGCGCGCCGTCGAGACACCCGGCGGCTGGCAGGATTTCGTTTCCCAGAACCCGGGCTTCTTCGCCCGTGTGCCGGTGGCGGTCGTTGCGCCCCCGAAGGCCGCGGCGCCCAAGCCCGAGCCGACGCGCGCAGCCAAGCTCTCCTACAAGGACCAGCGGCGGCTGACGGAACTGGAGAGCCTGATCGCCGAGGCGCCTGCGAAGCTCTCAGCGCTGGAAGCCAGGCTCGCCGATCCGGGCCTCTACAGCCGTGATCCCAAGGCCTTCCACAACCTCAGTCGGAACCTCGAGGGACTGCGTTCAGAGCTGGCCGCCGCGGAGCTGGAATGGCTCGAACTCGAAGAGCGCCGGGAGGCGCTGCAGGCCACCCGCTAAGCCTGCTGCCCCGCTTTCCTGGGGATAGATTTTTGAACTGAAATCATTGAGTTATTTCGACGATTTCCCGTAGTTGTTAACCATGTACTCACAGCTTTTTGACAGTGCGCGAACCCCCTCCGGACATGAGGCACTTGCCGGATTTCGGGATCGGGAGCACCGTTCTCTTGCCGAGAGGGAATGCGGCGCAGACGGACGGAAAAGCCGGAAACGGCGGACCCCGAAGTCAAGGCGAGCAGGAGGTCTCTGAGAAGCAAGAACCGGGGCGACCCGGAACGAACTTCACAAAGACAACGGCCGCGACGGAAAACCAGCGGGGCGACCCGTGAACCGAAATCGCGATCGACCTGGAAGGCACAGATCCCCCAACGGATCTGGATGAGAGGGCGACGTTCCAGGCAACTGGAGCGCCGCCCTCTTGCTATGAGCGGCGCCCCCGCCTTTTGCGCGGCGCCCCGTCGTCCCGTGACGGTGGAGGAGGCGGTCGATTCGCCCTACCCTCCCGGCGGTTCTGTCGGGGGTCTTTCATGAAAGCTTTGCGTTCCGTCGTCGTCCTTGCGCTGGCTGCCGTCCTGGCGGCCTGCTCGCCGGCCAAGCAGGAAGCGTCACCGACCGCCGGCGGCAAGCTCACCCCGATCCGCTTCGCCACCGACTGGCGCGCCGAGGCCGAGCACGGCGGATTCTACCAGGCCCTGGCCGAGGGCGAGTACGCCAGGCGCGGCCTTGACGTGAAGATCATCCAGGGCGGTCCGGGCGTGAACGTGCCCCAGCTGCTGGCTGCGGGCTCGGTGGACCTGGGCGTCGGCTCCAACGGCTTCATCGTCATGAACCTCGTCCAGGAGGGCGTGCCGGTGAAGGCGGTGGCGGCCTTCTTCCAGAAGGACCCGCAGGTGTTGATCGCCCATCCCGGTACGGGGGTCGAGAATCTGGCCGACCTGAAAGGCCACCCGATCCTCTTGGGCGACGCCTCGGTGACCACCTTCTGGACCTGGCTGAAGGCCAAGTACGGGTTCACCGACGACCAGGTGCGCAAATACACCTTCAACAACGGTCCGTTCCTGGCCGACAAGCGCGCGGCCCAGCAGGGCTATGTCACCTCCGAGCCCTACACCATCGAGAAGCAGGCGGGCGTGAAGCCCAAGGTCTTCCTGCTGGCCGACAATGGCTACCCGGGCTACGCCACGATGATCCTCGCGCCCGACGCCCTGGTCGCCAAGAACCCGGCGGCGGTGAAGGCCTTCGTCGAGGCCACGGCCAAAGGCTGGCACGACTACCTCTACGGCGATCCGCGGCCGGCCGACGAGCTCATCAAGAAAGACAATCCGGAGATGACACAGGACGTCCTCGACCAGGCGCGGGCCAAGCTCAAATCCTACGGCATCGTCGAAGGCGGCGAGGCCGCGAACGGCGGGATCGGCGCGATGACCGATGCGCGCTGGAAGACGTTCTTCGACACCGCCGCCGTCCAGGGGAACTACCCGAAGACGCTCGACTACAAGCGCGGCTACACCCTGCAGTTCGTGGCCAAGTGACTTCCTTGCCTCCCCCGGCGGGGCATCCCCCTTTCCCGCGGTCTTCGCGACGCGGGAGGACGGGATGATCGCTGCTCTCCGCGGCGTCGAAGTGCACTACCCGCGGGGGCGTGCGCTGGGGCCGTTCAGCTTGTTGATCGAGGCGGGCGAGATCGTGGCTCTGGTCGGGCCTTCAGGTTGCGGCAAGTCGACGGCGATGCGCCTGCTCGCGGGGCTGGAGGCGCCGGAGCTAGGCGACGTCGCCCGCACGCCCGGCCGCGGCGAGACGGCGGTGGTCTTCCAGGCGCCGACACTGGCCCCCTGGCTCTCGGCGCGCGCCAACGCCGCCCTGCCGCTAGAATTGGCAGGCGTCGGCGGCGCAGCGGCCGGCGACCGTGCGGACGAGGCCCTGGCGCGGGTGGGACTTTCCGGCGTCGAGGCCGCGCGGCCCGCGCAGCTCTCCGGTGGCATGGCGATGCGGGTGTCGCTGGCCCGCGCCCTGGTCACCGAACCGAAGCTGCTGTTGCTCGACGAGCCGTTCGCCGCCTTGGACGAGATCACGCGCCGAGCCCTGGCCGACGACGTGCTGAAGCTCTGGGCCGACGGCCGACCCGCCATCGTCTTCGTGACCCACAATGTCGAGGAGGCTGTCTACATGGCCTCGCGCGTCGTGGTCATGACCCGGGGCCCTGGCCGCCTCGCAGGCGAGGTCGTGGTCGAGGGGCCGCTGCCAAGGCCGGCGGGCTTCCGTACGACCGAGGCTTTCCGGCGCCATGTGGAGGCCGTCTCACGCCTGCTGGCGGAGGGGATGGCGGCGTGACCCGGCTTGTCCATGCTCTCGCGCCCTTCATGCTGATCGCCTTGCTGCTCGCCGCCTGGGAGATCGCATGCCGCGCGTTGGCCGTGCCGGTCTATTTCCTGCCCCCGCCGTCGGCTGTGGCCAAGGCGTTGGCCAGCGATTGGGCCGGGCTGCTGCGCTCGGCCTGGAACACGCTCTCCATGGCGCTTGTCGCCCTGCTGGTCGCGAGCCTGGTGGCCCAGGCCCTGGCGCTGGTCGTGGCGCTAAGCCCGATCCTGGAACGCGCGGTGCGGCCGCTGGCTGTCGTGCTCCAGGTGACCCCGGTTGTGGCGATCGCGCCTCTGGTGCTGATCTGGGCGGGCCTCGACCACGCCGGCCGGGCCATCGTCGGCCTGGCTGCGGTGGTGGCCTTCTTTCCGATCTTCTCCGGCGCGGTCACCGGGCTCAAGGCCACTGATCCGGACCTGGAACGGCTCTTCGACCTCTACGGGGCGAGCCCGCTGCAACGCCTCGTCCGGCTACGCCTGCCGTCGGCAGTTCCTTACCTGCTGGAGGGTCACAAGGTCGCCGCGGGCCTGGCGGTGATAGGCGCGGTGGTGGCCGAGTTCGTCGCGGGGTCTGGCGGCGCGCAAGGCCTCGCCTGGCGCATCCTGGAAGCCGGCAATCGCCTGCAGACGGCTAGGATGTTCGCGGCCCTTGTGGTCCTGGGCCTACTCGGGGCGGTCCTGCACGCTGTGCTTGAGGCCGCCGAGCGGGTCGGCCTTCGCTGGTGGCGCGGCCGCTAGGGCTTGGTCGCGTCCGGCTTGGCCGGGGTCAAGGCGTAGCGGATGGGCAGGCGCAGCTTGCCGCCGACGGTTGGCTGGCCGTCCTGGCTCCAGGGTCCAACCCTGAACTTCGGCGCCAGCGCAAGCGCGCCCGCCCCATAGCCCTGCCCGGCGGGCTCCTCCTGGGCGACTGAGCAGTCCGACAGCGCCCCGCCCTGCGCCACCGTGCACGCCAGGACGACGCGGACGTTGTTCACGCCGTTTTCGGTCTTCGGGAACGTCAGCTGGAAGTCCGCCGCATCCGGCATGGCCGCCCAGACCGGCTTGGTCACCACCACATCGCCCTTCAGGACCGAAGGGTCGAAGGTGACCGGGATCCGCACCTCCTTGCCGTTTAGGCCTGGGTCGCCGACCCTCATCAGCTCGCCGGCCTTGCGCGCCGCGAAGCCGAAGCCGTAGCCGGACGGGGTCTCCTTCAGGACCGCGCAGTCATGCGGTCGGCCGTCGCGCACGTCGCAGGTGAGGTCGACCGCGCCGCCGACGCCGGCCGCCTTGGCTTTGGCCGGATAGAGCGCGGCCATCTCGGCGACGCTGGGCGCCTCGGACCATTGGGCTTCCGCCTGGGCGAACGCCGCGCCGGCAAGCGCCACTGCGCTGCATCCGACCAGCGTCGCGAACTTGAACGACATGACAACTCCCCCGCTTCGCGGCCAACTTGCCACGGCGAAGCAACGTCTGAGAAGAAGGTTCAGCGCTCCTAGACCGCGGTGCGCTTCGGCGCCGGTCCGGCGCGGAGGCGCTCAAGGGCTTCTCCGGCCATGACGCTCAGGGAGCGCAGTCCCTGCTCGCCGAAGACGTCCAGCGCCGCGTCCAGGGCCAGGACGGCCGCGGCGCGTTCACCACGGTCCTTGCCGGTGATGTCGACGCGGGCCTCGTAGAGGCGGGCGAGGTGCATCTGCGCCAGCGCCCAGGCCACCGGGTCGCGTCGGGGCTGGAGGGTCGCGACCTCGATCTTGAGCGCCGCCTCGGCCGAGTCGAGCACCCCAAGGTCGCCGGTGAGCTCCGCGGAGCGCACCAGGCACATGGCCCGCTGTCCGGCTGCGATCCCGCGCAGCGGGGTCGCCGGCGCGTCCTTCAGGACCAGGTTGGCCCGGTCGTAGCAGGTGACCGCCTGTTCGTAAGCGCGCTCGTCGGAGCTGGCCTCGCCCAGCGCCTGGAGGGCCTGGGCCAGGGCGACATGGGTGCGGGCCCAGTCCAAAGGGCTGTGGTCGCGGCTCAGGTGGTCCAACGCGCCGGCCAGCGTCGTCGCTCCAGCAGCCACGGCATCGACGTCGCCCACCGCTTCGCCCCACAGAGCCAGCGCCTGGCCGCGCAGGATCTCGGCGCGCGCCCAGGTCAGGGGCTCATAGGCCAGGTCGACCCGGTCCGCGGCGGCCGAGGCCTCGTCGATCGCCATCCGGAGCAGCGCCTCATCGGTCAGCCGCGCGCCCCAGCCGCACAGCAGGTCGGCGCGGATCAGGCGGGCTTCGGCGGCCAGCGGCCGCGCCGCGGCGGATCGGCGGGTCAGGGTGTCGAGCGCGGCGATGGGCGCGTTGAAGCTGGCGAAGGCGGCGCGGGCGGCGTCAGCGCCGCCGATGGAAAGCTGGCTCCGCGCCTCGACTAGCGCCAGGCCGATATCCGCGAGCGCCGCGGCGAGGCCGCCCTTGGCGACATTGCGGGCCTCGCGGAACGCCGCCGCGGCTGCGGCGTCGAGGCCGGGATCGCCGAACAGCTCTGCGCCCAGAAGTCCGCAGAATCCCTGTTCGCCACGGGCCCGCGCCCAGGCGTCCGGACGGCGGACGGGATCGAAGGCGGCGCAGGCGATCTCGGCGGCGGCGGCGGCCTTGCGCAGAGCCACGGCGTCGCCGGAGCGGCGGGCGACTTCGCGCCAGACGACAGCGGCGTCGAGACGGCCCTGGGCTTTGTCCTGGGCGCTGACGCGTCCGGCGGCTACGTCGGCCGACTTGGCTTCCTGTAGGAGGAGCTTCAGGTCGAGGAGTTCGAGAAGAGTGGCGTCGCCGCCAGTCAGGCCATCCGCGAACGGCTTGATCCGCTCGCCTGCGAACAGTCGCATGAATTCACGACCCAACTCGAACATGCCGCCACTCCCGCTAGGCGGACGTCCCGGTATGAGACGACGCCGTCGCGCACTGACGGAACAGAGCAAAGCCGGAGCCGCGACCGTAAACAAGTGGTTAATTTCGCGACTATGGTTAACGGTGTCTTTCTTTCCACAGTAAAGCGCTAGGGACTCGGGCCTTCACCGCAGAGTAGTCGCCGACTGCACCGGAGATCAGAGGAAGAGTGCTGCCTGCTCGCCTGGGGTCAGCACCCTCCATGCGCCGGGGGGCAGGTCGGACGGCAGCTCGAGACCGCCGATGCGGTCGCGGTGCAGGGCGGTGACGTGGTTGCCCACCGCGGCGAACATCCGCCGGACCTGATGGTAGCGCCCTTCGGTGATGGTGAGCAGGGCCCGCGTCGAGCCCAGGGGCTCGAGCACGGCCGGCGCGAGCGGCGTGGTCTCGCCCTCCAGCATCAAAGTCCCGGCCGCAAATGTCGCCGCCTCATCGCCGTTCAGCGGACGATCGAGTGTCGCCGCGTAGCGTTTGGCCACATGGCTGCGCGGCGAGATCACCCGATGCAGAAAGGGCCCGTCGTCGGTGATCAGCAGGAGACCGGAGGTGTCCTTGTCCAGCCGGCCGATTGTGGAGAGCCCGGGAATACGCGCGCGCCAGCGAGCGGGCAGTAGCTCGTAGACACTTCGTCCCGCTTCGCGATGCGAGCAGACGACGTCGAGCGGCTTATGCATCAGCAGGGTCAGGGGGGCCGGCGGATCGAGGGGCTGGCCGGAGACAGTCATGCGGTCGGGCAGGTCGGCCGTGACCGCGATGCGGGCGCCCGCATCCTTGACCGTCGCCCCATCGAGTACGACTTGGCGACGTGCGACCAGGTCGGTGACCTCGCGGCGAGAACCATAGCCGAGGTTCGCTAAGAGCCGGTCGAGGCGGGCCATGGGCGCCTTGGGGGGCGCTTTGGCGGGAGGTTTGCCGCTCACTTGCGGGCCTCGAAGATCTTGTAGCCGCCGCCCTCGGCCTTCACGATCACACTGGCGAAGGCGCCGGCGAGGGCCGCCTCGTAAGGCAGGTGCCGGTTGGCGACCAGCCAGCACACCCCGCGCCTGGCCAGCATCCGCCCGGCGGCCTCGATGAAAGCGACTCCCAGCGCGCGATCCTCCGCCCCGCCGTCGTGGAACGGCGGGTTCATGACGACGAAGTCGAGGTCGGCGACCCCGTCCAGCGGTCGGCGCAGATCCGCCCAGGCCACCTTGACCCGCGGATCGTCGAGGTTGTGCTCGGCGCAAGCGACGGCGCGGCGGTCGATGTCGGCGCAGACGAGCGCGGTCACCTTCGGCGACACCAGCACCGCTCGCGCCAGGAGCCCGATGCCGCAACCTAGGTCGGCGCCCCGGCCGGCGAGCGGCGGGAGGACCTCCAGCAGGCGGAGGCTTCCAGGGTCAGGACGGTCCCAGCTGAAGACACCGGGCTGCGACCACATGCCAAGATCGGGCAAGATGCGCGGCGCCCCGGCGTGCAGGGCCTCGTCCAGTCCGCGGGGCGACGCCGGCCGCGCGGCGCTGCAGAAGCGGTGATGCCGGCGCGCGTCCTCGACGACCGTGCAGCCGAACCCCTCCAGCGCCTTCCTCAGACGCGCCCCGCCCTTGTCTTTGGGCGCGAGGGCGGTGAGCGGCGCCCCCGGTTTAAGAGCCCTGAGCGCGTGGGCCAGGATGAAGTCCCGCTCCAGCGTGCCGGGCGGCGCCAGGATGACGGCGGCCTCGGCCGAGGTGTCGGGAATGGCGGTGATGTCGTCGGATCCCGGGATCAGCGGTGAAAGCTGCTCGGCCCCAGCCGGGATGTCGACCAGTCCAGGCGCCGGGGCGCCATAGAGGAGCGCTCCGGGCATGGCTGGGCCTAGGCCCGTTCCTTCGAGCGCTCGAAGCGTACCTTCGGATAGCGCTCGGCGACGTAGCCGGTTTCCCAGGCGGTCTTGGCGAGGAATACTGGCTGGTCGTCGATGTCGACCGCCATTGCGGTGCGGTGTTTGCCCTGGAAGTCCTCAAGATCGGCGCGCTCGCCATCGATCCAGCGCGCTTCGGCAAAGGGGCTCGCTTCGAAGATCACCTCAAGCTGGTATTCGTTGGCCAGCCGGTCGGCCATCACCTCGAACTGCAGCTGGCCGACGGCGCCGACGATGAAGTCCGCACCGAGCGTCGGCCGGAAGAGCTGGGTCACGCCCTCCTCCGCGAGACCTTCCAGCGCCTTCTTCAGGTGCTTGGCCTTCAGGGGATCCTTCACCCGCACCCGCTGCAGGATTTCCGGCGCGAAGTTGGGCAGGCCGGCGAAGCGAAGGGCGCCACTCTCCGACAGGCTGTCGCCGACCCGGAGCACGCCATGGTTCGGGATGCCGATGACGTCGCCGGCGAAGGCCTCCTCCGCCAGCTCGCGGTCGGAGGCGAAGAACATGATCGGCGCGTTGACCGATAGTTGGCGCCCCGTGTTTTGCACCTTCAGCTTCATGCCGCGCTCGAACTCCCCCGAGGTCAGCCTGAGGAAGGCGATACGGTCGCGGTGGTTGGGGTCCATGTTCGCCTGGACCTTGAAGATGAAGCCGGAGACCTCCCGATCGCCGGGTGCGACGTGGGTCGGCTCTCCCCCCTTCACTGCGGCGACGGCCTTCGGCGGAGGTGCGTAGGCGCCAAGGCCCTCCAGGAGTTCGTCCACCCCGAAGTGGCGCAGCGCCGAGCCGAAGAACACTGGGGTCATGTGCCCTTCCAGGAACGACTGCGGGTCGAAGGGCTTCGAGGCGCCCTGCACCAGCTCGGCGTTGTCCGACAGCTCTTCCAGCTCGTCGGGGTCGAGGTAGCTGACCACGGCGTTGCCCTTGAAGGCGATTGGCGCGGGATGGCCCTGCTCGCCGTCCGGACCCTTCTTGGCGAAGGGGATGAACTTCTCACGACGCAGGTCGAGCATGCCCTTGAAGCGTCCGCCGGAGCCTGCCGGCCAGTAGAGCGGCGCGGGGTCCAGCGCGAGCTTGCCCGCGATTTCGTCCAGCAGGGCGAAGGGGTCCTGGGCCTCGCGGTCCATCTTGTTGATGAAGGTGACGATGGGGATGTCGCGCAGGCGGCAGACCTCGAACAGCTTCAGCGTCTGCGGCTCGATGCCCTTTGCCGCATCCAGCACCATGACCGCGGCGTCGGCGGCAGTGAGGGTGCGGTAGGTGTCCTCCGAGAAGTCCTCGTGTCCCGGCGTGTCCAGCAGGTTGAACATCAGCCCGTCGTGGTCGAACGTCATAACGCTGGCGGAGACCGAGATCCCGCGCTCGCGCTCGATCTTCATCCAGTCGGACCGCGTGCGGCGGTTCTCGCCCCGCGCGCGCACCTGTCCGGCCGCCCGGATGGCGCCGCCGGCCAGCAACAGGTTCTCCGTCAGCGTGGTCTTACCGGCGTCGGGGTGGGAGATGATCGCGAAGGTGCGCCGGCGGGCGGCCTCGGCGGCTGGAGAGGTTGTCATGGGCGCGGCAGGTAGCGCGCCCACTGGTTTTTCGCAAACGGGCCACTGCGGCCGCTCAGCTCTTCTCGACGGGCTCGGTCAGGAAGTGGCGGCCTTGCCGATCGTCGATCTCCACGACCCAGATGTCGGGGTCCACGCGAACGGCGCGCTCGATGTAGGCGTCGAGGTCCGGCTCCTGGTCGGAGCGCGCGGGCTGCATCCAGACCCGCTCGCCGTCCAGCCGGGTGGCCTCGGCATAGAGCTTGGCGGTTCCCTCGGGCCGGTTCAGCGCCTTGACCAGCACCGCGCCGGCGCGGGCGTCGCCCTTGCGGATCACCATGCCGAAGGCGCCGGAGAGCTCGGCCCGGCGGATCAGCGCACTGACCCAGATGTCGGTGGAGAGCAGCATGACGGGGGACCATGCTTCTCCGCTAACGGGATAGCAACGCTCCCTGACTAGGTTCGCCGTCTGGTCCACAAGGCCAGGTCGATAATGGAAGACGCATGAAGAGCACGCGCAGAAAAGCGCGGCCGGCGTCTCGATGGATGGGGTTGATGTTGGCGGCTTCGGCCGTGGCGCCCGGCTTCGCGTATGCGCAGCCGGCGGACCTGTTCTACGAGCGTACGGTGATGTCGGCGGCGGATGCGCGCTGCCGGCTGTTTGCGCCTGAGGTGGCTTCGGCGCTCGCCGCTGCGACGGCACAGGCCCGCGGCGCAGCTCTGCGCGCCGGCACTTCCCTGGACGCCTTGCGTGAGACGGAGAGGGTCGCCCGCGCCCGGGCGGCCGGTGTGGACTGCCGCTCGCAGGATGTCGCCGTCGCCGCAGCCCGTGTGCGCACCGCATTTTCCGGCTTCGCCCGGATCAGCCGGCTGACCTACGCCGGCGACATGGCCGACTGGCAGGCAGATCGCGACGTCGGACGCGCGGCGCGCTGGCGCCTGGCGCAGGACGCGAGCTTCGGCGCGGACCGCATGAGCTTCGGACTCGCCGGACGCTACGGCGGCGACGCACTGCTCGCGGTGGCCGAGTTCGCCGACGGCGCTCAGCCCTACGCCGCGCGGTTGGTGCTGAGGGACCAGGCGCGCAGCCCGCAGCCCTATTTGGATCGCTACAGCGGCGGCTCGACCAGCCGCCTGCCGCTCGCCAGGCGCCTGCCGCCGCGCAGCGCCTTGAAGGCCTACGGCGCTGCGGCTCGCAGCCAGGCCGACGACGAGCTTCTGCCCAAGGGCGCCGAGTCCGGTTGGGCCTTCCGCTTCCCTGACGCCGCGGCCCAGGACCTGGCCCGGCTCGACCCTCGCGAGGCAGTGGCCGTGGAATTCCTGTTCCCGGGCGACGTCATGCGCCGCGCCTATGTCGAAGTCGGCGACTTTGCCGCCGGCCGAGCCTTCCTGCAGGTCGGCGGGCGCTAGGCCTCGGCGCTGCGGCCGAGGTCTTGGGGTTCGGTCAGCGCCAGGACCGGCATTCGGACGGTCACCGTCGTCCCCTCGCCCTCCACGCTGTCGATGGTCATCTCGCCGCCGTGCAGACGTGCAAAGGCGCGCACCAGGGAGAGACCGAGACCGGAGCCTGCCTGGCGATGGTCGGCATCGCCGGCCTGTTCGAAGGGACGACCCAGGCGGGTGAGGTCCTGCCGTGAGATGCCGACGCCGGTATCCGTGACGGCGATCTCCAGCATCTCGCCCGCCGGCTGCACCGTCACCGTGACGGTCCCGCCCCTCGGCGTGAACTTGAGCGCGTTGGAGATCAGGTTGAAGGCGATCTGCTTGACCGCACGACGGTCGGCGTCGGCCTCCAGCGGCTGGGCGGACAGCTCCGCCATAAGGCTGATGCCGGCCCGCTCGGCCTGCCCGCGCATTAGCCGCAGCACCGCGGCGATCGCATCGCGGGCGTCAAAGCCCTCACGGGCCAGCTCGAACCGCTCGGCCTCGATCTTGGACATGTCGAGCACGTCGTTGATTAGCTCCAGCAGGTGCGCCCCGCTTTCGTGGATGAGGTCGGCGTATTCGGCGTAGCGGTCCGACATCGGGCCGAACAACCGCTGCCGCATGATGTCCGAGAAGCCCATGATGGCGTTGAGCGGCGTCCGCAGCTCGTGGCTCATGTTAGCCAGGAAGCGGGACTTGCCGGCGTTCTGCTGCTCGGCGACGACGCGGGCTTGTTCCAGCTCCGCCTCGCGGGCGCGCTGGGCGCGGGCGTCGCGCAGGGCGCCGACCAGGCGGGTCGGGCTCATTCGGCGTACGGTGAGCACACACCATCCCTGGGGGTCGTGGGCGGGCGTGAAGGCGACCTCGGCCGAGCCCTCGATGGCGGCGCGGGTGAGGACATCCTCGACGTTGGCGCGGTCTTCGCCGGACACCAGCTCGCCGAAGCGGCGGCCGGGCAGGTCGCGGGTCTCGAGCCCCGTGGGCGCCTCGCCGAACGCCTCCAGGATGCGGCCGCCCGGGTAGAGCGCCATCAGGAGCTGCGGCTGATGGTCGAGCGCTTCGCGGAGCTCGAGTTCGGTTTCGCGGGCGCGCTGGCTCTCGCCACGCACCTTGCCCTGCAGCGCCACAAGGCCAGCGGCCAGGCCCAGGGTGACGGTGCCCAGCGCCAGCAGGCTGAGCCAGGCAGAGAGACCCTCCGACGGCTTGGGCAGGATCAGGAAGGCCGCGCCCATGGCGGCGACCGCGGCGGCGGCGACACCGGACGCGGCGCCCAGCGCAAGCAGCCGGGGGCGTCCGAACACCGCACCGGCGGCAAGCGGGGCAAGGCACCAGGGCGCAAGCGGTCCCGAGGTCCCGCCGGTGAGCAGGCAGGCCGCTGCGCCGGCGAGCGCCCAGATCAGGATGGCCAGCGGCGCGCCCGTCTCCCAGGCGACCTCAGCCAGTAGGCTGCCCATCGCCCCCGCGGCGACGACGGCGCCCAGGGCGGCCAGCTCCGATTCTGTCAGGCCCGCGCCGCGCATGACGAGCGCCCCGGCCGCAACCGCCACGACGACGGTCCAGGCGAGGTGCCAGATCACCGCGAGGCGACGATCACCGACCGCCGCCTGGCGTGCGCGTCTTTTGGAGCTGGTCAGCGTCGAACCTGAGTTTTCTGTGCGCCGGGCATCCCTGCAGTTTAGCGCTACGGCCAAGCCTGTGTAAGGGCGCTCGCCTCCCGGGCGATCTTCCGAAGGCGGAGCGAAAGGAAATCGTAAGCGGAGCCGTAGAGACTAGGGCTTCTTCGAAACGAAGGCGCCTGGCCCGTCATGCCCCCAGCGGCCCGAATTGCGAATGCACCGACCGCGCTGGCGGCCGGTGAGCCTGCGCAGAGCGAACCCGCCGTCGCGCCCTCGCTTGAGGAGCAGAAGCGCGCGTTCCTGCGGCTGATCAGCCACGAACTGCGCACGCCGCTGAATTCCATCCTTGGGTTCTCCGAGATTTTGGCCGCGGAGCTCTACGGGCCGCTCGGCGCTCCGCAGTATAAGGAATACGCCGAAATCATCGGCGGCAGCGGCAGGAAACTGCTGAAACTTGTCAACCAAGTGCTGGAAATCGGTCGGCTGGAAGGCATGACCCTCGACGTCCGGCCCGAGCCGCTGGAGCCCGCCTTCGACGACGCGATCGCAGGCTCAGCCGGCGAGTTCGCGGCGCGCGGGGTGCGGGCTCGTGTTCTTGTCCAAGGTCCACTGCCCCCGGTGCTTGCTGACCATTGGGGCCTGCGCACCGTATTCACCCACCTTCTCCAGAACGCCGCGTTCTTCGCGCCTGACGGCGGGGAAGTGCGCCTGCGGACCGAGGTCGGCGACGGACACGTCGACGTCTTTGTCGAGGATGATGGCGAAGGTGTCGATCCCACCGAGTTGCCGCGCCTGATGCGGCCGTTCGAGCAGGGGGAGAACGCCCTGGTGCGCCGCGCGGAAGGCGCCGGCCTCGGCTTGCCGATCTGCGATTCAACCTGCCGGGCGATGGGCGCGCGCCTGCGGCTCGATTCGGCGCCGGGCAACGGCATGAGCGCCCGCGTTCGCCTCAAAACCGCTTAGCGCTGGTTGCAGGCAGGCGCCGCGCCGCTTAAGTCGGCCCCATGGGCGCTATCGAAGCCGAACTCGCCGAGCTTTCATCTGAATTCGAGGTCCTGGGCGACTGGGAAGAGCGCTATCGCTACGTGATCGATCTTGGCCGGGACTTGGCGCCGCTGAGCGACGCCGAACGCTCCGACGCCAACAAGGTGCGTGGCTGCGCGAGCCAGGTCTGGCTGGTCAGGGAGCCTCAGTCTGACGGGACCCTGGTGTTCCGCGGGGATTCCGATGCGCACATCGTGCGCGGACTGATCGCCATCCTGCTGCGCCTCTACTCCGGACGCCGGCCTGAGGAGATCCTGGCCTTCGATGCGCCGGCGGCGTTCGAGACCCTGGGCCTGCGCGGCGCGCTCTCGCAGCAGCGCTCGAACGGCCTGGCCTCGATGGTCGCCAGAATCCGCAAGGACGCGGAGCTGGCGCTCGTCTAGGCGGCGCGGATGCCGCTTTGCACGTGGCTCATGCCGACTACGGCGTCGAAGCCGAGGATCATGTCGACCGCATCGCCGTCCGAGGCCAGCGGCAGCCGCAGCCACATGATCGACAGGTGCGAGGCGCCGCGCCAGGCGAGGTTGTGGACGCCCACGGCCGGCCGCCGCTCGGACACCACCCTGCCGAGTTCCCCGCGCCAGTAGTCGGCTGCCTGGCTGTTGTAGATGTCGGCGATCCGCTTGCCGGTGATCTCGCGCCCGTAGACGCCATAGAGAGCCGTGCCGGCCAGGCGCATGCGGTAATCGAGCGGCTCCCCGACCACGTCGATCAGGCTGACGGTCGGCAGCAGGCGCTTGATCCCGCCGGGGTCGAGATGCCGCCGGCCGGGCAGCCGTTGGCCGTCCCTCAGCGAGGCCCAGTAGGTGAAGAGCTCCTCATGCGCGCGGGCTGCCGCGGCCGGAGCTCGTATCTGCGCCCCCATGTGCAGATGCCCTAGCAACCGGTTGGATTCATAACGAATCAGTTATCGCTGATCCGGCGAATCGGCGGCAAGAAAAAAAGAGTTAACGGCGTCGACTTCCGGCCGCATGAGGCCTCAAAGGCTCAGCTTGATGGGCGAGGTCCAGTTCTCGGGATCGATCAGCTGCATCCCCCGAACCTGTGGACCGCTCGCCGTAGGTCTCGAGCAAGCCGGTGATGATGTAGATGTCGCCGGCCAGCGCAGCATCGGGCCGTGACGAGTCTTGAAGGTCTTAGTATCCGGCATCGAGATGGCGCTGCCAGACCCGAGTTCCCGCAAGACCTCAACCCTAAACGAAAACGCCCGCCGATGCCGGCGGGCGTTCCGAATTTCCTGGCGCGAGGCCGGCGCGGGATCGCGTGCGCGATCCGTCGCCTGATATTAACGCTTCTTGCGCGGCGCCTGACGACCGCCTTGGCCTAGGCCCATCTGCTTGGCCAGATCCGAACGCGCCTTGGCGTAGTTCGGCGCGACCATCGGATAGTCTTTCGGCAGACCCCACTTGGCGCGATATTCCTCGGGGCTCATGTTGTACTTGGTGCGCAGGTGACGCTTCAGAGACTTGAACTTGCGGCCATCCTCGAGGCAGATCAGGAAGTCCGGCGTGATCGAGCGCCGGATCGGCACCGCCGGTTCCTTCGGCGCGGCTTCCAAGGTCTCGCCCCCCGACGAGATTCCAGCCAGCGCGCGATGCACGCTCTGGATCAGTCCCGGCAGGTCAGCGGCCGTGACGGAGTTGTTGCCCACATAGGCGGAAACAATATCCGCCGTCATCTCGATGACTTCCGACTTCTCATCCATTCTTGTTTTCCATAGGAACCGCGCCGTTGGACGGCGCTGATTTGATTCACCAGATCAGTAGCGGGGTCATTATAGGGAACTTTTCGGGCGCACAAGCACACAAATAGAGCTCATCTGGCTCACATCGCCATACAATCGAGTTCGAATTCGGCTGTTGAGTTCAAAAACCCCGTTCCACCGAGTAAGCGCAGCTAACTCTACCTAGAGCGAAGTTACTGCGCCCAACGCTATCGAAAGTCCGGGGCCTGCCACTGAGCCCATATATCTGGCAGGTCGCTCGATACCCGGTCGGGGAAGGTGGCGGGACGTTTTTCAAGGAAGGACATCACCCCTTCCCGGGCATCACCGGAGCGGCCACGCGCCTGGATCCCGCGGCTGTCGGCGCGGTGGGCTTCCATCGGATGGGCCGCCCCGGCCATGCGCCAGATCAGCTGGCGGGTCAGGGCCACGGAGACCGGAGCAGCATTGTCGGCGATCTCGCGGGCCAACGCGCGGGCTGCGGGCAGAAGATCCTCTGGCGCATGCAGCGAGCGCACCAGGCGCCCGTCGAGCGCCTCCTGAGCCGGGAAGATGCGGCCGGTGTAGCACCACTCCAGCGCCTGCTGGACGCCCACCAGATGCGGCAGGAACCAGGACGACGCCGCCTCCGGATTGAGCCCCCGGCGGGCGAAGACAAAGCCGTAGCGCGCCTCGGTGGACGCCAGCCGGATGTCCATGGCCAACTGCATGGTGGCGCCGACGCCGACCGCGGCGCCGTTCACCGCAGCGATCACCGGCTTCAGGCTCTCGTAGATGCGCAGGGTAAGGAGGCCGCCGCCGTCTCGTTGCGCGCCATCGCGGGTGCGAGCCGCCATCGCCTCGCCGCCGCGCGCCTCATAGTCGAAGGTGTCGGCGCCGCCAGAAAGGTCCGCGCCGGCGCAGAATGCCCTCCCCGCCCCGGTGACGATCACACAGCGGACCGCGTCGTCGCGGTCGGTCTCGTCGAACGCCGCGATCATGTCGCGCATCATCTGGGTGTTGAAAGCGTTGAGCTTCTCCGGACGGTTCAGCGTCACGGTCGCGACCCCATCCTCCACGGCATAGAGCAAGGTCTCGAAGGTCGGCGTGGCCATGTTTTTCTCCCGGTTTTCGCCATTCCACGGTCCTTGACGGACGGTAGGTCAAGGCCCGCTATAGCCGGTGAACAAAGATAAGTTGGCGAGGCCCCGCAGGATCGCGGACCGCTCGCCGCGGGAGAGAGACATGCATCCGAGCGTCCACGCCAGGGCCAACCCCGACAAGCCCGCCTACATCATGGCCTACTCCGGCGAGACGGTGACCTATCGCGAGCTGGATGAACGCTCGAACCAGGGCGCGCACCTGTTCCGCTCGCTCGGTCTCGAGACCGGCGATTCCATCGCGATCTTCCTCGAGAACCACCCCCGGTACTACGAGATCCTTTGGGCGGCCCAGCGGTCGGGACTGCGGTTCACCTGCCTGTCCTCGAAACTGTCGGTCAGCGAGATCGAGTACATCGTCAAGGACTGCGAGGCGAAGGTCTTCATCACCTCGGCGGCGCTCACCGAGCCGGCCCTGGCGGTCGAGCCTTTGATACCGGACGTCGCTGTGTTCATGGTCGGCGGCGAGGCCGGTCGATACCTGAGCTTCGAGATGGCGCGGGCGGGCTTCCCGACCACGCCGATCGCCGACGAGTCGGCCGGCCGCGCCATGCTCTATTCCTCTGGCACGACCGGCCGTCCCAAGGGCGTGAAGCGCGCCGGCGCCGTTGATCCTGCCATTGATGCTGTCAATCCGCTCGCGAGCCTCGGCCAGGCGCTCTACAGCTGGACGCCGGACAGCATCTATCTGTCGCCGGCCCCGCTCTATCACGCAGCCCCGCTCGGCTGGTCAATGGCAGTGCAGTCCATGGGCGGCACCGTTGTCATGATGGAGCGGTTTGATCCCGAGGACGCGCTGCGCTTCATCGAGCAGTACAAGATCAGCACAGCCCAGTGGGTGCCGACCCACTTCGTGCGCATGCTGAAGCTGCCGCCGGAAGCGCGGGCGCGCTACGACATGTCGTCCCTGAGGGCCGTGTTCCACGCCGCCGCCCCCTGCCCGGTGCCGGTCAAGGAGCAGATGATCGCCTGGTGGGGTCCGATCGTGCACGAGTACTACGCCGGCACCGAAGGCAACGGCTTCTGCATCATCAACTCCGAGGAGTGGTTGGCCCACAAGGGCTCGGTGGGCCGCGGGCTGATGGCGCAGGTGCGGATCTGCGACGAGGACGGAGAGGCTCTGCCGCCGCGCGCCGAGGGCCTGGTGTTCTTCGAGGGCGGGGGGCAGTTCGAATACCACGGCGACCCCGCCAAGACCGCGGAGAGCCGCAACAAGCACGGCTGGACGACGCTGGGCGACGTTGGTTGGCTCGACGAGGAGGGCTACCTCTACCTCACCGACCGCAAGAGCTTCATGATCATCTCCGGCGGGGTGAACATCTATCCGCAGGAGCTGGAGAACGTGCTCATCGGCCACCCGAAGGTCGCCGACGCCGCCGTGGTCGGCGCGCCGGACGAGGAGATGGGCGAGAAGGTGGTGGCGGTGATCCAGCCGATGGACTGGGCGGACGCCGGCGAGGAACTGCGGGCCGAACTCATGGCCTACGCCCGCCAGCACCTCAGCCACGTCAAGGCGCCGCGGGTCATCGACTTCATGGCCGAACTGCCCAGGCACGCCACCGGCAAGCTCTACAAGCGCCTGATCCGCGACGCCTACTGGGGCAAGGAAGGCGCGCGCATCGGCTGAGGGAGTGCTGCGCGCCATGGCGGCTTATCTGTACGTGAACATCGAAGTCACGGATGCGGCCGACTTCGAGGCCTACCGCGCACAGGTCCCCGCGACGATCGCGCAGTTCGGCGGGCGCTATCTGGCCCGCGGCGGGCCCGGCGCGCGACTCGAAGGCGATCTGGCGGCGCGCCGCCAGGTGCTGCTCGAGTTCCCCGACATGGCCGCCCTGGAGGCCTGGTACGGCTCCGACGCTTACCGTCCACTGCTCGACCTGCGTAAAGCCACGAGCCGCGGTGACATGATGGCGTTCGAAGGCGTCTAGGCGCCTGACGCGGCCGCGCGCTTGCCCGCCCGCCATCAGATGCTAGACCGGAAGCCAACTCAGCCAAAACGACGTGGGAGCAAGCGATGAACGCGGTGGAGATCAAGGACCTGCCCGGACTGGTGGGCACGGAAGTGGGCGTTTCGGACTGGCTGCTGATCGACCAGGACCGGGTGAACAAATTCGCCGACGCCACCGGCGACCATCAGTGGATCCACGTCGACGTGGAGCGCGCGACGCGCGAGATCGGTGGTCCGATCGCCCATGGCTATCTGACGCTGTCGCTGATCCCGTTCCTGGGCCAGGGCATGTTGCCGGTGAAGGGCGTGACCCGGGGGATCAACTACGGTTCCGACAAGGTCCGCTTCGTGAACATGGTCCGGGTCGGCAAGCGCGTCCGCATGCGCCAAAAGCTGATCGGCGCCGAAGCCAAGGCCGGCGGGATGCAGCTGAAGAACGAGTGCACGATCGAGATCGAGGGCGAGGCGAAGCCCGCCTGCGTCGCCGAGACCATCTCCATCGTCTACGGCGGCTAGACCGTTACTGCGGCGTGGCGGCTTCTTCCGCGGAAGCCGCCTTCGCGCCGGAGATCACCGACTGACTGGCCACGACCGTGACCGGCGCCGTCGGGTTGTCGATTAGATTCAGCGTCTCGCGGATGTACTTGGCGTTGGTGACGATGCCGATGTCGAGGCGCTCGCTGTTCAGCTCGACCTGCTGGGTCAGAAGCCCGGCGATGAACTGCACGTCCTGGCGCGGCTGCGTCGGGTCGGAGCTCGCACGCCGCGCCGGCCCGCTCATGAACACAGGGCCCCCGGAATTACCTGGAAACACCGCGAAATCGAGCAGGAAGGTCGGGAAGATCTTCGCCGGCGCGATCGGGAAGGACGCCACGCGCCCGGCCCGCAGGATCGGGAAGCCGGCGGGATTGGCGGCAAGCCCGCGCGGGAAGCCCAGCGCCATCATCTCGTCCCCGGCGCCGACCTGGTACTTCGAGAAGGAGTCGTCGTCGGCTAGGTAGTCCTCGGGGATCGCCGCCTGGGCGAACGCCGCCGGCGCCGTGATCGAAAGAGCCGCGACGTCGCGCGACGGATGATGGGTCCAGAGCGGATGGCCGTCGGCGTCGCGAATCTTCAGCGGCTTCGGCGCGTAGCTCCAGCTGCCGTCCGCATTGGCGACCCGGTAGCCGATGCGCGCAGTCGCCCCCGGCATCTTGTCAAAGACGTGGTTGGCCGTGACCAGTATCGTATGCGTCTTGCCGTCGGGTGACGTCTCAGAAATGAGGAAGCCTGTGCCAACAGTGCGCGTGCCATCGCCCAGCGGCTGCTCAAGCTGGACTGTAGCCTGCATTAGCTGCACAGACAGATCGATAACCATGACAGGTCCAAAAGCTCCGGACATCTTTCGCGTCCGGTCCCGACTTCAATGAGTGGACACTTAATCCGTCAAAAGTTGCCGCCAAGATAAGAGAACGTGATCGGCTTGCGCCCAAGTGACGCGCGACACGTCCTGCGACGGCTTGAGCCGCCGGTTCGAGCGGCGCATTTAGCGTCCATGACCCGACCCAAGCCGCCGTCCGCCCCGAAACGTCCCCACCGCATCGAGCAGCTCGGCAGGGTCCGCGTGGACGACTACGCCTGGATGAAGGACGACGATTGGCAGCAGGTCCTGCGCGACCCCAAGGTCCTGCGCGCCGACGTGCGCCAGCACCTCGATGCCGAGAACGGCTACACCAAGGCCATGCTGGCCGAGACCGAGGCGCTGCAGGCCCAGATGTTTGCGGAGATGAAGGGCCGCATCAAGGAAGACGACAGTTCCGTCCCCTCCCCTGACGGCGCGTGGGACTACTACGTCCGCTACGACCTGGGCGCCCAGCATCCGATCCACGCGCGCCGGCCTCGCGGGACCGAGACGGGCGAGGAGGTGCTTCTGGACGAGGAGACGCTTTCCAAGGGCAAGCCCTACTTCCAAGTGGGCGCGGCGAGCCACAGCCCCGACCACACGCTCTACGCCTGGGCCGCCGACGAGCAGGGCTCTGAGTACTACACGATCCGCGCGAAGGACCTGGCCACGGACCAGGAGGTCGGCGGGCTGATCGAGAGCGCCTACGGGGGCTTCACCTTCTCGCCCGACAGCCAATGGATCTTCTGGATCTGGCGCGACGAGAACGCGCGGCCCTCAAAGGTCTTCCGCCGGCCGGCCAGAGGTGGCGAGGACGTCCTGGTCTATGAGGAGGCCGACGAGGGCATGTTCCTAGGCGTCGGGACGACGTCGGACGACAGCCATATCCTGATCCACGTCGGCAACCAGGAGACCACCGAGGTCCTGCTGATCCCGGCGGGCGATCCTGCGGCGGCCCCGGTGGTCGCCGAGCCGCGCCGGGTCGGCGTGAAGTACAGTCTCGACCACTGGACCGATCGTTGGGTGATCCACACCAACGCCGACGGCGCGGTCGACTTCAAGCTTTCGACATCGGACGCCGGCGTGCCCTCCAAGGCGACCTGGCGCGACTGGATCGCCCATCAGCCCGGTCGCTACATCACCGGCTTCGCCGCCTTCGCCGGGTATCTGGTCCGCGCTGAGCGGGTCAACGCGCTCGACCGGCTGGTGGTCACGCCCCGCGACGGGGAGGAGCATGAGGTGGCCTTCGGCGAGGAGGCCTATGCGCTGAATCTGGAGGGCGGCTACGAATACCAGACCACTACGGCTCGCTTCGTCTACCAATCGCCGACGACGCCGAGGCAGACCTTCGACTATGACCTCGCCAGCCGCGAGCGGACCCTGCGCAAGACCCAGGAGGTCCCCTCGGGCCACGACCCGGCGCGCTATGTGGCCCGGCGGCTCTACGCCAAGGCGCCGGACGGCCAGGAGGTGCCGATCACCGTCCTGATGCTGAAGGACACCCCGCTCGACGGCACGGCGCCGCTCCTGCTCTACGGCTATGGCTCCTACGGCCACGCCATGGAGCCCAGCTTCTCCATCCGCAATCTCAGCCTGGTGGACCGCGGCTGGATCTGGGCGACGGCGCACATCCGCGGCGGCTCGGACAAGGGCTGGGGCTGGTTCCTGGACGGCCGCAAGGAAAAGAAGCCAAACACCTTCACCGACTTCATCGCCTGCGCCGAGCATCTGGCGGCGGCGCGCTATGCAGCCAAGGGCCGGATCGCGGCCTACGGCGGGTCGGCCGGCGGGATGCTCATGGGGGCGGTCGCGAACCTGCGGCCCGAGCTCTGGGGCGCGATCATCGCCGCGGTGCCTTTCGTGGACGTCCTCAATACCATGAGCGACACGACGCTTCCGCTGACCCCGCCCGAGTGGCCCGAATGGGGCAACCCGCTGCAGGATGCCGAGGCCTATGACCTCATCGCCGGCTACAGCCCCTACGACCAAGTGAGCGCCCAGACCTATCCGCCGGTGCTGGCGACAGGCGGCCTTTCGGACCCTCGCGTCACCTACTGGGAGCCCGCAAAATGGGTCGCCAGGTTGCGTGAATTTTCGGCGGGCGATGCGCCGATCCTGCTCAAGATCAATATGGAAGCGGGCCACGGCGGCGCGTCGGGCCGGTTCGACTTCCTGAAGGAGATCGCGCTCGACTACGCCTTCGCCGTCTGGGCGCTCGAGAAGGGTTGGGAGACGGCATGATCATCCGCTCGGCGACGCAAGCCGACGCCGCGGCGCTGGCGGCGATCTATGGCGATGCCGTGCTGCATGGCTTCGGCACCTTCGAGGAGGAGCCGCCGTCGCCAGCCGAGATGGAGCAGCGGCGCCGCGCCATCGCCGACCGGGGCCTGCCCTATTTGGTGGCGGAGTTGGACGGTCATGTCCTGGGCTTTGCCTACGCCGGTCCGTTCCGGCCGCGCGCGGCCTACCGCTACACGCTCGAAGACAGTGTCTACGTGGCCCCCGAAGCCGCCGGCAAGGGCGTCGGCCGCGCCGTGCTGAGCGCGGTGATCGAGGCCTGCGAGGCGTTGGGCGTGCGCCAGCTGATGGCGGTGATCGGCGACAGTGGCAACGCGGCCTCCATCGGCCTGCACCGCGCGCTCGGCTTCGAGCATACCGGCGTCGGCCGCAGCGTCGGCTTCAAGCACGGCCGCTGGGTCGACATCGTCCACATGCAAAAGGCGCTGAACGGCGGCGACGGCCTGGCGCCGTCCGGCCCCGGCGTGACGCTGACCGGCCACTGAGGGCCGCCGACCAGATCGCATTTGGAGGAAGTGGCTGGGGAACTAGGATTTAGCCCCTTAGGAAAATTCCTCAACAAATCACGACACTTGAGAATCAGGTCGTCGGACTTAGCAGCACGATTTAGTAGCAGGACGGGGTTAGTCGCAAGTCGCGGATAGCGCGTGTTAGCGTCGGCCTCTTGGCACCACTTCCTGCGCTCGGAATTCCGACCCCCTCCCCGCCTA
>DASXKT010000205.1:0-6673 GCA_036496685.1 Phenylobacterium sp.
CGAACTCGCGCCCAAGTAGGAGGACCGCCATGCGGACAGCGGCCTTACTCTTTGCGCTCCTCCTGGCCGGCGGGCCGGCGCAGTCGCAGGAGAGCTTTGTCCGCCCCGACTGCCAGCCGCCGATCGCGCCGGATCCGCTCAGCCCCGATCCGCTGACGGCGCGCTGGTACCGGCGCTTCTGGACCGGCGAGTGCAACGACCTGCGGGGCTGCCGGCGGGGCTCCCCCAACTGGAACGAGATCGTCGGTCAGCTCCTCGCCCGCAGCCCGCCAGGCGCCCGCGCCGAGGTGCTGGCCCGGGCCTGCAAGCTCGGCCCGCTGATCGGCCACGAATGGACGCGGCCAAGCGCCGTCCGCCGGATCGATACCGGCGACCTCGGGCGCTTCAACTCGACGCTTAAGTCCGCCCCCGACGTCCTGGAAGGCCTGGCCCGGGTCGAGGCCCAGGCTCGCGCCAAGATCGCCGGCCAGCGCTAGAACCAGCCGCGCCATTTGAACCAGACCAGCGGTAGGATGGCGCTCAGCGCGATCACCGCCAGGCCGTAAGGATAGCCGAACGCCCAATCGTACTCGGGCATGCCCTTGAAGTTCATCCCGTAGATGCCGGCCACCAGGGTCGGCGGGATGCCGACGATCGAGACGATGGTCAGCACCTTGAACACCTCGTTCTGGGCAATGCCGATCAGCCCGACCATGGCGTCCAGCAGGAACTGCACCTTGTCGGAGAGGTGGACCTCGTAGTCGTCCAGCGAGGCGACGTCCTGGCGCAGGCTGCGCAGCCGGGGCTCGAACTGGCTGTCGAACCAGTAGGCGGTCAGCTCGCAGGCGAAGTCGACCGCCCGGCCAATGCCCAGCAGCGCGTCGCGCGCCTCCGAGATCCGATCCCCCAGCCGGCCGACCTGGCGCAGCTCGCGGCGGATCACCTGGTTGGAGCGGATAGCCTGCGGCCCGCTGCCGTCCGAGACCCGGAAGGTCGCCGTCGAGATCGCCCCCAGCTCGGCCGCCGCCTGCTCGAGGTTGTCGGCCAGGCGGTCGATGATCTGGTCGCAGAGCTCGACGAACACCTCAAGCCCGGAGGCCGGCCCGCCCGCCGGATCCTCGAACTTCGCGGCCACGGCGTCGAAGGCGTGCATGGCCCCATAGCGGATGGTGACCAGATGCTCGCGGGACAGCACGAAGCCCACCGGCGCGACCTGCGGTTCGGCGCCGCCGTCCAGGTGGGCCAACATCGGCATGCTCATGGTCAGGGTCCCGTTGCGTGACCTAAGTCGGCTGGACCGCTCGATCTCGCTCAGGCTGTCGCGGGTCGGGACCTGCACGCCCACCCGTTGCTCGACCTCGGCCAGCTCCTCGGGGGTGGCGTTGCACAGGTCGAGCCAGATGGCGGACCCCGGGGTGGGCGCGTCCCCGGCCGGGCTCGATGGATAGCTTCTCAACATCGGCGACGTCCCTCACCCGGCGAGCACCGCGCCACCGATGGCACATCGTGGCCTCGCGGTCATCGGCCGGCGCTCAGTTACGGTAGAGGTTCGCCAGGCGCTTGTACTCGCGCTCGTCCATGCCGGCCGGGAAGGCGAACTCGCCGCGCCATTTCACCCGGTGGCAGGCCGGGCAATTCCACCCCACCCGGGCCGCGGCCTGGCTGAGCGTCGTCGCGTAGCCGCCAGCCCTGAGCTCGCGCAGGCGCTGGATCATCAACTCGACGCGATAGCTCTTCGACCAGCCGCAGAGCGCGCAGGTGAGCAGGAACCGGCAGCCGGGGAAATGCATGTGATCGCCCAGGGTGGCGGTCTCCGCCGTGCGGATCGGCTGCATCTTGGCGAGCGGATCGAAGGCGCGGCTCCCGCGGTGGGAACGGTCCATGGCTAGTCCTCCACACGCTGCCCTCGCCGCATCCTCTCGCGGATCCAGGCATAGACGCTGGTCGGATGCGGCATGCCCTCGTCACGGCACACCGCCGTCATGCTCTCGCCGGCCGCCACCCGCGCACAGATCAGGTCGGCGACCTCCTCGGAGAACCGCACCCGCTTGCCGCGCACCTCCGCCCCCGGAAGAACCGCCGGCAGGTCCGCCCATCCGCCATCCCGAATCCCTCGAGATCCCGCCTTCAGCCTCCCTCAAACGAGTCCCAAGGTCAAGAACGAAACAAGAACATTCGTCCCACCACTTGCTGCCCTCCAGAAGTTGCCAGCCTCAGCGCAGGCGCAGATTGTGCCCGCGCCGTTCGGGCTGAAGGGCGCCGCCTGGAGGCTGGGGCTGCTCGGCCACGTCCCGACCGGCGGCTACGACAACAAGATCTGCGTCCGCGCCGTCGACCGCCAGGGCAAACGCCAGCTCAACTGCATCGTCAAGCCGAAGTCCCTGACAGCAAACCCGACGGCCCACAGCAGTCCTTCTGGCTGATCAAGTAACCCCGGACCCCCCGACGTCCCACAGCCCCACCCACGCGCCTCCCCGCTCGCGGGGGAGGCGGCCCGAAGGGCCGGAGGGGGCGCTGCTCTAGAGTTTCGGCGTCGGGGACTAGGGACGGTTATCGATTGACGCGCTTGTGATGTGACATTCGAAGCCCGACCGTTATTCTACTTAAAGTTGTGATGAGCGAGGCCACACGGACTTAGTTGTTCGACGGCGGCCTGCGCCCAATTTGACCTTAAATGCAGCGATCTCGTTGAAATCCATCTCAGGATGGAGACGGCGCCTCTTTGAGAGGAAAAAGCCCGTGACCAACCCCGCCGCGTCCCCCGAACTCGTACCCAACCTGACCAAGACCGGCGTCGCGATCGGCGTCCTGGCCCAGAACGACACCAATTTTCGGGCCGCCGTTGATGCGTTTCGCGCGGCCGACGCCGAGTCGTTCCAACGCATCCTTAGCGTGTCAAAGGTCGATATCGACTGCGACCTGGTTTGCCGATGGATCCGCATCAAGGAATGCGTCCTGCGCTGCATCGAGTTTTGCGGCCCACCGACGGGCGACCCGGTCACCGTGGCCGATATCCCGAAATTCGCCGAAATCATTGCCCGGATCACCGGCGACGAGGAACTGATCGAGCGCCTCGTCGACGCCATTCAGGACCGGGACCCGGAGGCTTACCGACGGCTCGTGGGCGAACTGAAGATCGAGCGGTTCTGCCATTTGCTGTGCTTCTGGGCCTGTCAGGTCCACGCGCGCCTGCTGTGCGAGATTGTTTGCGCCCCTGAACCTCCGCCGCGCCGGCATTTCATCAACGAACTGGCCATCGCCGGGGCGGCCATTGGCAGCTTGGCCAAAGATCGCGAAGTCCTGGCCCAGGTCATAAAGGGGGCGGAGGCGGTCGATTGCGAGATCCTTGCGGGTCTTCTCGGACAAGGCGGCAGCTGCTTCTACATCTGTGAATGGATCTGCAGCTGGCATTGCGTGCTCAATTGCCTGCGCCTTTGCGCTCAGTTCCCATTCGCCCTGGAAAGCTCGATAGAGGAAATGCGAGCCTTTGCGGCGGCGTGCCATAAGCTGGCTGGGACCCCAGGCGCCATCGCAAAGCTGGTCGACGCGGTCGGCGCTGAAAACGGCGAGGCCTACGCAGCCCTGGTCAAGGAATTCCAGCTGGAGCGGTTCTGCATCCAGCTCTGTCATTGGATCTGCTTTGAGATCTGCCGGATATTCTGCTTCTGCGTTTGCCCGCCTCCGGAAACCATTCCCCTGTTCACCCATGTTGGATCGTACCGGGTCGATCCGATCTGGGGAGATTTCACGGCCGATGGGACCACGACGGTCGGAGACCTGGCCTTCACCTCCACCAATCCCCTGATCGGCATACTGCCCGACGGTACGACGCCCACGTCGATGGAATACCGGTTCCTGACCGAGAAATATCCGTTGGGCGGCGGGCCGGTCGTGATGTCGGCGGCGCAGATCGCGCCGACGGTGATCGGTCAGCTGGAGTATTGGTATTGGGACGCCGTAGCGCTGGCCTGGAAGCTTACCTCGGCCAACTACTGGGTGAACCAACCCGACCCGGCGCAAAACACGATCACCATCAATCAGCCGGGGCCGCCCCTCACCGTATCAGTGAACAAAACCGTCTCGGCGCCCGATGGCTGGATCGCGGTTCCGCGCGAGAACAATCTGGTCTTCGGCGGCGTGGGTCGTTTCGTCCCGACAGGCGGTCTCGCCAACCTGATAACGACGACGCTGACAGACGAGGTTTTCGGCTCCGTCGCCGTGCCCCTGCCCATCCTGGCCGGCGACTCGGTTCCGGCAGCCGATCAATCGGAGAAGCCGCACTACAAGATATCGTTCGAATCGCGCAACGCCGTGACCCACGCCGCGATCAGCGCCAACGACCGGGTGAAGATCGCACTCAGCAACACCACCTATGCCTACAACCTGCACCCCGACTGGGCTGGCAATCCGCCGGCGCCTGTGAACCCCAGGACGGCGCTAGTGTCCCTGGACATTCAGGAGTTGATCAGTGGCGGCGGGTGCAACCATTTGCACGGGCACATCCACGTTCTGTTCACCGCCTATCACCCCTACCTGGGAACCTGCGAGGTCTACATCCAGGGGCCGGGCGTTCCGCCGCCTGCGGCCGTCTTCCCGGCAATCTCGGCGATCGGCGAAGCGACATCTCCCGCCGGCGGCCAGGACTTCGACATGTCCGCCGCCAAGCCGTGCGCCTATATCGCCTGGATCACCACCACCCTGAACTTGACCGCAGGATACGGAAAGCTTGGCGGCGAGTTTGACGATTGGATCGCCTTCTGCACCGAATAGCGCCGAACAGCTCCCCCCGCGAGGGGGGAGTAGGCCGAAGGGCCAGAGGGTGCGCGGCGCTGCGGCTTCGGCGGCGGCGCTTTATCGCAGCCGTTTTTGTGTGGGACCAGGGCGCGCTGGGTCGCTGGCGCGCTCACGGGCGTCGGCGGATGGAGGCCCCTACGCCTCGTAATTCAATATCGGTCCCAGCCACCGCTCGGCGGTCCCCACATCCCATCCCTTCCGCCGCGCGTAATCCTCCACCTGGTCCCGCTCGATCCGGCCCACCCCGAAGTAGTGGCTTTCCGGGTGGGCGAAGTAGAGGCCTGACACCGCCGCCGTCGGATACATGGCGTAGCTCTCGGTGAGCTTGATCCCGGTCGCGGCCTCGGCATCCAGCAGTTCGAACAGCACGCCCTTTTCCGTGTGGTCGGGCTGGGCCGGATACCCCGCCGCCGGGCGGATGCCGCGGTACTGCTCGGCGATCATCGCGTCGACGTCGAACACCTCGTCCGGGACATAGCCCCAGAGCTCGGTGCGCACGCGTCGGTGCAGGGCCTCGGCGAAGGCCTCGGCCAGGCGGTCGGCGAGCGCTGCGGCCATGATCGCCGAATAGTCGTCGCCCTTGTCCTTGAATGCCTTGGCGATCTCGGCCTCGCCGTGGCCGGCGGTGACCGCAAAGCCGCCGATCCAGTCTGGCCGCGTGCCCACCGGGGCGATGAAGTCGGAGAGCGCCACGTTGGCCCGGCCGCCCTCGGCCTGGCTTTTGTCTTTCGCCATCTGCTGGCGCAGCGAATGGAAGCGGCCGATCTCGGCTTTACGATCTTCGTCCGTATAGAGAACGATGTCGTCTCCGTCGGCGTTGGCGGGCCAGAAGCCCACCACGCCCTTCGCCTCGAACCACTTCTGGCCGATAATCTGCTGCAGCATGACCTGGGCATCGCGATAGAGGTCGCGGGCGGCCTCGCCCACCACGTCGTCCTCGAGGATCTGCGGGAAGCGGCCGACCAGCTCCCAGCTCGCGAAGAACGGTGACCAGTCGATGTGGCGCGCGAGGTCCGCCAGGTCATAGGCCTCGAACGTCCGCGTGCCGATGAACGAGGGCTTCGGCGGCTCATAGGCCGTCCAGTCGGGGGTGAACGCGTTATTCCGGGCCTCGGCCAGAGTGGCGCGGGCCCGCTTGTCCTGCCCGCGGGCGAACTGCTCGCGCACGCGGGCGTACTCCGCCTTCGTCTCGGCCTGCAGCCGGTCCTTCTCGGTCGGCGAGAGCAGGCCAGAGACCACCCCCACCGCCCGGCTCGCGTCCAGCACATAGGTGGTCTGGCCGCCCTTGTACTTCGGCTCGATCTTGACCGCGGTGTGGGTCTTCGACGTCGTTGCCCCGCCGATCAAGAGCGGGATGGTCATGCCGCGGCGCTCCATCTCACCCGCCACATAGGCCATCTCGTCGAGGCTGGGGGTGATCAGGCCGGAGAGCCCAACCATGTCGACCTTGTTGGCGACGGCCTCATCCAGGATGCGGTCGGCCGGGACCATGACCCCTAAATCGATCACCTCGTAGTTGTTGCACTGCAGGACCACGCCCACGATGTTCTTGCCGATGTCGTGGACGTCGCCCTTGACGGTGGCCATCAGGATCTTGCCCGCCGCCTCGCGCGGCTTGCCCTCCTTCTCAGCCTCCATGAACGGCATCAGGTAGGCCACGGCCTGCTTCATCACCCGGGCCGACTTCACCACCTGCGGCAGGAACATCTTGCCCGAGCCGAAGAGGTCGCCGACCACGTTCATGCCGTCCATCAAGGGGCCCTCGATGACGTGCAGCGGACGCTCGGCGGCGAGCCGGGCCTCCTCGGTGTCCTCGACGATCCAGTCCGAGACGCCGTGCACCAGCGCATGCGCCAGGCGCTCGCCCACCGGCGCCTCGCGCCAGGCGAGATCCACCGTC
>DASXKT010000206.1:0-2087 GCA_036496685.1 Phenylobacterium sp.
CGATGCGGCCGGTGCAGATCGCTGACGAGGCGAGGCTGCGGAAGGTGGATTTGCCGGCGTTCCAGGTCGCCTCGAGCCTACAGCTCTACGCACCGACGCCGAGCCGACGGCGAGCCGATCACGCAGCACAGCTTTCCGAGGAACACGACACCGGCGCTGATCGGGGCGCAGTGCTGCCACCCGACCGCGCGTTCGCGACCGCCAGCGCCGAAACCGTGCACATTCGGGTGACGCACACGGTCGCCAGCCCGCCACCGCCCCGCAGGGTCCCTGTTCGGACGGCGGCCGCGCCGGCCAACGCGGTCGCCATCGCGCACGTCTCCTCTCCTGGGATGAAGGCAGTGTCGTGGAACGCGCCGGCCAAGGCCTCGCCTGCGGCCCCTACGCCGGCCCAGCACCAGCCGAGATCGGGCTATATCGGCCGCCCCCTGGTGATCGTCGACGCCAGCGGAAGCCGCAGAACCGCCGAAACGGTGCGACTGCAACTGGTGCGGCGAGGCTGGACCATCCCGGCGGCCCGCCTGCAGAGCGGCGTCGGTCGCAGCCAGACGACGATCCGCTTCGCCAGCATCAATGTCGTCGTGGCGCGCGCCTTGGCCAACAGCCTCAGAATCCCGGTTAAACTCGAGCGCTGCGGGCACACCTGCCAGGGCGTCAGCCTGATCCTCGGAGCCGACGCGAGGCTTCCGACCGGGAATGTCCGCTCTGGCTCCGGCCTGCGTCGATTGAGTTGAGTAAATCCCGAGTTGTTGGGGGGAGTGCGCTATGGCGATCAGCAGGCTGAGGCTTCCGACGGTGCTTGTGGTCTTTGCGGCCGGCGCATGTCTTCAAGCGTCGAGCGCTGACGCCGGTCTCTTCAAGCGTTCACCGCCCCCTGCCCCGGCGGCCAGCGCCGACGGCGTCGCCGCTATCCAACGCGCCCTGGCCGAGGATCGCCTGGCAGACGCCGGAAAGATGCTCGACCAGGCCTTCCTGGCCGGCGCGACCGACTTGCGTCTCCAGTTGCTGTCGGGGCAGCTCAACCTTGCCCGCGGGCGCTACGACGAGGCGCTGGCCAACTATAAGCTCGCGGAGGCCGATGCCCGCCTGAAGGCGCAGGCCATGGAGGGTGAGGGCGTGGCGCTCTCGCTGCTCGGCCGGTCGGACGAGGCCTTTGTCATACTTCAGAAGGCGGTCGCGGCGAACCCCGCGGCCTGGCGCGCATGGAACGCGCTTGGCGGTGAGTATGACGAGCGCCAGCAATGGGGCCAGGCGGACGCCGCCTACGAGCGGGCGATCGATGGCTCCCAGGGGGCGGCGATCGTCCTGAACAACCGCGGCTTTTCACGGCTGCTGCAAAGGCGGATGGACGAGGCGGTGAAAGACTTCGTCGACGCCCTTCGCAAGAAGCCCGACCTGGCGGCCGCGCGCACCAACCTTCGCATCGCGATGGCCATGCGGGGCGAGTACAATAAGGCAATTGCGGGCGTGACGCCGGACAGCGAAGCGGCAACCCTCAACAACGCCGGCTTCGCCGCCATGCTGAGTGGCGACTACGCGACGGCCGAGGACCTCTTCCAACGGGCGATGAACGCCAAGGGCGAGTTCTACAGCCGCGCCTCGACCAACCTGGCGCTGGCCCGGGAACTGCGAGAGAAGACGTCGGACGTCAAGCCCGCGCCGCACTGACCGTTGCTAGACCGCGGCCACGATGTGCCTCGGCGCGAACCGTCCTGCGACGCCAGAGAACGCGAGCCCGGCAAAGATCACTCCAGCCGAGGCGACGATACCCGCGTGAAGCGTCCAGAAGGCCGTCGGCGAGAGGGCCTCATATAGACTGCCCAGGCGTCCGCTGATGAGGCTCCCCGCAAAGATCGACAGGTAGTAGACGCCAACCATCATCGCGTTCACCGGCTTAGGCGCGGTGTGGGTGTAGAAGGCGATGGCGACCGGCACGACCCACAGGTAGCCGAAAGACTCCCCGAAATTGTCCATGATCACCCAGAGGAGCGGGATCTTGGCCTGCGCGCCGAAGACCAAACTTGCAGCGCCGTCGAGCAAGGTGAAGGCCGCCATGATCGTGCATCCGAACGCCATCTTGCCCAGGT
>DASXKT010000207.1:0-10136 GCA_036496685.1 Phenylobacterium sp.
ATAGGCCCAGGCGAGCCACAGGTTGAGGCCCGCGCCAGCGCCCGCCACCGCCAGCGTCACCGCCACGGCGTAAAACAGCGTCGGCTGCTCGTGCAGGTGGTTGTAGTTGTCGGCCTTCCAGCGCACCCTGGGCGGGATCACCGCGTTGAGGTCGGCGGCGGTCATCGCCGGGTCCATCGGCTTGTTCGCCAGCCGGATCGCGGGAATGCGCGTGGCGTAGAGCCAGGCCCACATCACGAACGTCCAAAGCACAAGCGCGATCACCGGCTGCAGGATCGGACTGGTCATGTGGGGCTCCCTCAGTTTGGCTGAGCAGACCCCTCCAGAGCTCAGCCGTAAACCCCCCGCCCGGACGAACATCCAGCGTTTCCGGCCACGGCGACCCGACGATCCCTACCGCCCCGCCTTCTCACGCTCCGCCGCCCGAGCTGCGACGAGGATGCTCGGCAGCGAGTAGTTCCCCTCGTGGCAGGCGTACTCGAAGAGCTGCCCCTCGGCCGGGCGGAACACCATCTCGGCGCGCCAGGGCCGGGTGAACAGCGTCGGGTCGCTCACCTCGAAGCTGTAGGCGAGCTCCGCGGGCCCCGATCGCGTAAACCGCTCGACCACGTGCGCCCGGTCCGAAAGCCAGAGCTCGTCGGAGATCTTGGTCACCCCAGGCCGCAGCCCCTTGGTCTCCACCACCAGGGTCGCGCCCTCCCAGTGGCCCTCCGAGGCGCCCATCCAGTCCGCAGGCGGCGAGGCCGGCGACGGCGCATCAATGGTCCGCGCTCCCACCAACCGCACGATCCGTAGCTGGTGGTTCTTCTCGCCGACGATCGCCAGCCAGGCGGGCGTCTGGACGATCTGCAACAGGTTGGCGTCGTGCGAATTGATGATCGGCGCCGCGGCGCCGGGGGTGGTCAGGCAGCGCTCGTCCGTCTCGCGGCGCTCCACGTCGTCGAACACACCGGGCAGCTTGTCCCGGTCCGTGCCGATGCCCAGCTGCTTGCGCGCTGCCACGGTCCACGGGATGCGCCCGTCCGGTGGGTCGGTTATCCAGGACGAGCGGATCTCGCCGTGGATACGGGCCAGGCCCGGACCGTTGTCCGGAAACTCGGTCTCTGCCTGGCCGACCTCGTCCTCCTTCTCGATAAGTTCGCCGGCATGGCGGCGACGCGGCGCCTCGTAGGCCTCGGCCTCGGCCGGCGTGACCACCAGGCCCTTCAGCGCCTTCGGCCGCTGCAGCTTGGTGTACCAGGCGTTGGTCCAGACGCCGGTCAGGTCGTGGGCGGGTTTGGTAGCGCCGCGTGCGCGCTCCGCCAGGGCAGGAGAGGCGCCTATTGCGATCAGGGCCGCGGCAAGTCCCGCCCCCAGCGTCGCCAGCCTACGTCTTCGTTGCATTGTCGGCCCCGCTCTGTAACAGCGTTACCCGATCCGCCTTGGCGGTCAACGCGGGGGGCGCGGCATGGCGATTTCAGGCGTGCGACGCCGAATTACGAGTGCGATCCTGGGCGCCGCCCTGCTGGTGGCCGCGAGCCCCGGCGTTCTGCACGCCGGCCCCTACCGCGCGCCGCGCACGGCGTTTGGCCAACCCGACCTGCAGGGCGCCTGGACCAACTACTCGATGACCATCCTCGAGCGGACCCCGAACACTCCGCTGACCTTCGCCACGCGCGCCGAGGAACGGGCCTACGAGGCGCGGATGGCCCGGGAATGGTCCGGCGACGAGGCCGACGGCCTGGGCCAGGGCGTCTCGGAGTGGCACCCCAAATATTCCATGGCGCGGATCGATGGTCGGCTTCGCACCTCCTGGATCGTCAGCCCGGCCGACGGCCGGCTTCCCTGGCGCCCGGAAGGCCGCAAGCGGTGGGAGGCGATCACCGCGGCCGCCAAGCGGGACGACGCCACCGATCCCGAGCGCCGCACCGCCTCCGACCGCTGCCTGATGGGCGGACTGGGCTCGTCCAATCCGCCGATGCACAACCCGCCGGTCTCCGGCGGCAAGCTGATCGTCCAGACGGCCACGGAGGTCGCCATCCTCTCAGAGATGAACCACGACGTCCGCATCGTCCGCCTGGGCGGCCGGCACCTGCCGAAGAACGTCAGGGTGTGGATGGGCGACTCCATCGGCCGCTGGGAGGGCGAGACCCTGGTCGTCGAGACCACCAACTTCCGCGCCGAGGAGGGGTGGCGGAACCCCTTCATGATCTCGCCGGACGCCCGGGTCACCGAACGTTTCACGCGGGTTTCGCCCGGCGAGCTCCGCTACGCCTTCGAGGTCGACGACCCCGCGACTTACACTGAGGTCTGGCGCGGCGAGATGCCGTTCCTGACCGACAAGGCTCCGATCTACGAATTCGCCTGCCACGAGGGCAATTACGGCCTGGCCGACATCCTCAGCATCGCCCGCCACGCCGACGCGGCAGCGGCGAGCGCGTCTCGCTAAGCCCCTCCGGCCATCCCCGCGAAAGCGTGTCATCCGGGGTCGCGAAGCGGGACCCATAGACGCCGATGGTCCGCGGCTAGTCGCCTCGCTCCGTGTTCTTGGGTTCCGGACAAGCGCTGCGCGCTTTCCGGGATGACACACCTGAGGGGGAATAGTCGCTCACTTCCCGGCCGCCGTCTCCCGCTCCGCCAGCCGCGCGCCCGCCAGCATGGTCTCCATCGAGTAGTTCCCTTCATGACAGGCGTACTCGAAGACGGGTCCCTTGGCCGGGTGGATCGTCGCCTCGCCGCGCCAGGGGCGAGTGAGCAGGGCGGGGTCCTCTACGGTGAAGGCGTAGAAAATCTCGTGCGGCGAGAGCCTCGTGAACCGCTCGGTCACCCGCGTCGCGCCGGAGACCAGCACCCGCTGGCCTTTGGCGATCACGCCGGGTCGCAGACCCTGCGTATCCACCACGAGGGTGTCGCCCTCCCACCAGCCGACGGACGAGCCCAACCAGGATGGCGGGTCGCGCGGCGACGCGGCCGCCGCGGCGGCGGTGGCCACCAGGCGGACGATGCGCACGTCGTGATACTTCTCCGACAGGATCACCACGGCGTCCTTGGTCTGCATCACCTGGATCACATTGGCGTCGGGCGCGCCCAGCATCGGCGCCCCGGCCGCCACCGTCGCCATACAGCGCGTGGTGCCGCCCATCTCCTCTGGATTGTCGAGCCCGCCGGCGGCCGAGGACGTGCCGCTGCTTGGCGGCTGACCAGCTAGCGCCGCGACGGCCGGGCGATAGGGCAGCTTGCCGTCCGGCGGATCGACAATGGTGGACGAGCGGATCTCGCCCTTTACCCGCGCCAGGCCCTCGCCGCGGTCCGTCCACTCGGACTCCTGCTGGCCGACCTCGCCGCGCTTGGAGGCCGGCATCCCGTGCATCGCACGCCTGGGCGCCTCATAGGCCTCGGCCTCGGCCGGGGTCATCACCAGATGGCTCACGCCGGCGGGCCGCTCCAACTCCGTGTAGCTTCCGAGGTCCCAGGTCCCTTGGAGGTCGCGGCTTGCGCGCGGCCCCGCGGACGCAGCGCTCGCCGCCAGCCCCGCAGCCACAATCAACCCGAGACTCAGTCCTCGTCCCATCACAGCCCCCGCTCGGTAACAGCGTTACTCGATCCGCCTAAGCGGTCAACGCGGGCGTGGTATGGCGCAGAGGCTCGTCATGCGCCGGGGTGCAGCGGATAGCCCTTCGACCGGGCCGGAGCCACCGGATCGGAGTCCGCGCAACTAGGCCAAGCTTGCGATAGCGCCTCTGCAACCAGGACGCTGGCGAGCAGGTGCCGCTCTTCCGGGTGATCGTTCAGGAACTTGATCACCACGTCTTTGACCTGCCCCGAGGTGGAGTCCGTCGGGACACAATAAGGGCGCGCTCGGCTGGTCCCGACGGTGGCGGATAGCTGGCCGTCAGTGGCACCGACGACATAGGCGATGCAAAGATTGTCATCGCGGCGACAGAGGTCGAGCAGGGTGTTGCCGTCGTAGTAGCCCTTCACGGAAAGGCTCTCACCGGGCCTGGCGGGCGGGGTAATCCAGTTGTGCGCCGGTTTCTTGGCCGGAGAGACCGCAGCTAACGCGGCGAGCAAGGCGGCGATGATCATGTAGCCTCCGAACGGCGAAGCGTAGTCGCTCATCAGGGCGGCTGGCTAGTTGTTGAACTCCGCGCTTTTTCCCGCCCGCTTCATCCCGCCCCCCGAAGTTCCTGGTCAGGATTCTAAGCTGCTTCGGCCTTTTCACACAGGCTCCACCCATCGCGGACCCTCGGCGAGTCCGGTCACCCCTTGAGGAGGAAATAATGGCCGCGAACGGTGATCGGGGTTGCTGGGCAGAATAACCTCGAGCCAAGGGCGAGGTCCCTACAATCCGTACGCCATGGCTTCGGCAGCGTAGGCGGTGGCCCAGGCCGAGATCCACTGGCTGGGACCGCCCGGGAAACCGCTGTCGATCGGCGGCTGCAGGGGCATGGCGTGAGTTTGTACGAACCAGGAGCCATCGGGCTTCTGAGTGCGCAACAGATAGTCGAGGCCCTTCTGATAGACAGGATCGGTCGCCCTCATCGCGGCGCGGTGCAGGCTGACCAAGGCCTGGCCAGTGGCATAGGCGTCGCTGGCCATGCCTGCCTGCTGGGTGAAACCGCCGTCAGCCTGCTGCGAGGCCGCCAGCTGGGTGCGGGCCTTGGCGATCTCGCCGCCCGGCGCCTTGGCCCAGACCAGGCCCTGAAGCCGATAGGTCAAAGCCTCGTTGTTGGGTCTGGCCGGCGTGGCGATCAGCCAGGCGCGGGCCTTGGTGATGGCGGCGTCGGCCTGTTTGCGCAGCGCAGGCGGGGCATAGGCGTCGATCGCCCGCACCGCGGTCGCGGTCTGATCAAAGTTGCTGTCGCCGTGCGGCAGGCGCGTCGCAACGCCCGGCCACGACCCGTCCGACGACTGCTTGGCCAGGAGGTAGGCCACCGCCACGTCGGTATTCTCGTCGGCAGGAAATTTAATCTCGGCCAAGCCGGTCAGCGTTGGCGAAGTTACCGCATGTTCGCCGCCGGTGACGCCATGGACCAGGCTGTAGTCGTGGCGCCGCCGGATCACCTCGGCGCTCATCGCTACCTGCTTGGTGTAGATGGCATCGTTGATCGGCAGGCCTTTGGTGCGGATCACCGAGGCGGCGATCATCGGCGAGATCTGGTTATGGCAGGAGGCGCAGGTCGCCTGCCGTTCGAACTTCGGCTGCTGTTTGTCCAGGACGGCCATCCCCCTGCCGATGGAGTCGCGCAGCGCTTGTTTGTCGGCTGCGCCGGAGGCAGAGGGCAGGGCGGCGAGCAGCGCCGCGGCGGCAATCAGGGGAAGGACCAAACGCATCACTTCGCTCCTTTGGCGACTAGCATCGGGGCAAGGTCGGGGTGGTGGACTTGGGCGTACATCAGCGGCGTACGGCCGTGAGCGTCCGGGACATTGGGATCGGCCCCGGCGGCCAGCAGCAGGCGCAGCTTTTCGGCCGGCTGACGATCGGTGATGGCGGCCGCGATCAAGGCGGTGGCGTCCTGCGTGCCGTGTCCGTCCAGGGTGGCGCCTAGATCGAGCAGGCGTTTGACCATCGCCGCGTCGCCGGAGTTGGCGGCGAACACCAGGGCGTCATTGAGCGTCTTGCCCTTGGCGCCCTGGCTGATCAGATAATCCAGACAGGCCGAGCAGCCCGTGTTGGCGACGATGGCGATGGTGGCGTTGCCCTGCGGTCCGTTAACGGCCAGCACCTTGGGGTATAGGAGCCTTATTCCGTCAAGGTTGGAGGTGAAGCCGAGCGCCACGGCGATCTGCATCTGTTGTGGCATGGCAGGCTTGGCGCCTTTTTCAAGCAGTCGACGGATCACTCCGGCGCCGGTCGTACGTCCGCTGGCGGCCACCAGCGCGTCGATTCCTCCGTCGGAAACGGCGTTGACGTTGGCCCCGCGATCGATCAGCAGGCCAGCGATGGCATCGTCGCGCACGGCCCAGATCAAGGGCGTGACACCGTCCAGGTCGGCGGCGTTGACGTCGGCTCCGTTGTCCAGCAGGGCCTTGGCCAGGGTCGCGTCGCCGTAGACCGCGACCTCGTGCAGGGCAGTTGTCCCATTGACGCCGCGCGCCTTGGGCAATGCCGGATCGGCCATCAGCTTGCCGATAGACTTCTTGTCCTGATTGCGTAGCGCCAACCGAAAGGCCTCGACCTTGGGGTCGACCGCCATGTTGGGGATCACCCGCTTAACCGGCCACCCCGCGCCACCGTCGATCCACTCCTTCAGCGCCTCCAGCTCCAGCACGCTGAGCTCGTCATCCAGCGGCATCTTCTTGCTGGCGACCATCTGGTAGAGCTTGCTCTTGTCACTATGGCCCGGAACGATGACCGGACCACTGGCGCTTCCCCTTAGGGCCGCCTCGCGATCGTCCAGACGCAGGCCGCCGCGTTGAACCGCCACCCCGTGGCAACTGGTGCACCGGTTGACGAAGATGGGTCGAACACTGGTGTTAAAGTCTACCGGCGGTCCAGGCGGCGCACCCCCGGGCGGCTGCGCGGCTGTCGATCCGGCGAACATGAACGCGGACACGAAAGCGATCGCCACGACGGCCAAAGTAATGCGCTTCATCGTTCAGCCCCCGATATCCACATTTGGACGCTAGGCGCAGCGAGTTTGAACCGCAAGTCGCAAGATATCGGTGTTCTCCGAGCATCAACGGTCGAGTTCTCAAGACGAACGGAGGAAAGGACACCCCCTTCGTGTCCCGAGACGAGGCCCTGGCGTGTGGAGCGGTCCGCCGCCCCCTCGTGAGCGCGGCGCGGACCCCTGCGACCGGGTCGCGCCACGGCCGCGTGAGAGGCCGCTTTCGACCCTTAGCGATGGGGTGGACGCCCCCTGACGGCATCGAAGTGCCAAAGTGGAGGTGTTGAACACACCACTGCAAAGGAGGCGTCCGTGGGTGAAGTTAGCACAATCGGGCTCGATCTGGCGAAGACGGTCTTCCAGGCGCATGGCGCCGATGCGTCGGGCGAGGTGGTCTTCCGCAAGAAGCTGAGGCGAGACAAACTTCTCGAATTCGTCGCCGGCCAGCCGCGCTGCCGGGTGGCGATGGAGGCCTGCGCTAGCGCCCACTACTGGGCCCGCGAGATCGCTGCGCTGGGCCACGAAACCCGGCTGATCGCGCCGGTCTATGTGAAGCCGTTTGTGAAGCGGCAGAAGAACGACATGGCCGATGCGGAGGCGATCTGCGAGGCGGCGCAGCGGCCGACCATGCGCTTCGTCACGCCGAAGAGCGCCGAGGCGCAGGGCGCGGCTCGGCGGCCAAGACCGCCGGGCGGGAAGGCTCGCGGGCCAGCCCCTGGCTGGTCGGCTTGCTGGCCAGGAAGCCACGCATGCTGGTGACGGTGGCGCTGGCCAACAAGATGGCGAGGATCGTCTGGGCGCTGATGGCGCACGGCGGGACCTACAGAGCTCCGGCTGCGGCGGTGTAACAACCGGCGTGGTCTGAGGCGGTCAGGGAGGCAAGCAAGGTCAGACGAGAGGTATGGCGCAACGGTCAGCAGACGGGGTCGGGAAAACCAGGGAAATGTCCAAGCGCCTCGAGCGCGCCTTAGCGGGATGGACCCGATCCGCGATCTCCATACAGGCCAGCGGCCGCGCGAAAAGCCGCATCAAACAGGCCGGACACACGGAAGCACCTGTACCTGCGCGCTCAGCTCTCGAAAAACCTCTTGCCTCGATCAGGGCGTCCACACACGGACGTTCATCCGCAGGAGCCCGCCAGGCAGCAATGCGCCAGGACCGGAAGTTGGCGGCCTGCCAACGAGGCGACCTTTCCTAGGTCGGCTAGGGGTAGGTGGCTCCGGGCTGCGGCCCGAGAGTCGAGTCAGGTGTCTCCCACGCTCCGCTAGGGTTCTACCCGAGTAAACAGTCCCCCACGGAAGCGTACGGAATACTGTTCGTTGACATTGTCAGAAGTCAGCTTGAGCTTGGCAGCTAACAGGAAGCTAGGCGCGGAAAGGCAGGCGATCATGAATAAAATAGGTACGCTAAGTCTTGTGACAGCAGCGCTCCTATTGCCGCTGGGCGCGCCGATGGCAGGAGCGCCCTCAGAGGCCACGTCTGCCGCGGCACCGATTCCGGTCACTGTCGACAATTTCGTCCGCGCCGAGAGCGACAGGTACTTTGGTGTGGTCGCCAAACAGGGCGGCTTCGGAAAGGTCTTTCATCGCCGTGAATTGATGCCGATCGACAAGCAGACAGTCGTGCGCACCAACCTCGATACGCTCTATTCGACGGCGTTGTTCGACCTCGATGCGGGACCAGTGACAATCACGCTACCGGACGCGGGCAAACGATACCGGGCGATGCTCATGGCTACTGAGGATCATTACATGCCGATGATCTTCCACGATGCCGGGAGCCATACCTTCACCCGGAAACAATTCGACACCCGCTATGTCCTCGCGGAATTTCGCACGTTCGTTGATCCGAACGATCCAAAGGATATGGAACGGGTGCACGCCTTGCAGGACGCAATAAAGATCGTTCAGCCGGGCGGTCCAGGCCGCCTCGAATTGCCCAACTGGGACCAGGCGAGCTTGAAAAAGGTGCGGGACGCGCTGCTTGTTTTGAACTCCACACTGCCGGACCTCAGGAGATCGAGCGGCCTGCCGGGTCAGGTCGATCCGGTGAGACACTTGATCGCGACCGCCTCAGCCTGGGGCCTCAATCCCGACAAGGAAGCAATCTACCTGAATGTCACGCCCAAACGGAACGATGGCGCGACCGTGCATCGGATCAGCGTGAAGGATGTGCCAGTAGACGGTTTCTGGTCGATCATCGTCTACAACTCAGAGGGTTACGTTCCGGCCAACAGTCTCAACTCTTACACGCTGAACAACGTCACGGCGAAGAAGGGCGCGGATGGTTCGGTCGTCGTGCAGTTTGGGGGTTGCGACGGGAAAACTCCGAATTGCATTCCGATCGTGAAGGACTGGAATTACATGGTGCGGCTCTATCGCCCGCGCGCCGAGTTGCTGAATGAGACTTGGAAATTCCCGGAGGCGCAGCCGCTTAACTGATCGCGAGCATGACCTCGAATAAAGGGAGGTTGGTGAACCAGTTCGAACAATATGACTGGCAAACCGAGTTTCGCGTCGGCATCTTTTTCTGACGGCGAAGGACTCGAAGCAGTTCGGCGACCAAACGAGGTCAGCTCGATGTCCGCTGGATCGGAAGCAGACACTTACCTTCGGTCGAGGAGCGGACCTTCCGAACGTCGCCAACGAGTCGATTGTGTTGAAAAAGTCTTGGTTGCGAGCGGTCTAGAACGCTGATTCACTTCAAGTATTGGGCTCTGGAGTGAGTCGCATGATGGGCGATCGCCGGGTAGATCAAGCCAAGCTGTTCTACGAGTTCTCGCTGGAGCGGCACGTTCCCAAGCCCTGCTCCGGTCCGTGGATCGTTTCGTGGACCTGGAGGGCGTGCGAGCGCATCTGGCGCCCTTTTACAGCCCGATCGGCCGGCCTTCGATCGACCCCGAGCTGATGATCCGGATGTTGTTGGTGGGCTACTGCCTGGGCATCCGTTCGGAACGGCGGCTGAGTGAGGAAGTCCATCTCAACCTAGCCTATCGGTGGTTCTGCCGCCTGGGTCTGGACGGCGACGTGCCGGACCACTCCACCTTTTCCAAGAACCGCCATGGCCGCTTCCGCGACAGCGATCTCCTGCGCGAACTGTTCGAGAGCGTGGTGCGTCGTTGCTTGGCCGAGGGCCTGGTCGGCGGCGAGGGCTTCGCCGTCGACGCCAGTATCATCCGGGCCGACGCCAGCCGGCACAGGAGCGCCGTCGAGGGCGCGGTAGGCCTGCCGCCCGAGGCGGCGAGCCGAGCCGTGCAGGAGTACCTGGCGGTGCTGGACGAAGAGGCCTTCGGCGCCGCCACGCCGGTGACGCCCAAGTACGTGTCGCTGTCCGACCCGGCCTCGCGCTGGACCGCGGCCCAGGCGGGGCCAGCGAGCTTCGCCTATTGCACCAACTACCTGATCGACCTGGAACACGCGGTGATTGTCGACGTCGAGCCGTCCACAGCGGTGCGCCAGGGCGAACTCGCCGCATGTCGCACCATGGTCGAGCGCACGGATGAGCGGCTCGGGCTGCACCCGAAGCGGCTGGCCGCGGACACCGCCT
>DASXKT010000208.1:0-4146 GCA_036496685.1 Phenylobacterium sp.
GGCCCACGTCGTCCTCGGCAAACACCGGCGGCCGCGGGATAGCCTTCTCCTGCGCCTCAGTGATCACAAGAGACGGATAGACGCTCGGCCGCTCGAGCTTGGTGGTGGAGTTCACCGACCAGATACCTTCGAGGTCAGGCCGTTTGGCGGCGCCGTGCAGCGCCTTGTGCCCGGCCGAGCGAGCCTGTGCGCTGGCCAGGAGGGTGAGGCCGAGGGCAGCCAGCACCGCGGTTTTCATGCGTGAAGTTACCGCGTTATGGCAGGCCCTCATAGACTGAGGGCGCGACTTCATCGCCCGCAACGCGGACCTTCAGTGGCGGCTGTCGGACGACCAGTCCCGCTCGTGTCGGGTCGCTGGTCGCGTCGGGACAGGGGGCAGTGTCCGTGGCGGCCATGGACACCTCCAAGCCGAGGAACCCGGGCGAGGGCTTGTGCCGGGCGCTTCAGCCGTTGAACTCAAGGTCCCCTCCCCACCCGTCTACGTGATTGGCAGGGTCCGGTTCCTGGCATCATTCAGCTTGTCCTTGGTTTGTTACTTTGCGGCCCGAATTTATCGGACGACGCGTCACGACGACGAGGCGAGTGCCGATGGCTGAATGACGGCTCGCCACCCTTCTCGGAACTTAAGAACGTCCGGTCGATGCCGCTTCCGCCACCGGCTCGAGCTTCGGCGCTGGTGTGGGCTTCGTGGCAGGGCGGCCGTACAGATGGGCAAGAGGATCGACGACCTCACCGCTCGAGCTGACGATTTGGCCAGGCTTCACCCCGGCCGGACAGGCTCCGATGAGGACGGCGTGTATTTCCATCGTCGTCGATGGCAGATCGGGCGAGATGCGGGTTTCCGTACACAGTCGGTAGTCGGTGGCTGTGCCGGTCAACGAGACGTGCGACCTGATCGTGGTCTTGCCGCCACTCAGCCCGCAATCAGCTTCATAGGGTGCGCAACCATCCGGACCCGGCGCCGATTTGGTGATCTTGCAGTCCTTGCTGCCAATGCTCCTAAGCGCCTCCTGGAGTTCCCGGCCCTCCTTGGTGGTAAGCGGCCCCTTGCAAACGCGGCTGGGAGGCAGGGGCGGCATGTCCTTGCTCGAGAAGCTGGTCGTGACTTCCCAAAGTGTTGGCGCTGGCGGCGGCTCGAGGGCGGATGCGGCGCCCAGCATCAGGAGCGCCGCAGGCGCCATCGCCAAGCCAGCCCAGCGCACGGCCAATCTCTTTGCACGCATGTGACGATCCCCCCAGCCCAGCCTAACTCTGGGTTGAAGACGCCGACGGGTCAACGCGTCGTAGGCCGCCCTAGGATGATGCGTGCGCAGCGCCGCCGCAGCCGCAGGCAAAAAGACACGCGACGACGAGCCACCCCTTCGATCGCATCATTCCCCCTGACCAGGAGCGCATCGCCGCAGATCGCCCGTGGAAGCCCTTATGCGACGGCAAGCTTAAGCTAAGCCGCTCAGCAATCGACCCGCCGAACCCCAAGGTCCCCCAGGCGAGGGGGCATATTCGGATCGCTCGCTACCGCCAACTCCTCCATCGAGGTGCATGTGCGACTGCCCCCGGCGCCGCGCCGCCTCGGCAAGCCGTCAGATCGGCCGCGCCGGGACGGGTTCCAGATGGCCGATCCCCAGGCGTTCGAGACGGGCCTTGAAGCGGGCGTCGGCATGCAGTGGGCGGAACGCGGGGAAGATGGCCAGGACCATGGCGTTCATCCGCTGGTCGATGACCTGATCGATGTACGCCAGCGCTGCATCGGTGTCGCCGAGCGCGGAATGCACCAGCGCGGCGTCGAAGGGGCGCACGAACTCACCGTCCGCCGGCTGCATAAGGCGTTCGAGCCGCCGCCGCGCCTCCTCCGTGCGTCCTTCCATCGCCAATACCAAGGCCGTGATCCACGCCGACTCGAGCGGGTGCGCGTCGGGATGCCGAAGGCGCTCCCAGGCGCGATCGAAGTCGCCGAGCTCAGCATGGCAGACGCTCGACATTCCGTGGGCGGAGACCCAGCGCGAGTCGAGCTGCAGGGTGTGATCGAACTGCGCGATGGCTTCTTCATTGCGGCCAGCCAGGAAGAGGATCATGGCGATGTTGCCGTTGATGCTGGCGGCCAGGGGCTCGATCGCCTGCGCCCGACGGGCCGCCGCCAGCGCCTCCTCGAACCGCCCCAGGGAGGAGAGCTGGACGGCATGGAACCGATGCGCCATGAAACACTCCGGATCGAGTTCCAGCGCGCGCTGCATGAACCGGTCGGCTTCCGCGATGTCGTAGTCGTACGAGGAGGCCAGGTGGCTGAGGATCGCGTAGGCCTCGGCGCAATCGGGGTCGATGGCCAACGCCGCCCGCGCGCTCGCCACGGCCGGGGGGTAGGCTTCGTGCGGCGAGAGCACTCCGTGGCCGCCCTGCAGCATGTGGCATTCGGCGAGGCAGGCGTGCGCCAGCGCGAATGTCGGGTCCTTGGCGATCGCGCGCTCGAACTGCGCCTGGGCGGTCTTGAGGTTGCCGCGGCCTGGTCGGGTCAGGGTCGACCAGCCGGCGACGTAGTGCTGGAAGGCCTCCGGATCGCGCGCGGCCCTGTCGGTCTCCGCGACCGCCGCTGCGAACCGGTAGCCGCGGCCGGTCACCGACGCGACGTAGCGAGGCGCGGCCGGGTCGTCGCCCAGGACCCGGCGCACCGCCGCCACGGCTTGGTTCGCACTGTTGTCGACAACGGTTCGGCCCGCCCAGACTGCCGCGAGCAGGGCCTCCCGCGTGACGACTTCGCCGGCGTGTTCGACCAGGAAGGTCAGCGTGTCGAAGGCCGCGTCGTTCAACGCGACGGCGTCGCCGCTCCGCCGTGAGGTCAGCCGCCGCCGCCGTGGATCCAGGCTGAAATCGCCAAACGCATAGGTCAGCCCCGGTCGGCGCACGTCGGCCTTTCACAATGTTTCACAGCATCCGGATTCACTTTCGGCAATCATGGGTCGGCGTGCAACAGGGTGGGTCGAGAATGCGCCGGATCGCGAGCTATCAGACGGGACTGGCGTTGCTGTGTGGGGGTATCGGCGGGCTAGTGGGTCTCGACCGCGCGGCGATCGGCTTCCTGGGCCCATTCATCGTCGCGGATCTGCACCTGAGCAACGCGCAACTCGGCCTCGCCGCATCTGCGGTCTCGCTGACCTGGGGCCTGGCTTCCTACTTGGTGGCGCGTCTGGCCGACGGCGCCGGGCGAACCAAGGCCTGGCTCCTCGCCGCCGTGGTCGCCTTCTCGATGGTGTCCGCCGCGACGGGCCTCGCCGTTGGCTTCGTCACCCTTGTGGTCGCGCGGCTGGTTCTGGGCGCGGCCGAGGGGCCGGTGATTGTCCTGACGTTAGCCTCGACCATCCGAGCCTCGGATGACGACCGGCGCGGCCTGAACCTCGGCGTCAATGGCTTCATGACATTTCTCATCGGCGGCGCGCTCGCGCCAGTGTTGCTGGTCGCCCTGGCGACGGCCGTCGGATGGCGGGGGGCGTTCTTCCTCACCGGCGTCCCAGGATTGTTCGCCGCCCTTGCCGGCGCCCTGTGGCTGCGGCCCGACCCCCCGCGCACTTCCGCGGCTCCGTCGCCACCCTCCGGCCCGCCACTGGGGCTCTCGGACCTTCTGCGAACCCGCAACCTGCCGCTCTGCCTCGCGGCGGCGCCCTTGCTGAGTGCGAGCGGCGGTATCGCGGGGGTGTTCATACCGCTCTACCTCGTGAACGTCCGGCATCTCAGCCCCGCGGTGATGGGGCAGCTGATGGGCGTGTTGGGGGCGGCCCTGACGCTCAGCATGTTCGCCGCCCCGGCGCTTTCCGATCGCTTCGGACGCAAGCCCATCGCCGTCCTGGCGTCGCTGATCGCCCTCATCCCGTTGGGTTGCCTGCTCTGGACCGGTCCGATCATCGGCCTTGCGGCGTTTTTCGCGGCAGGTGGCCTGGCGATCGGATCCGCGACGGTGCTCATGAACAGCATCCCCAGTGACAGCGTCGAACCCCGGATCCAGGCTTCGGCCATCGGCCTTGTCAGCGGAGCCGCTGAGATCTTCGGCGGTTTCGGAGCGCCGGTGCTGGCGGGCCTCGCGGCCGACCGCTGGGGGCTTTCCGCGCCGCTCATCATGCTCATCGTCTGCGCGGGCCTCGCCGGCGCCCTGGCGCTGGG
>DASXKT010000209.1:0-7343 GCA_036496685.1 Phenylobacterium sp.
CGGTCGAGAAGACTCGAACTTCCACGGGTTGCCCCACAGCGACCTCAACGCTGCGCGTCTACCAATTCCGCCACGACCGCTCGTGGTGAGCCGCGGGGGGTAGCAAACGGCGAAGGCTTTGTGAAGGGCGGCGAAACGCCCATCGCATTCGAACGCCTACTGACCGCCGGCCATGAAGTCGTAGACATTGGCTTCGCGGGTCACGGCGATCGAAATTTTCTCGTCGCTGATCTGGATTTCGCCGCGCGCCACCGGGTGGTTGTTGGCCAAAATCCAGACTTCGTCGTTCACCCCCGCGTCGAGCGGAATCACGGCGCCGCGGCCCATCCTCAGCAGCTGCTGCATGGGAAGCGTCGAGCGACCCAGGACGACCTGGATCTCGACATTGACTGCGTTGACCTGACTCACCAGAACGCCCCTGACTTCACGCGGGCTTTGCGCACAGCGAGCCCAGCGCCCACATTGCGCGGACATGCTTGACCGGGTGTTAAATACCGCAACTAAAGCGCCGATTTTCGGCCGCGACGACCTCGCGCCAGTCGGTTGGGCGGTCTCAAGTACGCCGGTCGCCTACCCGGGCGCGGTCGCCGCCATGGAGGCGCGCGCAGCCGCCATCGCCGAGGGACGCGCGGGCGAGCTTGTCTGGCTGCTCGAGCATCCGCCCCTCTACACGGCCGGCGTTTCGGCCAAGCCCTCCGACCTGCTGCAGCCCGACCGGTTCCCAGTGTTCGCAAGCGGCCGCGGCGGTCAGTTCACCTATCACGGCCCCGGCCAGCGGGTGGCCTATGTGATGCTGGACCTCACGCATCGGAAAAAGGATGTCCGCGCGTTCGTGGCGGCCCTGGAGGCATGGGTGATAGGCGCGCTGGCGCGGTTCAATGTCGCAGGCGAGATTCGCCCGGACCGGGTCGGCGTGTGGGTCGAGCGGCGCGTCGCTGGCGCACCGACTCGCGAGGATAAGATCGCCGCGATTGGGGTGAAGCTTCGCCGCTGGGTGTCGTTCCATGGGATTTCGCTGAATATCGAGCCTGAACTCGCCCATTTCAGCGGCATCGTCCCCTGCGGCGTCACCGAACATGGCGTGACCAGCCTGGTCGACCTGGGCCTGCCGATCACCATGGCCGAAGCGGACGAAGCCCTGCGCGCCAGCTTCTCAGAAGTGTTCGGACCGGTGGCGGACGACGCTCCGCCGGGCTAGGCAGAGGACACGTGCAAGCGGGGGCGAGTCGAATGTTGAGAGACTCAGGTCGGGCCAGATGATCATCAGCCAGCATCGCGCGCCCCTCGTCCTGGTCGCCATCCTGGCGCTCGGCGTGGGCCCTTCAGCCGCTGCGCAGGGCCCCGGCGCCAGCTATCCGCCATCCCGTTCCCTCCCCGACGTGGCCGCCTGGCTGCAAAAGGAGACGCCGATCTTGCCGGCCCAGGTGGTCGACATCAGCCCGTCGGCCATCACCGCCGTGGCCACGATCATGCCCGGTGGCCAGCCGCGCAGCTTCCTGGCCACGGTCGATTCCGAGGCGGTGAACCCGGACATCGAAGCCCATGACGGCGTGTCCTCGTGGTCGATCCCGGTCGAGGTCAATTGCGACCAGCGCTCGGTGCGCCTCGGGGCGATGACCGGCTTCCGCAGCCGTGACCTTCGATCGGGGCCGAAGGTCCTAAGGCCGGCGGACACGGAGTTCGTCACCCCGACGGCGACGGCGCCGCTCGGCGCGGTGATCCGCGCCCTGTGCGACCGCGATTTCAAACGGCCCCTGGTTGGCGTCTCGGCAAAAATGGCCGGCAAGCCCGGGGCTGTGGTGGCGGCCGCCAAGCCCGAACCCTCAGGTCCCAAGCCGGAGATCGTGGCGGCGGCGCCCAGGCCAAAGCCTGAGGCGAAGAAGGCCGAGGTGGCCAAGCCTGAAGTGGCCAAGGCGGAGCCGGCGAAGACGGAGCCGGCCAAGCCGGAGGCGGCCAAACCTGAGCTCATGGCGGCCGCAGCCAAGCCCGACCTCGCACCCATAAAGCCCAAGACGGAGCCGGCGCCTGGTCCGATGGCCACCGCACCGCCGCCAAAGCCCGCGCCGGCAGCGCCCACGCCGGGGCCGGTGCGTGTCGCGACGGTCACCCCGCCCGCTGCTCAGCCGCCCAAGCCTGCGCCGAAGCGACCGATCATCCCATCGATCGCTATCCAAGTCGGCGCTTCTCCCGACCTCCCGGAGGCCAAGGGTATCCTGGCGCGCGTCAAGCACAGATACGCGGGCGAACTGGACGGCTTCAAAAGCGATGTCGCGACTGCCGAGGTGGGCGGCAAGCCGCTCTATCGGGCGCTGATCTCAGGTTTCAGCTCGACGTCTGATGCGAAGGCCCTCTGCGCCAAGCTGCAGGCCGGGGGCCAAGCCTGCTTCGTCAGGGACTGATCAGCTAGCGACGCCTGCACCGGAACAAACCCCAAGCGTTACCGTTTACGTGTGGGGTCGTCTGTCTCCGGAGTATCGCATGGCAAGTTCAAGCGCAGCGCCTCTCAGAAACGAGGCCGAATTCGAACGCGCGCTCACCGAAGTGGAGCGCCTCCTGGAGGGGCCGTCAGCTCCCGAAACGGTGGAGGACATCTGGTTTAACCGCCTCCTGACCCGGATCGCCGACTACCACGACGCCCAGCCTCCAGAGCAGCGCGACGCCAATCAGGATCGCCTGCAGGACCTGGACAAGCAGTTGCAGGCCTTCGGGAAACGTTGGCCGCATCCCGACGACCCGGACGGCGACCATCACTGGAGCCCGATGCTGCACCTCGATCTGGATCCCACCCACCACCAGCATTAGTGGCGGGGCGGCTAGCCGGGGCTCTAGGCCGCGAGGGGCGGTCGCAAGGGGTTGTGGCCGTATCGATTGGTCCCACCCTCCCCTGGCATGGCGCCCAGGTCGATGGCCGCCCAGATCAGCACCAGGGTGAAGAAGAAGTCGAAGAAGCTGTTGGGCTGAGGCCAGACGGCGACCGTGGCGACCAGCACCAGCGCCGCCCACCAGCCTGACCGGCCGCGATCGTGCAGGCGCTTGGAGAGCACGCAGGCGCCGCAATAGAACAGCGGCGGATAGACGAACCAGCCGGTGATCCAGTGGAGTGTCGGCCCGGCCACCGCCTCGTAGAGCGCGGCGATGATCAACAGCAGGGCCGCAGCCATAAGCGACGGCGTGCGGGCGGCTCGGCCACTGGCCGAGAAGAACAGCTCGCTCCAGTCGATCTGACCGCTCATGCCGCTCACCCCCGAGTCATCGGCTAGAATCCGGGAACCAGCATAGTCCCGCCTGGCGCTCAGGCGAACTCCACCAGAACCTCGTCCGCAGCGACGCTATCCCCGGCCTTGGCGTTGACAGCCTTGACCGTGCCGTCGCGCTCGGCGCGGATGATGTTCTGCATCTTCATCGCCTCGATGACGGCGACCGCCTCGCCGGCGCGCACCACCTGACCAACCGCGACGTCGAGGGTGACAACCAGGCCCGGCATGGGCGAGAGCACTAGCTTGGAGGTGTCGGCCGCCAGCTTCGGCGGCAGGCGCTCGTGAAGTTCGGCCGTGCGTGGGGTCAGCACCAGCACCTTGGAGCTGGCCGCGCGGTGACGGATACGGAAGCCCTCGGGCGCCGGCTCCACCTGGGCGGAGAAAGCCTGGCCGTCGAGCAGGCCCTTGAACATGGGGCGTCCAGGACGCCAGTCGATGGCCTCCAGCGTCAGTGTCCGGCCTTCGTCCAGGAACTCGACCTTCAAGGCATCGCCGTTGGTCACCCGCACGAGCCGCTTGTCGCCGTTTTCGATCACCACCCAGTCGTCGCGCATCAACTCCGGCGCGGCGCGCCGCGTGATCGTGCGATGCATGGCGCAGGCCACGGCCGTCATCAGGTCGCGCTGGAAGGAGGTCGGCGTGGCGCCCCAAAAGCCCTCGGGGAACTCGTCCTTGATGTAGTTGGTGGAGAGCTTGCCCGACCGGAACCGCGCCTGGTCCATCACGGCCGACAGGAAGGGGATGTTCTGGCCTAGCCCCTCGATGTGGAAGTCCTCGAGCGCGCGGCCCATGGCGTCGATCGCACCCTCGCGCGTCTCGGCCCAGGTCGAGAGCTTCGAAATCATCGGATCGTAGAACATCGAGATCTCGTCGCCCTCGCGCACCCCGGCGTCGTTGCGCACCTTCGCGGCGCCGACGTCGGCTTCGGCCGGCGGGTCATAACGGACCAAGCGGCCGATCGAGGGCAGGAAGCCGCGATAGGGATCCTCGGCGTAGATACGGCTCTCAACGGCCCAGCCGCCGATCTTCAGGTCCTTCTGCGCGAAGGCCAGCTTCTCGCCGTAAGCCGAGCGGATCATCTGCTCCACGAGATCAAGGCCGGTGATCAATTCGGTCACCGGGTGCTCCACCTGCAGGCGGGTGTTCATCTCCAGGAAGAAGAAGCTCCGGTCCTGGCCGGCCACGAATTCGACGGTGCCCGCGGAGTCGTATTGCACGGCCTTGGCCAGAGCCACGGCCTGGGCGCCCATGGCCTCCCGGGTCTTGGCGTCCAGAAGCGGGCTCGGCGCCTCCTCAATGACCTTCTGATTGCGCCGCTGGATCGAGCATTCCCGCTCGAACAGGTGGACGACGTTGCCGTGCTTGTCGCCCAGCACCTGGATCTCGATGTGGCGCGGGCTTTCGATGAATTTTTCGATGAAGATTCGGTCATCGCCGAAGCTCGCCTTGGCCTCGGCCTTGACCGCCGGGAAGCCCTCCTCGACGTCCTTGCGGTTCCAGGCGACGCGGATGCCCTTACCGCCGCCCCCAGCCGAGGCCTTGATCATCACCGGGTAGCCGATCTCCTCGGAGATCCGGACCGCGTGCGCGGTATCGTCAATCTCGCCGACATGCCCCGGCACCACCGAGACATCGGCCTTGGCGGCAAACTTCTTCGACTCGATCTTGTCGCCCATCGCCTCGATGGCGTGGGGGTTGGGGCCGATGAACACGATCCCTTCTTCGGCGCAGCGCTTGGCGAAGCCTGCGTTCTCCGACAGGAACCCGAAACCCGGGTGAATGGCCTCGGCGCCAGTCTCGCGGCACGCTGCGACGATCTTGTCGGCCACCAGATATGACTGCGCGGCCGGGGGCGGGCCGATGAATACGGTCTCGTCCGCCATCTCCACGGCCAGCGAGTCCGCATCGGCCTCGGAATAGACCACGACGGTGGCGATCCCCATCCGGCGGCAGGTCTTGATGATACGGACCGCGATTTCCCCGCGGTTGGCGATCAGAATCTTGGAGAACATCTATCCGCGATAGACGGCGTGGCGAGGCTTGGCAAATCCTGTAGCCGGCTGCCTACGCGGCCCAAGCCTCGAAAATCCACCCTGGGGTTAGCGTCGACATCTGCACGCCGAGCAGGGTCATCTGGTTGCCGGTCGCCCATATCGATGACCGTGCTTCCCGCCGCGCGCTCCAGCACCTACATTTGCGGCATGAGCCAAGCGAGCATTTCCCCCTACGGTTCCGATCTGACGCCGCCGACCCCGGAGCAGCGCAAGGCCCTCGAGGCGTCGCTGACCCCCGAGGAAGCCGATGTCCTGCTGCACCACGGCACTGAGGCGCCTTTCTGTGGCGGCCTGCTCGACCAGAAGGACGCCGGCATCTACTGCTGCCGGCTCTGCGGCCTGCCGCTCTTCGAGCATAAGACCAAGTTCGAGAGCGGCACCGGCTGGCCGTCCTTCTGGGCGCCTGTCGACGAGGCCCACGTCAAGGCGGTGCGCGACGTCTCCTACGGCATGGTGCGCACCGAGACGCTCTGCGCCCGCTGTGGGAGCCATCAGGGCCACGTCTTCCCCGACGGCCCTCCGCCGACCCGACTGCGCTACTGCATCAACTCTGTGTCGCTCGAATTCGTCCCCTATGGAGCACCCCTCCCCGACCGCTTGGGTCGGGGCGAGGGCGTCGCGAAGGCCGCGGCAAGTACGGTTGGCTAGATTTCCTGAGGAGGGCCGCTAGTCCGCTCGAACGCGCGCTAGTTCGGCTCTGGCGACCTCGGCGATGGCCAGCGCGGGCGCGGGATCGAAGCCGTCCGCCATGCACCAGGCCGCCGAGACACCTGCGTGGGCCAGGGTCCAGCGAAGCAGCCGCTCGCGATCAAGTTGCGCCGCCGTCGCGATGACCTCCGCCTGGCGTGCCAGACGGCCCGGGCTCAGCGCCAGGGCCTCGTCTGGATTGCAGAGCGTAGTGGCGTATTCGTACGTGCGCTCGCCGAACAAACCTTTGGGATCGATCAGCAGCCATCCTCGCTCGCCGCCGTCCAGAACGTTCTCATGGTGTAGATCGCCGTGCAGAAGGCAGACACCGCGTTGATCGGCCAGCAGCGCCGCGGCGGCGGAGAGCGAAGCCTCCAAGACGCCGCCGTGGGCCGCGGCGGCCGGAGCCAGGGCCCGAAACCAGCTTTCAAGCGGGATGAGCCCTTCCGGTAGCGACCTGGCGCGGGGCGCGTGCAACCGGTCTCCGACGGCGCAGAGAATGCGCATGGCTTCATCGTCGCGGCCAGCGCGCGCCATGTCCGCCAAGCAGCGTGCTGCCGGGAGCCGTTCCAGCAACAGCGCGTCCCCCTCAAGGGCCAGCACCCGCGCTGCGCCATCACCCGCCAGCCAGGCCATCAGCGCAGCGCCCCGACGCTCGTGTTCGGACGGCGCGATCTTCAGCATCGCCGGCGTATCGCCCCGCCGAACGGGCATCAGCCAGTTCCTGTTGTAACGCGTCTGGAACGGCTCGCCGTCGGGTATGAGTCCCCAGTTGTCGAGCCACGGCGCGAATGGAGTATGGTCCCCCATTGGGGGACCATACTCACCCTCCTCGCGCCTGACGAGAAAGGGCGTCCGCCTAGGTCTTCTTGCCCGCGGTCGACTGGCCGGATCCAGAGCCGCCCGAGCCGTTGGAAGCCGGCTCGTCGCGGCGCATCTGGGCCGCGAGCGCGCTGTCGCCGTAGCCCGAGGTCGGACTAGTCAAGAACCCGCCCTTGGCGACACGCAGGTTGTTCTGCACGTGGGCGACGCCGGCGATGTCCTCGACGATCCGTTCGGCGCGGTGCTTGGCTTCCCGGTTTTCCACCGAGCCGGAGAGTGTCACTTCCCCGGCCGAGACCGAGATCGAAATGCCGGAGGCGTCGACCCACGGATCGTCCGTCAGCCGCTCGTGGGCGTCCTCGTTGATCCGCTCGTCGGAGCGCTTGTAGCCTTGCGGGCCAAGGCCCCGCGCGCCCGTGGTGCGACCCTGGTACTCCGGATCGTAGATGCGAGATTCGCTGCCGGCCCCGAACCAGGCGGCCATCCGCTCACCGGCGCGATGCAGGAATTGACCCGCGCCGCG
>DASXKT010000210.1:0-14414 GCA_036496685.1 Phenylobacterium sp.
TGAAATATGCGTAATGTTCCGGCTGGACAGGACGTCCGTGGGATCAGCGCCAGCGGCTTTCCACATAGTCGAACACCTGCCCCATCGGCGCGCACCAGGCGTCGAGAGCGGTGACATGGGCCAGGATCTTGGCGTGCGTCGCCATGCTCGCGTCGCCGTCGCTGCGCCACTTCGGCAGCACGTCGTGGAACACCAGGATCGCCCAACCGCCTTGGGCGACGGTCTCGTTCAGGTACTTGAGCGCCGGGGCGACGCGGTCACCTTCATAGGTCGGTTCGAAGGCGTGCAAGTGCAGGGGATCGGCCACCGCCTGGCTGGGCCGGTTTGGTCCGCCGGCCGTGGTGCGCGCCGCGACCACGCTGTCGCGCTCAAGGATCCGCCGATAGCGCGCGTAGCGCTCGCGCCGGTCGCCGTGGCCCAGGCCGAGATAACCGCAGGGATAGGCGAACGTCCGCTCGCGGTCCGGACCGAAGTGCGTGTCGAGGTAGCCCTCCATCCGGTCGATCTCCGAATGCTCGAACCGCTCGGAGCTGTAGCCGCTCAGCGCGCAGGGATGGCTCATGGTGTGGTTGGCCACCTCGTGGCCGTCGCGCGCCAGGGCCTCCCACTCCGCGAGCCGCCAATGGGCGTTGGTCTCGGTCAGGAAGAAGGTCGCCTTCACGCCGAGGCGATTCAGTTCGGGCACGGCGTTGTCGAGCTGGCTGTTCAGCCCATCGTCATAGGTCAGGCTCACCGCCGCCCGCGCCCCGCCCGGCCACTCGCGGCGGGTTTGCGCGGCCGCACGCCCCCCGAGGAGGCCCAATCCGGCTGCCGCGCCGAATAGAGCGCGCCGGGAAATGAGAGAGTGACCCATGGCCCCTTCCGACGGTTAAGCTCAAGGGGCCTTCTTACGACGAAGGTTGAGGTCAGGCCTCGGTCTTCGCCGCCTCGGCGGTCAGCTTGCGCTGACCCCGCAGGTAACGAACGCCCCACACGATTCCCACGACGACGATGATCGCGCCCGCGGCGATCAGCGTCCAGCGTCCGGCGTGGTGGCCATGGCCTAGGATGTTGTGCATCGCCTCGCCGAAGATAAATCCGGCCAGGGTGAAGGTGGTCGCCCAGATGATCGCGCCGAGCACGTTCAGCACCGCAAAACGCCAGGTCGGAACCTTGCTGACGCCGATGGCGATCGGGCTCGCCACTCGAAGGCCGAAGATGAAGCGGAACGCGAGGATGTAGCTGATCGGGAACCGCTCGATGAAGCGCAGGGCTCGGGCGAAGGCCGCCTGCTCCTGAGCCCGCACCACCCAGCGGTGGGTGCGGAACTGCCGTCCACCCACGAACAGCATATGGTCGAGGATCGCGGACCCAGCGGTGGCGCTGAGCAACACCAGCCACAGTTGCAGGATATGCTGACGGGCCAGCAGGCCGCCGACGATCACCGCCGTCTGGCCCTCGAACGCCGCGCCCAGGAAGATCCCGATCGGCCCGAACTGTCGCAGGAACTCTTCCATCGCCTCGCGGATCGCCCCCAGGGAGGGGGCTCATAACACACCCCGCGAGCCGATCCGTCGCCGATACGGCTAGAGCGACGTCACGCCGCGAGGCGGTCGCGGAAACTCGCACCCTCGTGCGCCAGTAGCCACCGCTTGCGCGGCAGGCCGCCGCCATAGCCCGTCAGCGAGCCATTGGTTCCAATCACGCGGTGACAGGGAACGACCACGGCCACCGGATTGGCTCCGTTGGCCAAGCCCACGGCGCGCACCGCCGTTGGTCGGCCGATCCGTTCGGCGAGGCCCGCGTAGCTGAGCGTCTCCCCCGCGGGGATGGTGCAGAGCGCATTCCAGACCTTCAGCTGGAAATCGGTTCCCGAGGCCTGCCACGACACGGCTTCGAGCGCCCGCGCCTCGCCTTGGAAGTAAGCTTCAAAGGCCCCACGCATCTCCGCGGGCGAGCGTCCGTCACGGCGCTCGGCTTTCGGATAGTGGCGCCCGATCCAAGCCTGCATCGCCGGCTCATAGTCGGTCCAGTTGAAGGCGCGGAGCACGCCCCGCTCGTCGGTGACCAGCAAGGCCGTGCCGATGGGCGTGGCGAGCCGGTCGAGGGTCAGGTTTTCAGGCTGCGCGTTGCTGATCGGCATCGGTTTTCGTCCTCTTGGATTCCCCTGCCTTGGCCCCGGTCTTGGCGCGGGCGATCTCGGCAAGCTGGTCGGCGTCCGCCGCCCAGAGATGTTGCGCGGCATAGGCGCGCCAAGGCCGCCAGGCTTCGGCGCGCGCCAGCAGTTCGGCGGGCGTCGGGCGGGCCCCGGTCTCGTCGGCCATTCCCCGCAGCAGGCCGATGTCGGCCTGCGGGAAGGCGTCGGGCTCGCGAAGCTCGCGCAGCGCGATGTACTGCGCCGTCCATTCGCCGACACCCGGAAGCGCTTTCAAGGCTGCGATGGCGCTCTCCAGGTCGGCGCGCGGGGTGAAAATCGTCGGGTCCGCGGCCACGGTCCTGGCGAGCGCCTCCAGCGCCGCGCCGCGGGCCTTTGGCATGCCCAGCGCAGCGACGTCCTGCCCGACCAGGCCGTCCGGCGTCGGGAAGGCGCGGGTCAGGCCGAGGTTCGCCGCGAAGGGGTCGTCGATCCGTGCGCCGTAGGCCTCCACCAGCTTGGCGGCGAGGCCGCGGGCAGCGGTGACGGTGATCTGCTGGCCGAGGATCGCGCGCACCGCGAGTTCGAAGCCATCCCAAGCACCGGGCGCCCGCAAGCCTGGCCGGGCGGCCACCAGCGGCGCCAACGCCGGATCCTGGCTCAGGTGGTCGCCAATCAGGGCGGGATCGGCGGTGAGGTCAAACACCCGGCGAATGCGGGCGATCACCGCCGGCAGCGCCTGGACCTTCGGAAAGCGGATTTCCGCCACCAGGAAATCGCCGGCGCCGGGCGAAACGGTCACGACGCCCCGAGCGCCATCCACTGACAGCGTCCGGGCATAGCCCTCCGGCGACACCGACTCGACCCCGGGGATCGCCCGCGTGCTGAGGAAGCCGATCATCGCGGCCCAATCGTAGGGCGCTCGGTAGGGCAGCTTCACGGTGATGCCGCCGGCCGACGCGCTTGCCTCCTCGGCCCGGCTGCGCCGAAGCTCGCCCGGCGGGCGGCCGAACAGCTGCTGGAAGGTCTCGTTGAACCGCCGCACGCTGCCGAAGCCCGACGCCAGCGCGACCTCACCCATCGGCAGCAGTGTCTCCTGGATCAGCTGCTTGGCGAGCAGGACGCGCCGTGTCTGAGCGACCGCCACCGGGGAGGCGCCCAGGTGCTGTCGGAACAGGCGTCGCAATTGCCGCTCACCCACCCCGAGGCGCGAGGCGAGCGCATCCACGTCGCCGGCGTCCATCGCGCCGGCCTCGATGAGCGCCAAGGCGCGCGAGACCGTGTTCGAGGTCCCCCGCCAGGCGCCGAGGTCAGGCGAGGACTCCGGGCGGCAGCGCAGGCAGGGGCGGTAACCCGCTTCCTGGCACGCCGCTGCGGTCGGATAGAACGTCATGTTCTCCGCCTTCGGCGTCCTGGCCGGGCAGATCGGGCGGCAGTAGATACCGGTTGTCCTCACCGCGCCGAAAATCCGTCCGTCAAACCGCGGGTCGCGGGTCAGGAAGGCGCGGCGGCAGGCTTCGAAATCCATGTCCATGCGCCAAAGATGGGCGCTGGGCGCAGGGATGTCTCGCGGTTTTCGGACATCAATCGAGCGCCGCCTCGGATTGACCCGCCGGACACGACTTGCTCAGCGCAGGGCCAAATCCAGGATTTCGTCGTGGCGCCGCGCCCAGGAGTTCGCGTCGAGGAATTCCAGCCGTTCCGCTTCGGTCATGGGCCCTCCGTCGAGAGCGCGTTGCACAGCCTCTGGGAACGACTCCCCCTCCGGAACGAGTTGCACCACGCGATGAATGCCGCGCACCGGCGGCAGGTCGGTGACCGCCGAGGGCCGACCGGCGGCGCAGTATTCGTAGATCTTCAGCGGGCTCATCGCCTTCGTCAGCGCGTTGCGAAGATGCGGCATGATGCAGACCTCGACCTCGTGGATCAGGCCGGCGATCTCCTTGCGGGGCAGCGCTTCCTTCACCTCGACGTTCGGCAGGTGGCCAAGCATCGCCACCACGTCCGAGGTGACCGCCGGCCCCACAAAGAGGATCGTCGCCTCGGGGAAGGCGCGGGAGATCTCGCGGACGCGCTCAGTGTCGAGGCGACTGTGGATCGCGCCCGCGTAGAGGATGCGGGGCCTTGGCAGGGACTCCAGCCACGCCGGCGGCTGCCAGGGCGCCTGCCACTCGCCGGGCACGATCCCGTTGGGGACCGTCATGCCCACGCCCCTTGGCTTCACCTTGTCCAAGAGGGTCTGCGAGACGGCGCACACGCGGTGGCCGCGCGATCGGATGATCGTGTAGGCTTCGCGAATGTCGGGCCACCAGCGTTCGAGCGCCGGCAGGGCCGACCAGTCATCCCAGGCGTAGTAGGTGACGGGGCCCGTCCACTCCAACGGCGCATAGGCGGCATAGAATGGATTGGTCGTGATCAAGGCCGGGGCTTCCAGCCCGCGCGCCCGAGCTTTCGCCTCGAGCCGACGGTCGTAGTCGGCGTAGCTGCGCCGAAGGCTCCGTGGACCGTGCGCCTCGCCGCGACGCAGACGCATCGGCGAGAACAGCGCTGCGGTCGGGCTGCTCGGAAACGGTGTCGGCGGCCAGCCGAGCACCTGCCTCGCGACCTGGACGGGGCCGCTTCGGAAAGGATCGACCACCAGCAGCTTGCCGACGCGCTCTTCGGCCAGAAGCGCCTTTGCGAGCCGATCGGGCGGCATGAACTGACGCCGGACCGCGTCCGCCCAGGTCTCCCGCCAGAACGTGAAAACGACATCTCGCGACGTCATGGGAGACGCCCCTAGGCTCAGGCCAGGACTCTTTTGACGAGCCCCTCGGACACCAGGCCTTCGAAGTAGGCGATGGTTCTCTTGAGGCCTTCCTCGAGGTTCACCCGCGGCTCCCAACCGAGGACGGACTTCGCCTTGGTGATGTCGGGCCGACGCTGCTTCGGATCGTCCTCCGGCAGCGGAAGATTTATGATCTTCGACTTGGAGTTCGTCATCTCCACGACTTTGTTCGCAAGCTCTCCGATGGTGAATTCGCCAGGATTTCCCAGGTTGATGGGCCCGGAGACTTCCTTGGGAGTGGACATCAGGTTGACGAAGCCATCGATGAGATCGTCGACGTAGCAGAACGACCGCGTCTGCTGGCCACCGCCGAAGATCGTGATGGGTTGGTCGGTAAGAGCTTGGACGATGAAGCTCGACACAACCCGACCGTCATTCGGGTGGGTCCGCGGCCCATAGGTGTTGAAGATCCGCGCAACCTTGATCTCCACCCCGTTCTGCCGCTGGTAGTCGAAGAACAGCGTCTCTGCACAACGCTTGCCTTCGTCGTAGCAAGACCGCGGCCCGATCGGATTTACGTTGCCCCAATAGTCCTCGGTTTGTGGATGCACCGCGGGGTCTCCGTAGACCTCGCTGGTCGACGCCTGGAAAACCTTGGCCCCAACGCGTTTGGCGAGACCCAGCATATTGATCGCACCCAGAACGCTTGTCTTGGTCGTTTGCACTGGATCACGTTGATAGTGGATCGGCGATGCTGGGCAGGCAAGATTGTAAATCTCGTCAACTTCAACAAACAGCGGCTGGCAGATGTCGTGGCGAAGCAACTCGAAATTCTTATTAGATATCAAGTGCTCAATATTACGCCGCGTTCCTGTATAGAAGTTGTCGACGCAGAGAACCTGACATCCATCCGCGATGAGTCTCTCCGCAAGATGAGAGCCTAGGAAACCGGCCCCGCCGGAAATCAGGACTCGACGTTCAAGGTGCATCGCGAAAACTATCTCGTTAGCTAGAAGGGGTCTCTGAAGGCGACTTCTTGGGCTACCAGCCCGTGGTTAGAACAAGGAAACGAATGTCCTGTCCAGCTTCTTCGTCGGCCGCTCCCCGCCCCAATTTCGACGGCAGCACCCTTATGTAACGCGAGTCCCGACGCCAGCTCGCCTTACTTCAACCTGACGCTCAACATCCTGTTAAGGATTGCGGGGCACGACACGAAATAAGCGCACGTCCGGTGCAACGGAACGCGATGACGCCCATGCGGGTTTGTCGGACAAGGCATCGAATTCTCCAGGCCTCTGCTGTCTCGCCGAGGCAGACATGAGGCTGTGGATTCTGCTGATTGGCGGTTGCACTTTCCTGCTTGTCGTCTGCGCGTGGCTCTTGTTGCTCGCGATGAACCGGTCCGAGCGGCGCGCCCGACGCGCCCTCTATCGCTCGCTTGGGATGTCGGATGTCACCATCGACGAGCTGATGGGCCGGAATGGCGACGTGAGCCAAGAGTTGGAAGCCTTCCGCGAACGAAGGGTCACGTCGGACGAAACCCAGCCGTGAACCGAGGGGCATCCGGCGCCTTGCACCCCTGTCGGCACTCCCTCGCCCTTCCCACTTCGGTGATGGATTTGGCCGCCCTGTAGCTTAGAAATGGCGCACGAACTCGGCGTTGTAAGCAACGGAGGGTCTAGATTGTCCAAGCCCGGCCTTCCGGCGGATCCCGAGATCACGGTGATCATCTGTACGCGTGACCGAGCCACCCAACTGGCCTCCGTGCTCTCCTCAGCCTGCGCGCTCAAGGTTCCCGAGGGGCTGTCGTGGGAGTTCTGCGTCGTTGACAATGGGAGCTCGGACAACACGCCACAGGTTGTCCGCGAATTCTCCGAAACCCTTCCGATCCGCTACGTCCGCGAAGATGTGCCGGGCCTCTCAAACGCGCGGAACCGCGGCGTAGACGAAGCCAAGGGGCGATACATCTGCTGGACCGACGATGACGTCGAGATCGATCCGGACTGGCTGAGCGCCTACGCCGAAGCCTTTGAACGGCACCCTGACGCCGCCATCTTTGGCGGCCGGATATTGCCCAAGCTGGAAGGGCCAAGCCCCGCTTGGTTCGTGGCCTGCGCAGACCGCTGGCCGTTGACGAACTTGCTCGCCGCGCGTGATCTCGGAGACGACATCTCTAAGCTGACTCTCGAGAACGGTCGGGTGCCGTGGGGGGCGAACTACGCGATCCGGACCGCCGAACAGAGGACCGTCCGATACGACCCCAATCTCGGCGTCTCGCCCAATCAGCGGCGCCTCGGCGAGGAAGCTGAGGTGATCTTCCGGCTCCTGCGGGCGGGCGCGACCGGCTGGTGGGTGCCGCGCTCCAAGGTGCGCCACGCCATCCCGACCCGCAGGCAAACGCGCGACTACGTCTATGAGTACTATTTCGCGACGGGCGAGACATTTGCCTACTTGGAAACCGTTTCACCCGGCTTCCATCACATGCGGCAGACGCCGGCTGCGCGGTCCCCGCTGGCAAGGGCCAGCAGCGTGCTTTCCGCACGCCGGGTCCTCATAGGCGCCCTCTACAGGACCTGGGGCCTTTTCGGCACAAATCTCCGGTGCCTCAGCTTCCTGAGCCAGCTGGGGACCCTGGACGGGGTGTTGGCCTTTCGGAATCGCCAGGCGACCGGAAAGACCGCGCTCTCCACCCGATAGCGGAACCGCCCCCCTCGTCGGTTGAGTTAACAGCTTGATCAGGCCCCCGGCGCATAGTCCCGCCCAGGATAGATCGAGCAGGACCTTATGACTTGCGATGCCGGCGCCGCTGCCGCTCAGACCGAGGGGAGGACCGAGCGGCGCGGGTCTCTACGCCCAGACCGCTTGGCCACCGCGCGTTCGCGCCTGAGCGGCAGCGCCCTGGCGCATTTAGTTCAAGCCAGCGACCTGGCGTTGCTCGCGGCTATCTTCATCATCAAGTCGATGGGCGGTGGTCTGACGGGTTCCGCGCCTCTGGTCCTGGCTGCGTCAGCGGTGGTCGCCGGGACCCTGGTCAGTTTCGAGACCTATCAGCTCAGCGCGCGTGAGCGCCTCTATCAGCACATTTACAAGGTCTTCGGCGCGGTCGGTGGTTCGGGCCTGATGATGTTGGCCTTCGCCACCGTTCCGACCGCCGCCGCCAAGGCGGCCAACGTCCTGCATGTCGTCGACTGGTGCCTGACCGCGGTGGCCCTGCTCTGCGCCTCGCACCTTTTCTGGTTCCTCTACATCCGGCGCTTGCGCAGCCGGGGGCTGCTCACCCCCAACCTGATGATCGTCGGGGCAACGCCGGCCGCCCAGCGCCTCGTGGCGATGGCGCTTTCTCGCCGCGACGTGAACATCCTCGGCATTTTCGACGACCGCCGTGAGCGGGCGCCCAGGCACATCTTCGGCGTGCCGGTGCTTGGCCGGACGGCCGACGTCAAGAACCACCGCCTCCTGCCCTATGTGGACCGCATCGTAGTGGCGGTGCCATCGGGTGCGACGGCGCGGATCGCCCAGTTGATCGCCGAGCTCGCGCCATGCCCCAACGACATCAGCCTGCTCATGGACGGCTTCGACGCCGCCAGCGAACGGGCGGCCCAGGACCGGCTCCTCGACATGCCGTTGGCCCACCTCTCCGGCGTCCGGCGCGGCTTGGCGCAGGCCGGCCTGAAGCGGGTGATCGACGTGGTCCTCAGCCTCGCCGCCATCGTCGTGCTTGCCCCGGCGCTCGCCTGCATCGCGTTCGCCATCCGCTTGGACAGCCCAGGCCCGGTGCTCTTCAAGCAGCGTCGCCACGGCTACATGAACGAAGAGGTCTTGGTCTGGAAGTTTCGCTCCATGCGGACCGAGATGACCGACCACGCCGCAGCCCGGCAGGTGTCGGCGGACGACGACCGCGTCACCCGGGTCGGCCGCTTCCTGCGCAGGACGAGCCTCGATGAGCTGCCGCAGCTGTGGAACGTCATACGCGGCGAGATGTCGCTCGTCGGCCCGCGGCCCCACGCGATCGGCATGCTCACCAACGGCGCCGAAGCCTCGAAGCTGGTGGAAACCTACGCCCACCGCCACCGCATGAAGCCGGGTCTCACCGGCTGGGCGGCGGTCAATGGATCGCGCGGCCCTGTCGACACCCCGGAGGCCGTGCGTCGGCGGGTCTCCCTCGACCTCGAATATGTGGAGCGGCAATCGGTCTGGCTTGACTTGGCGATCATGGCGCGGACCTTGCCGTGCGTGCTGGGCGACACCCAATCCGTGCGCTAGCAAAGCCCTGACACGATGACCACGCCTTCGACCGCCACACCGCCGCGCGAGCAAGTCCGTTGACGCGGGCTGCCGCCGGCCCGATGGGTGCGCCTCAGATCGGACCGCGGTGCGCTTGGAGGGTTCTGCAATCGATCAGTCGCGTCCAGAGTCCCCGCCCATGACCGAGTTGACCACGCCCTCCGGCGGCTCCCGCGCCCAGATGGCGGCCGCGCTTCGCCGGATCATGGACCTCCGTCGCTCGGCGCAGGCAAGGAAGGCGTTGCGCGGCGGGGCGTGGTCGATTTCCGGCTACGCCGTCCAGACCGCGCTGCGCTTCATCTCGCGCATCGTCCTGGCCAAGCTTCTGCTCAACGCCGCCCCGCTGGGCTCGGTCGCGGTCATCACGACGATCCTGATGGGACTGGAGATGATCTCCGATCTCGGGATCAGCGTGAACATCGTGCAGCACCGTGACGGCGCCGATCCTCGCTTCCTCGGCACCGCTTTCACCGTCCAGGCGGTCCGCAGCATCGGCCTCTATCTCCTGGCCGCGGCCATGGCCCTCCCGATATCCTGGATCTACCACGACGCGCAGTTGGCGCCGTTGCTGCTGTTCGGCGCGATGTCGGTTCTACTCCGAGGGTTCATCAATCCGGGGCTGGCGGTGATGACCCGCCAGGTCGACCTTCGCCTGCCGACGATCGTCACCGTCTCTGCCGAGATCGTCGGCTTCATCGTCACCGTGATCTGGGCCTTCAAGCAGCCTTCCGCTTGGGCGCTGGTGGGGGGCACCGTCGCCACGGCGGCGACCGCCGCTATCGCATCGCAGTTCGCCGGGCCTCGCGTGAAGTTCGTGTGGGACAAGACGATCGCCAAGGGCATCGTCCAATTCGGCGGCTGGATCATCATTGGCACGGGCACCTACTTCCTCTCCAGCCGGGGCGAAGTCCTCATGCTCAAGGGGTCGATCCCGGACATCGAATTCGGCTGTTTCGCCTTCGCCTCGATGCTGGTGACCACGCCGCTCAGCGCCATCACCCAGCTGGGCTCCCAGGTGTTGCTGCCGATGATGGCCGGCTGGATCCGGGAAGACGCCGGTGTGGCGCGACGTCAGTTTCGCCGCGTGAAATGGGCCTTCACCAGCCTGGCGCTTTGCATGGCGTTTGGCGCGATCCTCCTTGGGCCGCCGCTGATCGCGCTGCTCCATCTGAACAAGTCCTACGCCGCCCTGCCCTGGATGGTGCAGTTCCTCGGGCTTCGGGCCGCGATGGACGTCTTCGCCCTACCGGTCGGAAGCACACTGCTCGCGTCTGGAGCCATCCGCTACTCGGCGCTCGCCAACGTGGTCCGTCTGATCGTTCTGGTGATCTGCCTGTTGCCGGTTGTGCGCCTCTGGGGCCTGCATGGCGGGATCTGGGTCCTCGTCGGCGCGCCGCTTATCGCCTACGTCAGCGTGTGGCCTGGCCTGCGGCGGCAGATGTCGGGAACCATCGGGTTGGAGATCCTCACCCTGTCAACGTTCATCGCAGGCGCGGTGGTGGCCGGGGCGCTCGCCATCTTGATCGGCGGAGCCTGGAACGGCGCGGGGCTCTGAGGGATCAGCCCTTCGGCGGAGCGCAATCGGCGCGCACGAAGATCAGGTTCTCGCCCGACAGCAGCATATCGAACTCCGGGCCAATCGCAGCGCGGAAGGCGCGGCTGGATCCCTGGCCCGGCAGCATCCAGTCGTGGGGCTCGATGATCAGCGCCGTGAGCCTGTCGAGCCAGCCGGTCTCAGAGGCGAAGAGGTCGCTCTCAAAGCCCTCGATGTCGATCTTGGCGATGAGCAGTTCATCGTCCGGCGCCCGCGCCAACAGGTCGTCGACGGTGACCATTGGGACATCGCCGCCGGGAACGGTCTGAACCGCCCACGAGGCTTCGCCGCCCACCAGCGACACCGACCCTGTCCGCGCCCCGATGGCGGCTTCGATGACCTCGACGTTGCGTCCCTGGGTGTTGAGGCGGCATAGGCGGGCGTTGGCCGGATCCGGTTCGACGGCGAAAACCTTGGCGGCGGGAAACACCCTCGAAAACCAGATCGAAGCGCCGCCGATATTGGCGCCTGCATCAATGATGATCGGCGTCCGCCCACGCGCCAGGGTCGCCTCATAGGCCCGCTGCACGGCCGCATTCTGCGGGAACACGGCCAGGTCGTACTCTCGCGCGCCTAGGGTCTGCCAAAGCGTCTGCAGGTCGCTGTCGGCCGGCCTGTAGAACAGCGGGCCATATCTGGTCTGTGCGCGGACGACCCCTTCTCCCATCGCCTTGCGCGAGAAAACGAAACTCGCGCCAAGGGCCTTGGCGTACATCCGCTGGCGCCTGATCCATTGAACAGCGCCCACCGATCAGTCCCCAAGCCCAGAGTTCATTGGTCCTTCCACGCGGCTCATTGAGACCGGATCGCGGCGCGACAGGCAACCCCTGGTCGACCGAGAAGGCCCGGGCCGGACCCTATCCGCCCCTGCGCCGGCTGGCGTCGACGAGTTCGAGAACCGCTGCGGCGACAGCATCAGGGCGCTCGTTCATCATCAGGTGCCCGGACTTCACGAGCCGCTGGGAGCCGTTGGAGAAGCTCGCCGCAAGCTCGTGGTGCATCGCTTCCCAGGCTCGCGCAGCCGGTTCATCCGCCGCCGCCGGCTCACCGGTCTGCGACGCCGTCAGCACGATCGCGGGCGCCTGGCTGATCAACCGGCCGAGCCGCTTGCGCTGGTCGGAGGTGTCGGTGAACAGGGTGTCCAGCTCGGAAAGCTCGGTGCTCCATAGCGCTGGCCGCAGGCCTTCCGCGCGCACCTCTGCGCTGGCGCTGGGCGGCACACACTCGTTGAAGGCGGGATCGCGCACCGCGCCGCCGCCCGCCTGCGTGGCGGCCAGGCAGCGTTGTACGCGGCGGCGGATCGGCTCCACCGTGCCCGCCCCCGCCCCAAAGATCGCTGCCATGCGGCGGTCCTGGTAGGCCACCGAAGGATCGACCAGCACCAGGCCCACGATCTCCCTGCGACGACGTCCGGCGAAAAGCTGGGCATAGAGGCCGCCGGCCGAATGGCCGACCACGATGTAGGGGCCGGGCAGTCGCGAAGCGCGAAGAGCATAGTCGAGGTCCCTGGCGATGGCCGCCCCATGCCGCGGCATGGGGCCGGGGTCGCTGAAGCCATAGCCCGCGCGATCGTAGGAGCAGACCCGGGTCTTGGCGGCGATCAGGGGCTGCAGTTTCGGCCATGCAAACGAGCCGGCGCCAAAGCCTGCCTCCAGCAGCACGAGCGGCGCTCCCTTGCCGCTGCAGCGCAGGTTGATACGCCGGTTGTCAGGCAACCTGACCAGATGACCGGGCCGGTCATAGGTCTCCATCGGGATGGGACGGGTATCAGGGGCGCCCGCGCCGAGCGCCGGCGCGGCAAGCGTCACCGAGGCGACCAACGCAGCGGTGAGCGTCAGGCGGCGCGGCATGTGGTTCGATCTGCGCGTCAGGCGACCGCAAGCCGAGCCGCGTCGGCCTCGCGGATCAGGGCCACGGTGTTCTCGATGTTCCGTTGGCTGGAGGCGCCGAAGAGGATCGATTCCACATAGGGCTCCTGCGTCACCCACTCGATCGCCTCCCTCGCTGGCAGGGCGCCGGACGCCAGGACCGACATCGCGATGACCCGCGCCGGCTGGCGTGCGGTCGCTTCGCGGTAGGCCTCGATACCGCCCGACATCCGGAAGGCGATCTTGTTCACGTTGGCGCAGACGATGGGATTGTCGATCCCGACCGAGGCCAGGGCCGGAACGAGCATCGGCAGGTTCATGGTGAAGAAGCCCGGCTCGGCCTTGTAGCGCTTGCGCACATGCTCGGCGAACACCCGGAACGCGTCGTAGTAGCCAAGGCCCAGAACCAGGTCGGTGACGACGTTCTGCAGGAAGATGATCGGTGTTTCGAGGCCCTCGAAGGCCTTCATCTCGGCGTCGACCAGCAGCGTGATCACGCTCTCGACGTCGCGCTTCAACAGCGCCTTGCCGCCCCGCATCACCGCGTCGAGCAGGCCATCACTCGGCAGGAACTGCTTGAGCGCCTCGAACGGGCCGAGCTCGGTCACCGCGTTCGCATACTTATGGGCGTAAGGCATGCCCGGATAGAATTTCAGGCCCGCCCACTTGGCGGGTTCCTTCCGAATGATCTGAGTGACCTCGATCATCCGTTCGTGGGTCGTGCACATGAAGCCGTGCACGCCGGCCGCGTAGGCTGAATGCAGGACGTCGACGATGGCGTTGATATCCTGGAAGCGCATCAGCTGCTGGCGCGCCTTCTCCTCGGACATGTGGTTGACGCCGAAGAACTGATTGTCGCCGAAAAAGATGCGATCCATCGCCTGGCTGCTCATTGCTGCGGCCGCGCGGAGAGGAACTGCGCGACCTTCTCGATCATCGGTTGGGGGGCGAAGCGCGAGATCCCGGCGCCGGTCGCCAGCGGCTCGCGAAGCAGCCGGCTCATAGCCGCCTGCAAGGTTTCGGTGTCGTCGACGATCATCAGGCCCTCGGTGTCGCGGAACCGCGCCGCCGTGTGCAACTGGTGGTCTGTAGTGTGTTCGCGCAGCGATGCGAGGCGCGGCAACATCAGCAGCTGCTTGCGGGCCTCCAGGCTCTGCAGGATCGAACCCATGCCAACATGGGCCACGAACAGGTCGCAGTCCTCCAGGCGTTGGCGATATTCGGTGTGCGGCATCATCCGCACGAAAGGTGCGTGGCTGGGCTCGTATTCGCCCTCGCCGATCTGAATGTAGACCTCTTCCGAGGGGTTGGCCGCGGCCCACTCGTCCACGGCCCGGATCAGGCGGTCGAAAGGCAGCATCGAGCCGACGGAGGCGAAGATCATATGACCGCGCCCCAGCAGCCGACATTCTCCCGCTCAGCCACCTCGGGCCACTGGGAGACGACGCGGTGCGCCAGGCGCTTGGCCAAGCGCCCGGATGACGACATCCGCTCGGAGTTGGCGATGCTGTCGATCCAAAGGGTGCGCACCCCCATCAGGCGCGCCAGCAGCACGAACGTCAGCATCGGGGCCGAGCCCGTGGTCACCAAGGCCTTGGGGCGTTCCCGCAGGATGATGCTTACGGCGCGTAGGAACACGGGCGCGAAAGACCTCAGGTCGAAGCGCGACGCGTCGGGGACCACGTAGTAGCGGCTGCCGGCCACCTGTTCGGCGTAGCTCTCGAACATCGAGACATAGACCGTCTCGAAATCGTCGAAGGCCGGGCGCAGGCGCTGGAGTTGCACCCA
>DASXKT010000211.1:0-6229 GCA_036496685.1 Phenylobacterium sp.
TCGCCGGATGCGATGCCCGGCAGCCACTTGGCCTTCTGGGCGTCATTGCCGAACATGACCAAGCCCTGGCTGCCGATGCCGACATTGGTGCCGAAGGCCGAGCGGAAGGCCGGGCTGGTCCGGCCGAGCTCCACGGCCACCAGGCACTCGTCCTCCATGGAGAGGTCGAGACCGCCGTAGGCTTCCGGGATCGAGAGGCCGTAAAGGCCCAGCGCCTTCATCTCGTCCAGCACATCGGCCGGCATGGCGTCGTCCTCGGCGACCTTGGCCTCCAGCGGGCGCAGGCGTTCGGCGACGAAGCGGGCGACCGTGTCGATCAGCTGGTCGCGGGTTTCGGTGTCCAGCGCCATCTCAGGCGCGCTCGAAGATGGCGGCGATGCCCTGGCCGCCGCCGATGCACATGGTCTCCAGGCCGTACTTGCCGTCGCGGCGCTTCAGCTCGCGCAGCAGGTTGGCGAGGATGCGCCCGCCGGTCGCCCCGATCGGGTGGCCAAGGCTGATCCCCGAGCCGTTGACGTTCAGCCGGTCGCGATCGTCCCACCCCCAGCCCTTGAGCACGGCGAGCACCTGCGGGGCGAAGGCCTCGTTCAGCTCCACCAGGTCGATGTCGTCCCAGCCCATGCCGGTGCGCTCGAAGAGCCGCTTCACGGCCGGCACGGGACCGATGCCCATCCGCGACGGATCGCAGCCCGCGGCCGCCCAGCTCACGAACCAGCCCATCGGCTCAAGACCCAATTCCTCGAGCTTGTCTTCGGACACCACGAGGCAGGCGGCGGCGGCGTCGTTCTGCTGGCTGGCGTTGCCGGCGGTGACCACGCCGTCCTTCTCGATCGCCCGCAGCTTGCCCAGGCTCTCGGCCGTGGCGTCGGCCCGCACGCCCTCGTCTGTCGCAAAGACGACCGGGTCGCCCTTCTTCTGCGGCACCGAGACCGGAACCACCTCGTCGTTGAACTTGCCCTCGGCCCAGGCCTTGGCCGCCCGCTGGTGACTGGCAGCGGCGTACTCGTCGGCGGCCTCGCGGCTGATCTGGTAGTCGCGCGCCAGGTTGTCGGCGGTCTCGATCATGCCCGAGATCACCCCGAACCGCTCGATCGGCTGGCTCATCACCCGGCCGCGAGCCAGGCGGTCATGCAAGGTCACCGAGCCCGCCCGGGCGCCCTTGCGCATGTCAGTCGTGTAGTACTCGACGTTGCTCATGCTTTCGACGCCGCCGGCGATCACGACGTCGGCCACGCCGGTCTGCACCATCATCGCCGCATCGATCACCGCCTGCAGGCCCGAGCCGCAGCGGCGGTCCAGCTGGTAGCCCGGGATCTCGATCGGCAGGCCGGCGGCCAGCGCTGACCAGCGGGCGATGCATGGCGCCTCGCCGGACCCGTAACCCTGGGCGAAGATCACGTCGTCGATCTTTCCCGGATCGATCTTGGTGCGCTCGACCAGCGCCTTCAGGATCACGGCCCCCAGGTCGCCCGCCGTCATGTCCGACAGCGCCCCCATGTACTTGCCGACACCGGTGCGGATGGGAGAGACGATCGCGGCGCGTTTCATGGTGGTCCCGGATGGCTTGTGGCGAGCCGGCAAACTAGTGTTTGAAACGCCCGGAGCAAACCCCCTTCGCGGGCGCTTTGAGAGGGTGCATGGACGGCGGCGAGACAACAGGCGGCTACACGTCAAAACTGACAGCCGTCACCGAGGGGGAGTGGGCCGGCTGGTCCTGCTATCCGGGCGGCGATCCTTTCGAGGACCTGGCCGGGCCGTTCTATTTCAAGGTCGGCGAGGACGGACGTCCGGTCTGCGCCTTCCGCGCGGAACGGAAGCACATGAATGGCGGGATGTTCATGCACGGCGGGTGCGTGATGACCTTCGCCGACTTCTGCCTCTTCGTGATCGCCCGCGATGCGATCCAGGACACACGTTGCGTGACCGCCACCTTCAACGGCGAGTTCGTCGGCTCGTGCGGCATCGGCGACATCGTCGAATGCACCGGCGAAGTGGTGAAGGCCGGCCGCAGCATGATCTTCGTTCGCGGCGTCATCTCCAACGCTTCGTCCGGCGGCGACCCAATGATGAGTTTCTCCTCCGTACTTAAGAAGATGGGGCCCCGTCCCTAGATATCGGCGCTGGACAGGGCCGCTCGCCTCGTCCCCCATACCCCGGGTACGGAGGATGTGATGATCGAGGTCACCTGCCATTGCGGAGCCGTGCGCCTGAAAGCGCCGCGGACACCGGAGACAGTGACGGAGTGCAACTGCTCGATCTGCCGCAAGCTCGCCGCGCGCTGGGCCTACTATTCGCCGGCCGAGGTCGAGTTGCCGACGGCCGGCGCCACCCAGCCCTACGTCTGGGGCGATCGCATGCTGGCCTTCCACCGCTGCAAGACCTGCGGCTGCACCACCCACTGGCAGAGCCTCGACGGCGCTCAGCAGCGCATGGCGATCAACGCCCGGCTGGTCGACGACCTCGACTGGACGATCATCCGCGTCCGGCGCTTCGACGGGGCGGACACCTGGCGCTATCTGGACGATTGAGCCGGCGCCCGAGACCGCGTTCCAGATGATCCTTTCCGTCCTCGATCTTTCCCCGGTCACCGGTGAGGCCACGCAGGCTGAGGCCGTGCGCGAGACGCTCGACATCGCCCGCGCGGCGGAGCGCCTCGGCTACCACCGGCTGTGGCTTGCCGAACATCACAACATCCAGGGCCTTGGCTCGCCCGCGCCGGAGATCCTGATCGCGGCCCTGACCCAGGCCACCAAGACCATCCGCCTGGGGTCCGGCGGGGTGATGCTGGTCAACTATTCGCCGCTGAAGGTGGCAGAGGTCTTCATGGAGTTGGAGGCCCTGGCGCCCGGGCGCATCGACCTGGGTCTCGGCCGCGCGCTGGGGACCGACGCGCGGACAGGCGGCGCCTTGCGGTCGGTGGGCTCCGAGGCCTTCCCGCAATATTTCCACCTGCTGACCAGCTGGCTGCTGGACGCTTCGGGCAAGGCGCCGATCGGTGACACCCACCCCCTCCACGACATCCACGCCAACCCCGCCGGGCCGTCGCACCCGGAGGTGTTCGTGCTCTGCACCTCGGAGGAGAGCGCCGCCTTCGCCGGCATGATGGGCGTCGGCATGGTCTTCGCCGAGTTCATCGCCCGCACCGACGGCGGCCCGGCGATCGCCGCCTATCGCAAGGCCTTCCAACCCTCGCAGCTCCGTGCCGAGCCGTGGGCGGGTATCGCGCTCATCGCCTACGCGGCCGAGACCGCCGAGCAGGCCTGGCGCGAGGATGCGATGCGCCGCGCGGCCAACATATCCATGCTGTCGGGCCGCCGGCGGCGGTTCACCGACCTGGCCAGCGCCGAGACCTTTCTGGAGGAGCACGCGGGCACGCCGGTTCGCCAGCTGGTCGAGTCTCGGACCCTCGCCGCGGACGCCGCCAGCATCCATGCGAAGCTGAAGGAGAAAGCCCTCGACGCCAGCGCCGACGAGGTCTTCGTCATGGCGACGGGGCCATCGCTCGATGCCCGAATCCGCTCATTGGAGCTGATCGCGAACGTCCATCGGAGCGCCGCATGAAGCCCGCCGTCCTGCTCGCCGCAGCCCTGCTTGCCTTGCCCGCGGCCGTCTCGGCCAGGCCGGTCTTCCAGCCCTGGATCGACGGTACGCAAGCCGCCGAGCCACAGATGCAGGTGCAGCGCTACGACGCCGACACCTTCGTCATCCGCCAGTCGGTGAAGACCAACTTCGAGGCGCCGTTCCTCTACCTGCTGTTTGGCAAGGATCGCGCCCTGCTGCTGGACACCGGGGCCGGCGGACTGAAGGTGCGGCCGACCATCGACGGCGTGATCGCCGACTGGCTGAAGGCGCATCATCGGAGCTCGATCCCTCTGGTCGTGGCCCACTCCCACAGCCATGGCGACCATCACGCCGGTGATGCGGAGTTCAAAGATCGGCCGGACACGGTCGTCGTGGGGCTTGCGGCATCCGAAGTCGCCGCCTTCTTCAAGATCGCCGACTGGCCACATGACGTCGTGAAGTTCGACCTGGGCGGGCGCGTCCTCGACATCGTCCCGACACCCGGCCACCAGCAGTCGCACATCATGGTCTTCGACGAGAAGGACCGGCTCCTGCTGTCAGGCGATACCCTCTACCCGGGGCGCCTCTATGTGCCGACCGACCAGTTCGCCGCCTTCCGCGACAGCATCGACAGGATCGTCGCCTTCACCAAGGAGCGACGCGTGAGCCACATCCTGGGCGCCCACGTCGAGATGACCCAGGCCCCAGGCAAGGATTTCGCCGACCGCGTCCCGACGCATCCGAACGAGCGGGCCCTGGAGTTGCCCTACGCCGACCTGCTGGAGCTGCAAGCCGCCGTGCACAAGATGGGCGAAACGCCCGTGCGCGACGTCCATGACGACTTCATCGTCTTCCCCGTGCCGCCCCGCCCGCCGCCGCCAAAAGCCTAGTCGGCGACCTTCCAGGCCCCGTTTTCCAGCACTAGGTTCGACCAGCTCCCATCGCCCATGAGGGCGACGGCGGTGGCCTGGCGGACCACTACGCGCTTGATGGCCTTCAGCTGCCTGATCATCGCAGGCGCCTCCTTGGCGACCTGCTTGACCATCTCCGGCGGGATCCCATGAAGGCCGGAGCCCTGGGACGAGAGCGCCAGCGCGGCCGGCAGGTCGCCGCGCCCGATCGCCTCGGCGCGGGCCACCAGCACGCGGACCTGCTCGCTCCCCTGGGCGGCGGGACCCCGCAGATCGGCCTGCAAAGGGTCGGTGAACACCGGCGCGCTGAAGCTGAACTTGAAGTCGTCGTCGGAGCCGCCGTCATAGTCGCCGACCACCCGCGTTGCGTTGACGACCAGATTCTTGAAGACGCCCTGCGAGTTCGACATCGAGACGTTGGTCAGCGACGCTCCCAGCTCCTGCGGCTTCGAGAGCACGGTGACGTGCATGGCCTTAGGGTCCTTGGGGCTGAATTCGATCATCACTCCGTGGACGGCGTCGTTGCGCGCCATGCCGATGATCGGCGGGAACACCACGCCATAAAGGGCGGCAGGCGGGACTTCGACGTCCGACAGCACCAGGCGGACCTGCGGGCCGTCGTCCAGCAGGCCCTCGGTGTTGTCCTGGCTGAGCGCGACCGCATGGCTGAAGGCCAGCTTCACCCCCTCGTGGGAAAAGTGGCCGGACGCTGTGCCGGGATCCAGCGCCAGCGCGGGGCCGGCGGCGGCCAGCGCCAGGCTCGCGGCGAGGACGAGACGACGCGCGATCATGCGGCAGGCCGTTGCGGCATGCCGGCCTTGGCCGCCGGACGCTCGCGCATCGCCGCGACCCAACGCGTCACATGCGCAAGCTCCTCAGGCGCCTGGAACTTGACCATCCGGCCGAAGTCCAGACCGGAGAAGGCCACGATGTCGGCGATGGTGATCCGCTCGCCCGCCAGCCACTCGTGATCGGCCAGGCGCCGGTCGAGAAGCTTCAGGCCCCCTATCCCGGTTTGACGCCCGCGCTCGGCGACTTCCGGGCTCTGGCTCTCCAGCGCCGCCATCGCCGGATGGCTGTGCCGGACCATGTTCATGAAGGGCAGCGAGACCATCATCTCGCCCCGCCGCATCCACATCTCGATCACCGCCACCTCTTCCGGCGTGCGGCCGAAGAGGTTGGGCTCGGGATATCGGCTCTCCAGATACCGGCAGATGGCGACCGACTCGGTGATGCAGACGCCGTCGTCCATCTCCAGCATCGGCACGTTGGCGAGGCCGGCCTTGCTCAGATAGTCCGGCGTCTTGTGCTCACCCTCCATGAGGTTGAGCGTGACCACCTCGATGTCCTCTATGCCCTTCTCAGCCATGAACCAGCGCACCCGGCGTGGGTTGGGCGCGAGCGGCGTGTCATAGAGCTTCATCGAGCCCTCCCCAGCTAGTGGCCGAACAGCGCGCCCGGCATGGCCCCGACCACAGAGGCGGTGAGGCAGGTGGCCAGGAAGCCCGCCATCATCGCCTTCCAGACCATACCCATGATCTCCTGACGCCGCTCCGGTACAAGCACCGAATAGCCGGCCACGTTGATACCCACCGAGGCGATGTTGGCGAAGCCGCACAGCGCATAGGTCATGATCACCCGCGTGCGCTCGTCGATCGCTCCGGCCGGCATCGCGCCCATGCGGATGAAGGCCGTGAACTCGGTCAGCACCAGCTTCACGCCCAGCAGCGAGCCCGCCGTCGGTGCGTCGGCCCAGC
>DASXKT010000212.1:0-5212 GCA_036496685.1 Phenylobacterium sp.
GCGCCTCGCCGCGGTTTCGGCGGCTGACTGGCGTCCGCGATGCGCGGCAGGACCGGACGTTCGCTGCGGCGAAATGGCAGGCAAGCCTACCAAGGCAGCGTGTTGGGATTCTGCCGTCAGCGTTCCGATCCGCCCCTGTCGTTCCGAAGTTGCTCGTAGGCCGCACGGAACATGTGTTCGAGTGCCGCGCGATTTTGGGCGCTCAAGCGCGTGTCAGACTGCAGCAGGCTCGAGATTTCCGCGAGGGGCTCGGCCGGGAGGGCGTCTTCCGCGCCCATGAACCGTTCGGCCTTGAGGCCGGACCAGCGCACGAGGGCCGTCAGGCCATCCACATCCGGCCGCTTGCCCTGCGCCATTCGGGTGAGTGTTGAGGCCGCCACGCCGCTCTCCTCGGCCACCTGCTTCCAGGTCATCCGCCGCGCCGCACGCTGCGCGTCCAGGGCGGCGAAGAAGCCGCGGTTGTCAAATTTGTCCTTCACTCGCCATCCTTCTGAAATTGTGATCTTGCAATCAGATTCGATAATCACAATATGCGCTGCAGAATTGCAATATCGCAATTTGAACCCACTTCCGCAACGGAGATCGCGATGAGCGCCCCGGACATCCACCTTCCCGCCAAATCACCGGGCCATGACGTCCCGCCTGGCCAACGGATCACTGTCCACGTCAACGAGCAGTCGGTGAAGTTGGTCGGCCACGTCCAGACGGGCCTCCAGATCAAGCAGGCTGCGGTCGCGCAGGGCGTGAAGATCGAACTGGACTTCGTGCTCAGCGAAGAACTGTCGCACGACCGCACGCGCATCGTCGTCGACGATCAGAAGGTGGCGGTCACCGACAAGAGCCGTTTCGACGCAACCCCCAACGACGACCAGTCCTGAGGCTACCATGACTCCCGCCGTTGAGGCCGCCGTCGCCCACCTGCAAGCGCATTTCCCCGACCGGCTCGCCGTCGTCCCCCAGGGCGACGGAGGTGCCCGGATCCGCGTCGAGGCCATGGAGCTAGGCGCGCCCTACGCCCAGGCCGAGACCTGGTTCGGCTTCACGGTGAGCTACCTGCACCCCTACGGCGACATCTACCCGCACTATGTGCGGCCTGACCTCAGCCGGCTCGACGGCGCGCCCCTAGGAGGCGGCCTTCACATCAACAACAGGTTCGCCGGCACACCGGCTGTGATGGTGAGCCGCCGCACGCGCTTGCTCGGCGCGGCCCATCCCGTCGATCCGGTCCTCAAGCTCCTCAAGGTCCACCAATGGTTGACGTCCCTCTGAACCCGCCCTGGCCCGCGAACCGCCCCTGGGACTTGACGTTCCCGCAGTCGCTGTACGCTGAACTCGCCGCCCACCTGTTCCCCGGCGACGGGGACGAGCACGGGGCCATCGTGCTCGCTGGCGTCCACGTCCGCCAGGACCGCGTGCGGCTGCTGGCCCGCAACCTCGTGCTAGCCCGCGACGGCGTCGACCACGTCTTCGGCGGCCGCGGTTACAAGATGATCCGCGCCGAATTCATCCACCCGCTGATCCGCCGCGCGCGCGACGAGCGGCTGGTCCTGCTGACCGTCCACAACCATGGCGGCCGCGACCGGGTGGCATTCTCGCCCGATGACCTCGCTTCGCACGAGCGTGGCTATCCGGCGCTCCTCGATATCGCCCGCGGCATGCCGGTGGGCGCCCTAGTCTTCGCCGAGAACGCCATGGCCGGCGACATTTGGCTACCGGGCGGCCGGCGCATCCCGCTCGAGGTGGGTGTGGTGCTGGGCCCACGGCGCATGCTGCTGCGGCCGGAGCCCGCCCTCTGCGACGGCCATGTCGCGGCGGCGCTCTACGACCGCCAGGTCCGGCTCTTCGGGCGCGCCGGCCAAGCCCAGCTGGCCCAGGCCTGCGTAGGCATCATCGGCCTGGGCGGCGCCGGCTCTATCCTGGCCGAGCTTCTCGCCCGCCTCGGCGTTAGGCGCTTCGTGCTGATCGACCCCGACCGCGCCGACGTCAGCAACCTGCCGCGACTGATCGCCGCCCGCCGACGCGACGTGCTGATGTCGGACGCAGCGATCGCTCGGATGGGCATGCTCGCCCCCTTCCTCGAGCGACTGCGCCAGCGCAAGGTCGACCTCGCCGCACGCAACATCCGGCGCGCGAACCCCCACGCCCGGGTGCGGCGGATCTTCAGCGACGTCACCCGTCCGGTGCCCGCGGCGGCGCTGCAGGCCTGCGATTTCCTGTTCCTGGCCGCCGACCAGATGTCGGCCCGGCTCGTGTTCAATGCGCTGGTGCAGCAGTACCTGATCCCCGGGATCCAGGTGGGTGCCCGCGTGGTCGCCGACGCTGCCACCGGCGCGGTCGACGACGTCTACGCCGTCGAGCGCTGGGTGCAGCCGGGTGACGGCTGCCTGTGGTGCAATGGCCTGATCAACCCGAGCCGCCTGCAATTGGAGGCGATTGGTCAAGCCGAGCGGCCCCTGGGCGCCTATGGAGCCGAGGAGCCGGCAGCGAGTGTGGTGAGCCTGAACGCCATCGCCACGAGCCATGCGGTAAACAGCTTCCAAATGTTCCTGACTGGCCTCGCCAACCCGGCGGCCAGCCTGGGCTACCGCCGCCACCGGGCGCTTTCCGGGCGCCTTACGCTGGAGATGCCCGCCCGGAGCGAGGCCTGCCCGGAGTGCGGGCTGGGCCGGGCCAGTCGCCGCGCTCGCGGCGACGGAAACGCGCTACCGCTGCGGCAGCGCTGACGCCGGGGAGAACCCTTCCTTCACGAATTCGTTCGCAATAGTCGGCGAACTGCCATTATATCCCGCGCAGCGACCGCCCCGCCTGCGGCCGCTCGCGGGGAAGAGGTGATTGATGACGGCGACACGACTGGGCACGCCCCTCTCGCCGCGACTCCCGGATCCGATCCCGAAGACGGACGACAAGACTCCTGGCTACGGCTGGACGCTCAGCGACCAAGCGAAACGCGACATCGAGCAGATCGAAGCCAACGCACGTGAGGCCGAAGCGCGGGCGGGCTCGCTCTTTTTGCGCTGACCGACTCGGCTTAGCCATGGGGTTTTGCCCGGGCTAGGGGGCCCCATTGTCCGCAGACCCCAAAGTCTCGATCCTGGCGCTAGCCACCGAGCCAGACTGGATCGACCTTCACGACAACATCGCCGGCTTCGCCAGCCCGGCGGTCGCGAACCTGCTCGAACAGTTGAAGGTTGCCGGTGCGGGCTGGGCGTTGGTGGAGGAGGACTACCTCGACCGCGACTTCAGCGAAGAGCACCGAGCGTTCTACGGCCGGCTCTTCCGCCACTTCCCAAAGCGCTGCCGCCGGTTCCACTTCTTTGCCGGCGACCTGCCGGATGCCGGGCAAGTGGCCGAACTCGCCGCGCAAATGGAGGAGGCCTGCTGCGCCGGTCGCTTCCTGGGCTTCGCGGTCATCCGCCCGGTGCGGGACGCGCCGCTGGGCCGCGCGGTAGTCAAGGTGTTGCAGAGCCCCGACGGCGTGGACGCGCGCATCCAGGTACGGGCGCGCTACGAGACGCACCCGTTGGGCGCCACGCTGTCGATCTGGGGCGTTCCCCTCACCCAACAGGACCGGCGCATCAGCGCTTGCGCTCAGGCCTCGATCTGGGTTAGCGGCCGCCACTTCCTTACCCGGCATAACGGCCCCTGGTTCTCCACCGTGGGCATCGGCGAGGCGGCCTCGCAGCCGACCGATATGACGCTCGCCATGGCGCTGCCTGCGGGCTCCGCCGGCCTCAACGCAAACAACATGCTGCGCGCCCTGCGGGCCATGGACCGCTACCCCTACGCCTTCGCCGGGCAGAAGCTCCTCAAGCCACAGCCCGGCGGGCCGCTGGTAGCCTGGCCTGCGCCGCTCGACCCGGCGCATATCCTGTCGCGCTATGTGGGCTCCGGCCTGCCGGTGATCCTCGGGCTGGTTTCGTGGGAGGGCGGGGGTGACGGCCATGCGGTGACGGTTGTGGGCGACAGCTTCCGCCCCGCCTCAGGGCCGCTGGGACAGTCGAAGCCGAACCTTGGTGCCCTGTCGCCGCACTTCCTCGTCCATGACGACCAGCGCGGTCCGAATCTGCGAATGCCGGTGGAACGGGACGAACCGCTTGGCGAGACGCCATACAACGTCCGCGACCACGCCCACTTCATCATCGTGCCGTTGCCCGACAAGGTGTTCATGCCGGCGGAGGTCGCCGAGGCGATCGCCTGGGACTATCTGCGTTTCCATCTCGACGACTGGCCAGGCATGCGAGCCGGCCTTGCGACGGACGCGCCCTCCGTCGCGCTCGGCGACGCCGTCGCGCAGGCGGCCCGCGAGAACGGGATAGTGGCGCGCACCTATCTGACGCACGGATGGAAGCACAAGGAGCGCATCCTCGCCGGCGGCGCGGCTTTGCCCGTTCGTGAACTCATCGCCAGCGCGAGCTTGCCCCGGATGATCTGGGTGACAGAGTTCGGCCGACTGGACGACCTTAACAAGCTGGATCCGGAGGCCCGTCGGATCTTCGGCCACAGCGTGATGGACGCGACTTCGCCGGAGCAGGGCCCGCCGCTAATCTTCCACGCGCCCGGGCATCTGACGCATCATACCCAGGTCGATGGTGCCTTCTTCCTGACGACCGAGCCAGTGCCGCGTCCGATCTCCGACGATGTCCTCTACAAGGCGCGGGCGCGAAAGAACCGTTAGTGACGGCCCAATTCCACGCCTCCGAATTTAGGCCCCGCCTTCCGCGCCCAAGCCGCATTCCACGAAGTGGACCTGCCTAACGTCCGAAATGGGACCCGTTGCAGTCATTCGAGCTGGGCAGTCTGGACCCTAGAAGTCCGTCTTGCCGAACCGCGGCACGCCCTGGTTCGCCCCCAGCGGGTCCAGGGTTGTGAGGTCGAGTTCGATCGGCTCGCCGATCCAGTGGGCCAGGGTCGTGTGGTCGGCCAGGTCGTCGTCCGTGAGCGGATGCACCAGGGCCTTCAGTCCTGAAGCCGCGATCAGGGGCAGAACCCCCGGCAGCTCCCGCTTCAGGAAATGGAACTCGAACTGCGAGATCGGATGCGGCCCGGCCTTGCCGTCCTTCAGTTGGCCGACAAAGAGGATGTGCGGGTCGCTGGCCACCACGGTCAATTTGCTAAGGCGGGCCTGAAGCGCCTTTGCGCCGGGGCGCTGTTCGGCCAGGTAGTAGACGTGGGCGTGGTAGGGGGCGTCATCGTCGCGTGTGCTGATCATCGG
>DASXKT010000213.1:0-9250 GCA_036496685.1 Phenylobacterium sp.
AGACCGCGACGATCCGCCAGACGACATGCTTGCGATGCAGGATGGCGCGCCACGCGTTGGCGACCAGCTGCAGCAGCCCGTGGGTCACGAACACCGCGGAGACCGGCAGAACCAGCGCCAGCGCGCCCTTGAGCGCGAGACCGCCGGCCATCCCGAACACGCCGGACAGCGCCGCGGTGAGGAACGCCGAGACGACAATGAAGACGCCGGTGGTCAGGCCCACGAACGCTGCTCCAGGAAGCTCCGACCACGCGCCGTCAGCCGCACCGGGCGGTCGGAGAGACGGGCGGCCGGTGGGGAGGCGACCTCGATCAGCCGGAAGTCCAGCGCGTCTTCCCAGATCGGAAAGTGCGGGCAGTGCGTGCTCCAGGCATCCATGGCTTCGCTGTAGGTGCGCGGCTGCTCGGCGACCCAGGCCAGGAGTTGCCGGACGAGGGTTTCAGCGGGTGGGACGGCCTCAGAGGAATTCGGCGTCATCGGACGCTCCTGGTCGGTAGAAGCCGAGCCATAGACCGCAGGCGCCTGTGCGTCCAATATATGCCTAGGACAATCACAATACCTGTGGGGTATGGACCCATGGACCTGCGCCGTCTGCGCTACCTGGTCACCGTCGCCGAGGAAGGCCACATCACCCGCGCGGCCGAGCGGCTCGGCATCCAGCAGCCTCCTCTGACCCGGCAGATCCGCGCGCTCGAAGAAGAGCTTGGCGTGCGGCTGTTCGATCGGCTGCCACGCGGCGTGCGTCCCACCGAGGCCGGCCGCACGGTGATCGAGGCGGCGCAGGCGATCCTTGAACGGGCCGATCGCCTGCCGGACCTCGCCGCCCGCGCGGCTCGCGGCGAGATGGGCCGCCTGGCGGTGGGCTACACCAGCTCCGGCGCTTTCCACCCCTTCGTCGCCCAGCAGATCCGCGCCTTCCGCGCCGCCAGCCCCGGCGTCCAGCTTGGCCTGGCGGAGGACGGCACACCGGAGCTGCTTCGCGGGCTCGAGGATGAGCGGTTGGACGTAGCCTTCGTGCGGTCCGGCGGGACCTACGGGGCTGGCCTTCTCGCCGAACCCTTGCTGGAGGAACCCATGGTGGCCGCGACCCCCAGCGACCATCCCCTGGCCAGCCAGCGCGACATCGAGCTGAAGGCCCTGGCTGATCAGACCTTCGTTTTCTACCGCCGACCCACCGGGCCAGGCCTGCACGACGCCATCGTCGCGGCCTGCCTGCGCGCCGGCTTCAGCCCGACGGTCGGCCAGGAGGCGCCCAGGATGTCCTCGACGCTGGGCCTGGTCGCGGCTGGACTCGGCGTTTCCATCGTGCCGGCCTCGATGCAGCGGATGAACGTCGCCGGCGTGGCCTTCATCCCGCTCCGCGGCGATCCGGGGCTCACCGCGCCCCTATTGCTGGTCACCCGCAGGCGCGGCCGCTCGGCGATCGTCGAGCGGTTCCGCCAGCAGGTGCGCGCCGCTACGCCGCCGCGCTGATCAGGCTGCGAGGCCGATCCGCTTGTAGAAGAACGTCGTCGCACAGAGCGCCCCGTCCGGCATCAGGGCGAAGTCCTCGACGACGCCGGCCCGCGTCCAGCCGAGGCCGGCGTAGAGTTGCTCCGCCGCCCCGCCGGTCACCGTGTCGAGCACCAGCAGCCATCGGTGCATCGCCCGCGCCTCGTCTTCCAAAGCCATCATAAGCGCCTTTGCTGCGCCACGCCCCCGGGCCCGCCGATGCACCAGCAGCTTGGCGACATCGGCCCGATGCGGCTGGTTGGGCGGCCAGGCGGGAACCAGCTGAACGACGCCGAACAGCCCCTGCCGGTCCTCGGCCACCAGGATAGCGCGCCCGTCGCCGACCTGGGCCTGGCCGCGCCAAAAGGCTTCCGCCTCCTCCCGAGTCAGGTCCGCCATGAAGCTCACCGAAGCGCCGCCGGCGACGCAGTCCAGCAGGATCTCGGCGAGCGCGGGCGCAGCGGCCAAGGCTTCGTCATGGGTGAGGCGTCGGATCAGGAAATCGGAGATCATGTCCGCGCGCCTAACCCGCCCCTGCCCACGCCGCCAGCCCGACGCTCAGGCTTGGCGCCTCAGCCCTTCTTCTTGGCCACGGAGCAGGCAAAGCCGGCGCCCGATTTCTTCGCCACGCCTGGATAGGGGCAGAGCAACTGGCTCTCACCGCCAGGCGAGGTCGCCGTGAGCTCGTGCGGGGCGTCCTTCGCCTCGACCCAGCGGTCGAGCACGCCCAGCCAGTCGACGGTCCCCGGCCCCGTCCCGCCCTGGCAGTGCAGCATGCCGGGGATCATGTAGAGACGGTAGAAGCTCGAGGCGTCGCCCATCCTCGCGGCGACCGCGTCGTGGTAGCGCACGCTGCCCAGCGGCGGGATCGCGGGGTCGTTCCAGCCATGATACTGGATCAGCTTCCCGCCATGGCTCTTGAACGGCGTGAGGTCGGGGTTCACCGCATCGAGGATCTCTGCGGTCTTCAGCCGATCGCGGTCGTACTTCGGTCCCAGGTCCATCGTCAGGAAGTCGAACGACGGGTCGCTGTCGTAGACGAAGTACCTCAGGAACTGCGAGGAGATCGCGTGGCCGGCGGACTCCGTCCAGGCCGCCTGCGAGGTCCCGGTGTTCCAGGCCTGCCAGCCGCCGCGCATCGCCTCAGCGCCCGGAGCGTAGCCCGGGAACATGGACTTTCCGCCGACCATCCGGCCGCCATAGATCGCCTTGGCCGAGGCCACCTGCGCGGGGGTCAGGCAACCCTCAGCCTGGCCGGGCTTGCACTTCAGCACGGCGGGATCGAAGTGGCAGGCCATCTCGTCGCGGATGAAGGCTTCCCCGCCGGCGCATTGCTTCAGGGCGGCCGTCTGCAGCAGCTCCAGTTGCGGCATTCCGAGATAGCCGCCGGGTTTGGCGAGCGCCTGCTGCATGTAAGCCCGGCCGCCGGTCGAGAGCGTGTTGTAATTCGCCGTGGCGCCGGCGACGATTCCGTCGAAATCATTCGGGAACCGCTGGGCCTCCATCAACGCCTCGCGCCCGCCCGCCGAGCAGCCGACGAAATAGTTGCGCTTCGCCGGAGCGCCCTTCTGGGCGAGCACCAGCGCCTTGCCGGCCTCCGTGGTCTCCTTGAGCGAGCGCGTTGCGAAGTCGACGATCTTCTCCGGATGACCGTGCGCCCAGGCGGCGGTGCGGCCATCGCCCCCATGCCCGTCGTCGGTGCCCGCCGCGGCGTAGCCGCTCTCGGCGCGGGCCTTGATCTGGGCGCTCGGGATCGAGCCTGCGAGGCCGCCGTTGCCCACCTGGACGAACTTGCCGTTCCAGGCCTGGCCCAGGGGGACCATCACCTCGATCTTGATCTCGGAGTCAGCCGTCGGGCGGCTGGTCACGAGGATGCGGCAGGCCTGGCCCGACTTCAGGGTCTCGACCGTCGCGGCCGTGACCTGGGCGTGCGGCAGCTTGGCCTGCATCAAGTCGGTGCAGGCCGTTTCAGCGCGCGCAGCTAGCGGCGCAGCCAGCGCGATCGCCGCGCCGGCCGCAAACAGCATTGGCTTCATGCGGCTCAGCCCTTCGTCTTGGCGACGGTGCAGGCGTAGGCCTCCCCGGCCTTCTTGGCGACGCCCGGATAGGGGCAGAGCACCTGGCTGGGCGGTCCGCCGGGCGTCTGGCCGGGGCCAGTCACGGCGGTGAAGTCGCCCGGCGCCTTGTTCTCGATCACCCAGCTGTCCAGCGCCGCGACCCAGTCGACGTTGCTCGGTCCGACCCCGCCGCCGCAGTGGAGCATGCCGGGGATCAGGTAGAGCTTGTAGAAGCCGCCCACGTCGCCGCCCATCGTCTTGCGGACGTCCTCGTAGTAGCGGATCGAGGAGCGCGGCGGGATCGCTGCGTCATTCCAGCCATGGTACTGGATCAGCTTCCCGCCATGCTTCTTGAAAGCCGCCAGGTTCGGATCGGGCGAATCCAGCGCCGCTTCCATCTTCTTGCGCGCGCCCTCGTACTGGCCGCCCATATCCATCTTCAGGAAGTCGAAGTTGGGGTCCTGGAAGCCGAAATATTTGAAGGCGTTGGATGAGAACTGATGGCCGGCGGCGCGGCTGTTCATTTCTTGCGACGGGCCGGTGATCCAGGCGTTCCAGCTACCGTTGATCGCCTCGGCGCCGGGGCTGTAGCCGGGGAAGACAACCTTGCCGCTGGCGTCCTTGTGGCCTTCGTAGATTGCCTTGGCGGAGGCGACCTGCGGAGCGGTCAGACAGCCTTCCGTCTGGCCAGCCTTGCAGGCGAGCTTGCCGGGATCGAAGTGGCACGACATCGGATCGCGGATGAAGGCCTCGCCGCCGCACTGGGCCAGCGCTGACTTCTGCAGGAGGTCACGCTGCGCAGGGCCGAGATAGCCGCCCGGCTTGGCCAGCGCCTGCTGCTGGACCGCGGAAAGGCCGAAGAGCTGGCTCATGTAGTTGGCCGGAGCGCCGGCGACGATGCCGTCGAAGTCGTTGGGGAAACGCTGGGCTTCCATCAGCGCCTCGCGGCCGCCGTCGGAGCAGCCGATGAAGTAGGACCGGTTGATCTTGCCGCCCATCTTGGCCGCGAGCAGCGCCTTGGAGGCGTCGGTCGTCTCCTTCAGCGCGCGCCATCCGAAGTCGGTGACCTTTTCCGGGTGGCCGAGCGCCCAGGAGGCGTTGGTGCCGACGGGATCCTGGTGGCCGTCGTCGGTGCCGGAGACCGCATAGCCCGCGCGCACCAGGCGGGCGAACTGGCTGGTCGGCACGGTGCCCGCAAAGCCGCCGTTGCCCACCTGCACGAACTTGCCGTTCCATGCGGAGGCTGCGGGAATCCACAGCTCGAGGCGGATGTCGCTGTCCGCAGTCGGCCGGCTGGTGACCGCCACCTTGCAGATCAGCTTGTCACCCAGCATCTCCTCCGACGCCTTGGTCACCTTGGCATGCGGCAGGGTCACCTTGAGCAGGTCGCCGCAAGCGGTCTCGGCATGGGCGGCGGCCGGTGCGGCCAGCCCCAGCGCCACGGTCGCAGACCCCGCCAGCATCATCGAATGCAGTTTCATCCCCAGGCCCTCCCAAGCTCTTGGTTTGGGGAGAGTGTAGGCACGCTCCTCCACCGAAGGGAACACTTCGGGGGAGGTGGCTCAAAGCCGAAGGCGGCTACTCCCTTATGGGGGAAGGTGGCACCCGAAAGGTCGGATGACGAGTTTCCGGGACTTCAAACAAAAAGGGGCCGCGCCGCCATCGCAGCGCGACCCCTGATGCGTCAGCTTCTCCCGCGAGGGGAGGAGCTGGGGTCCTAGTTCCGGAACACGGCCGCGGTCGAAGGATCGGCGGGCATTTCGCGGTACTGGCGCAGCTCGTTGCGGCCCACGACCATGTGGTGGACCTCGTCCGGGCCGTCGGCGATCCGCAGGGTGCGGGTGTTGGCGTACATCCGGGCCAGCGGGGTGTGCTGCGACACGCCGAGTGCGCCGTGCATCTGGATCGCCTGGTCGATGATCTGGCAGACGCGTTCCGGCACCATCGCCTTGACCATGTGGATCCAGACGCGGGCTTCCTGGTTGCCCAGGACGTCCATCGCCTTGGCGGCCTTCAGCACCATCAGGCGCATGGCCTCGATGTCGATGCGGGCCCGGCTGACGATCTCGATGTTGCCGCCGAGTTGGATGATCGGCTTGCCGAACGCCGTACGGGTCAGGCCGCGGGTCACCATCAGGTCCAGCGCCTTTTCGGCCGAGCCGATGGCGCGCATGCAGTGGTGGATACGGCCCGGGCCCAGGCGCAGCTGCGAAATCTCGAAGCCGCGGCCCTCGCCCAGCAGCATGTTCGACGCCGGCACGCGGGCGTTGTCGAAGATGATGTGCATGTGGCCGTGCGGCGCGTCGGGATCGCCGAACACGTGCTGGGGCCCGACGATCTTCACGCCCTTGGTCGGCAGCGGCACCAGGATCTGCGACTGCTGCAGATGCGGCGGGGCGTTCTCCTCGCCGGTCTTGACCATGGTGATCATGACCTTGCAGCGCGGGTCGCCGGCGCCCGAGATGTAGTGCTTCTCGCCGGTGATGATGTACTCGTCGCCGACGCGAACCGCGCGGGTGTCGATGTTCTTGGCGTCCGAGCTGGCGGTATTCAGCTCGGTCATGCAGTAGGCCGAGCGGATCTTGCCTTCCAGCAGGGGCTCTAGCCACTGCTTCTTCTGCTCAGGCGTGCCGACCCGTTCCAGCACTTCCATGTTGCCGGTGTCCGGCGCGGCGCAGTTCATCGTCTCGGAGGCGAGGCGGTTCTTGCCCAGCTCGACGGCGATGTAGGCGTAGTCCAAGTTCGACAGGCCCTCGCCCGTCTCGGCGTTGGGCAGGAAGAAGTTCCAGAGGCCGGCGGCCTTGGCCTTGTCCTTGGCGGCTTCCAACACCTCAAGTTGGCCGGGCGCGTACTGCCAGATGTCCGGCCGACCTTCGCCCAGGCGATGGAATTCCTCGCTCATCGGCTCGACGACGTCGCGGATGAAGTCCTTCACCTTGTTGAGCAGCGGCAGCGCCTTCTCGGACATGCGCAGGTCGTTGAGGTCGTCCTGCGGGTTGAGGGCGAAGCTCGAAGCGCCCTTCTCGGCGGCGATGTTCATCTGGTGTCTCCCACGGGAATTTGGTTGCGCCAGCATTGGCCCATCCTCCCGGTTCAAACAAGTGTTTAAATCACTCCGGGCGCTCGATCAGGGCTCGGATTTCACCGCACCCAGGGCCTCGGCTTCCGACGGCCTGGCGGCGAAGAGGTCGCGCACGCCCATATGCCTGTGGTCGAGGTAGTAGGCGGTCTCGAGGTGATAGACGCGGTAGAGGCCGCTCTTCTTCCAGTCCATCTGCGGCGAGCCGGCTTTGAGCGCCGCCAGGTTCGCGGCGTAGTCGAACTGCCCGGCCTTGCCGACGTAGTCCGCGTAACCCTCGAGCAGCCAGTGCGGATAGCGAAGCGCCGGCGCGCGCCCGAAAGCGCGGCTCTCCATCGAATGGGTGAACTCGTGCGCCAGGTAGTAGGTCAGCGGCCGGTCGCTCATGTCGGCCCCGGCGTGCGGCGGGATCAGCCGGTTGCCGGCGATGTCGGCGCCTCGCAGGTAGACCTTGCGCGTGAAGATGGTGTCGGTCGCGCCGGCCATCTTGCCGGAGAACCGCTGCGAATAGAGCGCCAGGCGCCAGTTGTCGTTGCAGATGAACGCGGCGAACCGCTGGTCCGGCGACCACAGGGGCGAGCGCGACAGCCTGCGCGTGACCTCGTCCAGCACGCCGCGCGCCTGCGGCGGGATCGGCCGATCCGACCACAGGTCATAGGCGCCGTGCCGCAGGTGGTAGGCGAAGAGCGGCTGCGGAAACCAGATAACCGCGAGCACGACTGCGGTCAGCAGCGCCAGGCCAATCAGGATGCGTAAAAGCCAGCCGCGCACGCGGGCCGGCTCAGGCGTAGAGCGAGCCGCGCGCGCTGAGCACGATCAGCGCCGTCACGAGCCCGAGGGCTCCAACCGACGGAATGAGTTTGAACCAAAGTCCCATGCGCCCTCAGATAGGTACGCCGGGGCCCAAGCGCCAGTTAAGCTTTGGAAAGGTGCGTCCAGCGGCCGCGGAGGCCGCCGGCGCGGAAGCGTCTTACTTCACCGGCACGTGGTCGATGTGCGGGCAGACGGCTGCGAACAGCGCTTCGTCCTCGGCGCCGCCCACCTTCTTCGGCGTGTTGGACCGCCAGTTGTCCGGAACGGCGAAGGGCGCGGAGGGCTTGTATGACGCCACCATGATCACGTTGTGCTTCGCGCAATCCAGGGCATAGACGTAGCCGACGCCGGCGCCCGGACCGCCGGGCTGGATGTTGGCCGAAGGCTTCGAGATCGCCTGCATGACCACCATTCGGCCGGTCTGCTTGTCCTTGTAGGAATAGTCGCCGTCGTAGGACCACTCGGTGCCGTTCTCGCCGTTGGCGAACTTCGTCCAGTGCTCGGCGTACGCTGCGCCGGCGGTGGCCAGGGCTGCGGTGGTAAGGGCGGCAAGCGCTAGGGCGCGACGCATAGGGCGTTTTCTCCAGATGGTGTCCATTCTTCAGACGCGACCCTAGCGGCGCCAATGAGGCGCCTCCAGCGGAATCAAATTCCGAAACTGAAATGCCGCCGGCTTTCCTTGACTCCCAACGGCGGTTTTCCTACTTCCTCCGCGGCGTTAGCACTCATGGGCTGCGACTGCTAACATGCGGCCTTGAGCCGGCTGGCGCTGTCACCAAAACCACCGTCGTTCCGAACGGAGAAAGAACATCATGGCGTTTCGTCCTCTGGGAGATCGCGTCCTCGTCAAGCGCGTCGAGGAAGAAGAGAAGACCCGGGGCGGGATCATCATCCCCGACACCGCAAAGGAAAAGCCGCAGGAAGGCGAAGTGATCGCGACCGGACCCGGCGCGCGCGACGAAAGCGGCAAGATCCAGCCGCTCGACGTCAAGGCCGGCGACCGCATCCTGTTCGGCAAGTGGTCCGGCACCGAGGTCAAGCTCGACGGTCAAGACCTGCTGATCATGAAGGAAAGCGACATCCTGGGCGTCCTCGACGCCGACAAGGCCGCCAAGGCGGCCTGAGACCCGACGCTTCCCGACAACCCAACAGCTTAGAAAAGAGAGTTCCAAACATGGCAGCGAAAGACGTCTATTTCGCCTCCGACGCGCGCGATCGGATGCTGCGCGGCGTCAACACCCTGGCCAACGCGGTCAAGGTGACGCTCGGTCCCAAGGGCCGCAACGTGATCATCGAGAAGTCCTTCGGCGCCCCGCGCTCCACCAAGGACGGCGTCTCGGTCGCGAAGGAAATCGAGCTTTCGGATAGGTTCGAAAACCTCGGCGCCCAGCTGATCCGCGAAGTCGCCTCCAAGACCAACGACAAGGCCGGCGACGGCACGACCACCGCCACGGTGCTGGCGCAAGCCATCGTCACCGAAGGCCTGAAGTCGGTGGCCGCGGGCATGAACCCGATGGACCTGAAGCGCGGCATCGACAAGGCGGTCCTGGCCGTGGTCGAGCAGATCAAGGCGTCCTCCAAGAAGGTCACCACCAACGACGAGATCTCCCAGGTCGGCACCATCTCCGCCAACGGCGAAGTGGAAATCGGCAAGATGATCGCCCGGGCGATGGAAAAGGTCGGCAACGAGGGCGTGATCACGGTCGAAGAGGCCAAGAGCCTGGAGACCGAACTCGACGTCGTCGAGGGCATGCAGTTCGACCGCGGCTACCTGTCGCCCTACTTCATCACCAACGCCGAGAAGATGGAG
>DASXKT010000214.1:0-35338 GCA_036496685.1 Phenylobacterium sp.
GACGACATAGTCGAACGCGTGCACGGACGTCCCCCATGATCTGCGGCGCAAGCTTGGCATGCGACGACGGACGCGGCGAGGCCCCGCAACGCTTGGGTCCGCTTCGGTTCGGGACTAGACCATCGCCCATGACCGGCGAGCCCTTCTGGCGAAGGAAGACCCTCGAGCAGATGACCGTCGCGGAGTGGGAAAGCCTCTGCGACGGCTGCGGGCTCTGCTGCCTTGTGCGCTTCGAAGAGGAGGACAGCGGCCAGGTCATTCCGACCCGCGTCCACTGCAAGCTGTTCGACGCCCACGCCTGCGCCTGCACCGATTATGCGAACCGCAAGGCGCAGGTGCCCGACTGCGTGAAGCTGACGCCGGGCAACATCGAGCAACTGGCGTGGATGCCGCTCTCCTGCGCCTATCGCCGAATCTACGAGGGCCGCGACCTGGCCGACTGGCACCCCCTCGTCTCGGGGGACCCAGAGAGCGTGCACCGGGCCGGCGTCTCGATCCGCGGCCAGACGATCAGCGAGACTGTGCTCACCGAGCCCGAGGACGCGCTCGACTTCGCCGCCTGGGACTTGATCGAAGAGCGCGGGCGCGACTAGGGATTGTGGTAATTCTGCAACATCACACCTTGCGTGCAGAACCGAACCGACCAATCTAGAACCGCTGACACTACCACCACTTCGAAGGGCTGAGTTTCTTGGCGAGTGACCCCTATCAGGTCCTGGGCGTCCCGCGCACGGCGAGCGCGGACGAAATCCGCAAGGCGTTCCGCAAGCTGGCCAAGGCCAACCACCCCGACACCAATCCCAACAACAAGGCGGCCGAGGAGCGCTTCAAACAGGTCTCGGGCGCCTTCGACATACTGGGCGACGCAGCCAAGAAGACGAAGTTCGACGCTGGCGAGATCGACGCCGACGGCCGCGAAACCATGCGCGGCTTTGGCGGCGGCCAGGGTCCCTGGGGACCGCCGCCGGGCGGCGGCTTCGGCGGCGGGGGCGCCTACCGCGGCGAGAGCTTCGAAGGCGTCGACCTGGGCGACATTCTCGGCGAGATGTTCGGCGGCGGCAGGGGCGGGCGTGCCGGCGGGGCGGGCGGCGGCTTCGGCGGCTTTTCGCAGCGCGGCTCTGACGTCCGCGCCCGTCTGGAGATCGACCTGGAGGAGGCGATCCGGGGCGGCAAGAAGCGCATCTCCTTCTCTGATGGCCGCACCATCGACGTCACCATTCCCAAGGGCGCGCAGGAAGGCCAGACACTGCGGCTCAAAGGCCAGGGCTCGCCGGGGCGGTCCGGCCCTGGCGACGCGTTCATCGAGCTCGCCATCGCCCCGCACCCGACCTTCCGGCGGGAGGGCGACGTGTTGGTCATGGACGTGCCGGTGACGGTCTATGACGCGGTGCTCGGAGGTAAGGCCGAGGCGCCGACCCCTGATGGCCCGGTGACCCTCACCATTCCCGCCGGCGCCAACACCGGCACCCGGCTGCGGCTGAAGGGCCGCGGGCTGGTCGGGCCGCAGGGACGCAGGGGCGATCTCTTCGCACGCCTTGTCGTCGCCCTGCCCGATAAGCCCGACGCCGAGCTCGAGGAACTGGCCGCAAAGTGGAAACGTGAACGGCCTTACGCGCCGAAGCGCCGCCCTTGAGATGACACGGGTCACGTGGGTCTTCATAAGCTGCACGTTCAGCCCCGGTTCAGTGCCGGGCGCATAGGGCGGACCCATGAAACGCCTCCTGCTCTTCGCCGCGCTTATGTTGGCGGCAACGCCCGAGATGGCCCTGGCGATGGGACAGGAGCGTGCGGCCGGCGTTCAAGTCGCCCAGGGCGGAAGCCCAATGCCGCTCTCGCGTGTTCTGGCGATGATCGCCCAGCGCTACCCGGGGCGGCAGTTGAACACCACCATGGGCGATGCCGGCGGCCGGCCCGTCTACATCGTTCAATGGCAGCTCACGAATGGCCGGATCGTGATGTTCACGGTGGACGCCAAGACCGGCCAGATCGTGGGCCAATAGTGCGGCGCCTGCCGCCCGTAAGGAGAAGGGACGCGATATGCGTATCCTGCTAGTCGAAGACGATCCGGACCTGTCGCGACAGCTGAAGCTCGCGCTGGCCGACGCAGGCTATGCGGTGGACCACGCCTCGGACGGAGAAGAGGCCCAGTTCCTCGGCGAAACCGAGCCCTATGACGCGGTGATCCTCGACCTCGGCCTCCCGAAGGTGGATGGCGTCTCGGTGCTGGAGCGGTGGCGCCGCGAGAACATGGCCACGCCCGTGCTGATCCTCACCGCCCGCGGCGCCTGGAGCGAAAAGGTGGCCGGTTTCGACGCCGGCGCCGACGACTACCTGACCAAACCCTTCCACACCGAGGAGTTGCTGGCGCGGCTGCGCGCCCTGCTGCGCCGTTCGGCAGGCCATGCTGCGCCCAACCTCGCCTGCGGGGGCTTGAGGCTCGATCCCCGGGCGGCGCGCGCCAGCGTGAACGGCGAACCCCTGCGGTTGACCTCGCTGGAGTACCGCCTGCTTCACTACCTGATGATGCACCAGGGTCGGGTGATCAGCCGCACCGAGCTTGTCGAGCATCTCTACGATCAGGATTTCGACCGCGACTCGAACACCATCGAGGTGTTCATCGGCCGCGTTCGGAAGAAGATCGGCGCGGACCGCATCGAGACCGTCCGAGGGCTGGGCTATCGCCTGACATGCCCGGAGGAGGAATTGGGCAGTGAGGCGCAAGCCTCGTGACCTCGCGGGCCTCGTGACCTGGTGAAGATCTTCCCCGCGGCGCTCCGCTCTCCTTCGCTTGCGCGACGGCTGGTGGTGTTGGCGCTCGGCTGGAGCCTAGCGGCGCTGGTCGTCACCGCCATCGTATTTGCGCTGCTGTTTCAACAGGCTGCGGTCCGTCGCGTCGACCAGACGCTGAACGACCTGACCGTCAACCTGGTCACCTATTCAACGGTCGACGACGGCCAGGTGTACGCCCCGCTGTTCACCGACGAGCGGGCGCTGCGGGTCTATTCCGGCCGCTATTGGGAGATCGCCGAGCCGACGGCGGACGGCAAGCTTCGGCCCATCGCCCGGTCGCATTCGCTGTTCGACTCCGTGCTGAGCCCACCGCCAGGCTGGCTGGCCCGGTTCAAGGCGAAGCCCGGCGCCTCCATCCACTACGACGCCATCGGGCCGCAGAACGAGCCCCTGCGCGCCCGGGCGCAACAGAACTGGTATCCCGGCCGCAAGGACCCGGTGATCTTCCTGGCCGCGGAGGACCGCAGCTCGGTCAACCGCGACGTCTCGACCTTTGTGGCCGCCACCGCAGCGGCCTTCATCATCCTGGGCGCCGGTCTGATCGTGGCCATTGTGATCCAGGTTCGCGTCGGTCTTCGGCCGCTGTTCGAGCTGCGCCGCGAGGTGGCGGCCGTGCGCCGGGGCCAGGCCGAGCGGCTGGCGGCGAGCTATCCCAGCGAGCTGACACCGCTCGCCGACGAGCTCAACGCCCTGGTCGATCACAACCGGCAGGTCGTCGAGCGCCAGCGGACCCACGTCGGCAACCTGGCGCACGCCCTGAAGACCCCGATCTCGGTGATGATCGCCGAGGCGGGCCAGCGCCCGGGGCCCCTTGCCGAGGTGGTCTCCCGCCAGGCCGACGCCATGCAGAAGCAGGTGGACCACCATCTGCGTCGCGCGCGCGCCGCTGCCCGCACCCCGGGGTTGGGGGAACGCACCTCGGTAGCCGAGGTTCTCGACGAGCTGTCGCGGACCCTCTCGCGCATCTACCGCGATAAGGGCGTCGATATCGACTGGGACGCCGACGACGACCTCTACTTCCTCGGCGAGCGGCAGGACCTGCTGGAGATTGCCGGCAACGCCATCGAGAACGCCTGTAAGTGGTGCAAGAGCCGCGTGAGGGTCCGCGCTGAAGAGTCGGGTCCGGAGCGCCTTCGCCTGATCGTCGAGGACGATGGGCAGGGGCTGCCGCCGGAACGGCGCGCTGAGGTGCTGCAACGTGGCGCACGGCTCGACGAGAGCGCGCCGGGTTCCGGCCTTGGCCTTTCGATCATCGACGAGCTGGCGCGGGCCTATGGAGGGGCGCTCGTGCTGGGCGACTCCAGCCTCGGCGGTCTTCGCCTCGAAGCCGATCTGCCGCGCGCCGGCTGAGAAGCGCCGCCTTCGGACAACCTTAACTCGCCGGGCGCATCCTGGGGTCGCGGGACCCTGTCCCATCCCCGGAGCCCGAGAATGGTCGCCCTGTCCGACCGCAAGATCGAAATTGTCAGAACGCTGGTCGAAGCCGCCCCCGACAAGGTCGTGGGCGGCCTCCAGCGCGCGCTTGCTGAGGCCAGCAGCGAGGACTCCTTGCTGGCCGGCGTCCGGCAGCTCGTCGAAGCCGAGGCCCGCGACCGCATGCTTCGCAACGCCGTCTTCCAGCCCGTCGTGCCGCTGTTCGTTGGTGACGGGTCCGACAGGCACAGCCTGGTGTTTCCTGCGGTCGCGCTGCCTGGCATGTGGCGGGGCCTGAAGGCCCTCGTTCCGGCGGAGGTCGCTGCCGCCGCCGAGATTTCGAACGCGGTTGCCGTCTCGCTCCGCTCCGGCCAATCCCCGCCCGATCCCAGCGGCGCGTTCGACGACCTGGCCGAGGCGGCCGCCGACGCGCTTCGGTCGAGCGACCAGCGCGACTTTCGGACCGTAGTCGAACTCTGTGAGCGGGCTCGGCCCGGTGGCGCCCAGGTCCTGGCGGCCTGCCTGGACATTTCCCCGGTGGTCCGACGCGCCCTGTCGCGCCTGCCGGATTGGATCGCCCACACCGGCGACGACACAAGCGCCGCCGCGCGGCTTGCCTATAAGGACGCCGTCGCCCTCGACGAGGACGCCGGGCCAAACTTCTTCGAGATGCTCGCGGGCCACCTCACGCCGCGCTGGATGGTGCTGCGCGTGATCTCGGCGATCATGGACAAGCCCACCGAGCGCTACCTGGCCGATTCCGAGCTTGGCGGCTTTGCCGAGCGCGTGCTGAACGACGTCGATGAGGCCCTGCAGGGCATCGCCAAGCTCGACGTCGACGGCGGCCCGGGCGCTGGCCGCAGCGCCGCCGAGCTGGTCACCGTCATCACCCAGCAGGTCTTCGAGCTCGAGACCTGCATCGAACTTGCGCGCGACCATGGCTGGGGCGAGCGCATCGTCGGCCAGAAGCAATCCCTGGCGGGCCTGGTGGAAGCCCGGCTGTGGGATGCCGACAAGCTCTCGATCGCCGCCCTGCCGATGCGGACCTCGGGATTTTCCCGGCTGCGCAAGACCGCCCCGAAGCTCGACGCCGCGCCCGACCCGAAGATTACCGGGCGGGCCATGACCCTGCTCACCTTTGCCCATGAGATCCGGCTCTGCGCCCAGTACGGCGGCTTCTCAGCGACCCACGCAAAGGTCATGGAAAAGATCGGCGACATGATCGACCACTACGCCGAGGAGGTGCTCGACCGCGTTCGGACCGGCGACGTTCCTGACGTGGGCATCGCCCACGAATTCCTGACGGTGGGCGCTGACCTGATCGGGCTGGTGCGGGACAAGAAGAGCGCCGAACTGCTTCGTCGTCGATCCACCATCGCCTGTTCGGCCGACGCGCCCGAAGCCGGCGACGCCTAAGGCTGGATGACGCACTCGCGCTGGGCAGCGCTTTCGGTTACACGCCGACTATGATCGCCTTTTGGGCCACGGCCGGCGTCCTTTCGGCCACGGCGGCCATCCTGATTTTGTTGCGCGCCGCCCGCGCGGCGGCCCGCGTCGAACCGGCCGACACCACATCCGTCTTCTACCGGCGCCAACTCGCGGAGATCGGCGACCTCGCCGACCGAGGCCTGCTCGGCGACAGCGAACGCAAGAGCGCCGAGGCCGAAGCCGGCCGGCGCTTGCTCGCCGCAGCCGACGCGCCGACCGAGTCCTGGTCGACCACGCCGAGCCGAGCGCCCGTGCTGATCGCCGCCGTTGCCGCCCCGGCCCTGGCGCTCGCGATCTACCTCGGGCTGGGATCGCCCGGCATGGCCGACCAGCCGTTCGCCGGCCGGTTAGCCACCTGGCTCGCCTCCAACCCCCAGAGCCTGGCGCCGCCCGAGATGGCCGCGGTGCTCGGCAAGCTGACCAAGGAACGGCCCAACGACCCGGATGGCTTCCGTTTCCTGGCCCTGGCCGAGGGCGCCTCGAACAATCCCGCGGCCGCGGTGCGGGCGCTGAAGCACGCGGTGCAGCTTGCGCCGCAGCGCAGCGACCTCTGGGAGATGTTGGGCGAGGCGGAGGTCTTCCGGGCGGGCGGCGACCTCACCGACGAGGCCACCCAGGCCTTCGCCCAGACCCTGAAGCTCGATCCGAAGAACGTCGCGGCCCGATTCCAGCTGGCCCGCGCCCGTATTAAGGCCGGCGACAAGGCGGGCGGCCTCGCCGACTGGAAGGCATTGCTGGCCGACATGCCCGCCGCAGATCCCCGCCGGGCCGACCTACAGTCGGCGATCGCCGATGCGGAAGGGACGCGCGCGCCGCCCGCCGCGGCGCAGGGCCTCTCCGGCGATCAGATGACCGCGGTGCGCGGCATGGTGGCGGGCCTCGCCCAGCGGCTCGCCTCCAACCCTGACGATCCGGAGGGCTGGGTGCGACTGGTCCGCGCCTATGCGGTGCTAGGCGAGACCGCCAAGCGCGACGCTGCGCTCAAGGACGCCCAGGTGCGCTACGCCGCCAAGCCGGATGTGTTGGCCGAGCTGGCGAAGGCGGCGGCCGCGGAGCGGATGCGATGAGCTGGCTACCTAAATCCCCCAAGGCGCGGCGCCGCCTGACGCTGGTCGCGGCCATCGCCCCTGTGCTCGCCCTGGCCGTGGGACTGACGCTGTGGGGCCTCCGGGACTCCATCTCCTTCTTCTACACGCCGTCCCAGGCGGCCCAGGCGCATCCGCCGTCCGGGCGCTCGATCCAGCTCGGCGGCCTCGTCCAGATGGGCAGCGTCCGGAAGCATCCCGACGGGCGCGTCGAGTTCGTCGTCGCCGACCGCACGGCCAAGGACCAGGTGACTTTCCAGGGCGACCTGCCGGACCTTTTCCGCGAGGGCCAGGGCGTCGTGGCCGTCGGCGCCTTCCGCCACGACGGCGTCTTCGAGGCCAAGCAGGTGCTGGCCAAGCATGACGAGCGCTACATGCCGCGCGAGCTGACCAAGCAGCTCAAGGCGCAAGGCGAGTGGCGCGGCGACGGCTCGACCCCGGACTACGCCAAGGCCAAGAACCCGTCATGATCGCAGAGTTCGGTTCTTTCGCGCTTATCCTGGCGCTGGCGTTCGCGATTGCGCAGGCAGGGCTGTCGGCGGCGGCCCGGATACGGCGCTCGACCGTGCTGGCCGCGGCGGGTGAGGGCGCTGCGGTGGCCTCCTTTGCCGGAGTCGCGATCGCCTTTGCGTGCCTGATCCACGCCTTCGTCACCTCAGACTTCTCGGTGGCCAACGTGGCGGCCAACTCACACACCGAAAAGCCGATGCTCTACAAGGTCGCCGGCGCATGGGGCAGCCACGAGGGCTCGATCCTGCTTTGGTGCCTGATGCTGACCGGCTACGGCGCGGCGGCCGCCACGCTTGGCCGGGGCCTGCCCAAGGGGCTCAAGTCGCTGATGGTGGCGGTGCAGGGCGCTCTCGGGACCGTGTTCCTGGCCTATACGGTCTTCGCCTCGAACCCGCTGATGCGGATCGCCACGCCGCCGGTCGAGGGCCGCTCGCTCAACCCGCTGCTGCAGGATCCGGCGCTCGCGATCCACCCGCCGTTCCTTTACTCGGGCTACGTCGGGATGTCGGTGGTGTTCTCCCTGGCGGTCGCAGCCCTGATCGAGGGGCGCGTGGATGCTGCCTGGGCCCGATGGGTGCGGCCTTGGGCGCTGGCCGCCTGGAGCCTGCTGACCGTCGGCATCACGCTCGGCGCCTTCTGGGCTTATTACGAGCTCGGCTGGGGCGGATGGTGGTTCTGGGACCCGGTCGAGAACGCCTCCTTCATGCCCTGGCTGATCGCCACGGCCCTATTACACTCGGCCATCGTCACCGAGAAACGGGGGGCGCTCGCGGGCTGGAGCCTGTTCCTGGCGCTTAGCGCCTTCACCTTCTCGATGCTGGGCGCCTTCCTCGTGCGGTCGGGTGTGCTCACCTCGGTCCACGCCTTCGCCGTCGATCCCAGGCGCGGGGTGCTGCTGCTGATCATCCTGGGCCTCACCGCGGGGTCCGGCTTTGCGCTCTTCGCCTGGCGCGCGCCCAAGCTCGCGCAGGGCGGCCTGTTCGCCCCCGTCAGCCGGGAAAGCGCCCTGGTGCTCAACAACATCCTGCTGGCTGCCGCCACGGCGACGGTCCTGCTGGGCACCCTCTATCCGCTGATCCGCGAGGCGCTGACCGGCGAGGCGATCTCCGTGGGGCCGCCCTACTTCAACCTGACCTTTGCGCCCCTGATGGCGGCGCTGGCGATCATCCTGCCGGCCGGACCCCTCCTCGCGTGGAAGCGCGGCGATCTGCAGGGCGTCGGCCAGCGGCTGTGGGTCGCGGCCCTGGTCGCCCTGGGCTGCGGCCTCCTCGCCTACGCCCTGGTAAGTCCCCGGAAGGCGCTGGGCGCCGCCGGTATCGCCATCGGCGCTTGGCTGATCGCTGGCGCCGGCGCCGAACTCATCGAGCGCACGCGAGCCTTCCGGGTCCCGGCGCGCGACAGCTGGCGCCGGCTCACCGGCTTGCCGCGAGGCGCTTGGGGCATGACGCTGGCGCACGTGGGCCTTGGCGTCTTCGTGCTGGGAGCCTGCTTCGAGATCGGCTGGCGGGCGGAGTCAGCTGAAGCCCTGCCTATCGGCGGGGCCCTTAACGTCGCCGGCTATCACCTGGTGTTGGAAAGCGTCGGGCCGCGCGAGGGACCAAACTACGAGTCCGAACGCGCCATGATCCGCGTCAGCCGCGACGGCAAGCCGATCTGCACTGGCGAGCCTGACCGCCGGTTCTACCCGGCTGGCGGGCAGACCATCTCCGGGATCGCGCTCTGCTACCGCGGCGTCAGCCACCTCTACATGGTGCTCGGCGAGCGGCGGAAGGCCGACGATGGGACCCCTATCTGGCTGATCCGCGCCTACTGGAACCCCTGGGCAACCCTGATCTTCATCGGGCCGGTGATCATGGCGCTGGGCGGCCTCGTCTCGCTGTCCGACCGCCGGATGCGGCTTGGCGTGGCGCGCCGCCGCCAGGAGCAGCCGGCATGAAGCTCCGGGTGCTCGCGGCGATGTTTGCCGGCGCGCTCTGCATCGCCGCGGCCGCCGATCCTGCGGACCGCCTGCCCGATCCCGCACAGGAAGCCCGCGCCCGGGCGATCTTCCAGGACGTCCGCTGCCTGGTCTGCCAGAACGAGTCAATCGACGACAGCGAGGCCGAGCTTGCACACGACCTTCGCCAGGTGGTCCGCGACCAGGTCCGCCAGGGCCGCAGCGACGCCGAGATCAAGCGCTTCCTGACCGACCGCTACGGCGAGTTCGTGCTGATGACGCCGGCGTTCTCTTGGGTGAATCTCGCGCTGTGGGGCGGACCGTTCCTGGTGGTCCTGGCGGGCGCGGGCCTGCTGGTCGGGCGCCTCAGAACCCGAACCACCGACCCCGAACTGTCGCCGGAAGAGGCAGACCGCGTGAGACGGCTGTCGCAAAGCGACTCACCCTGACATTATAAGGCCTAACATCCGTCGGAATGCCGAGGGCAGGGTGACCTAAACGTAACTTGAGAGCGGTTGCACTCTCGTGCATCGAACCTAGGTTTGTAGGGCGCGCGACCTCCCCCGACAGGCGCGCACAGGGAATAGAAGAAGTCGTATGGCCTCCAAGAACACTGGTTATCTCCTGGGCGCAGTCGCCGGCGCCGGCGTGATGGTCGCCGCTGTGGCGGGCGCCAGCATGCAGCGGCCCGCCGCGCACGTGGATCCGCAAGCACATGTGATCAAGGCTTCGACCGCCCCGATCTTCGCCCCGCCCCCCGGCGCGCCGATGTCGTTCGCCGATATCTTCAACCGCGTCTCACCCGCGGTCGTCTCGATCAACGTCACCAGCCGCGCAGACGCCAGCGCCCTTCGCCGCGTTCCCGGGTTTGAGAACTTCCCCTTCGACATTGTGCCGCGTGGCGGGCAGGGCGGCGGCGGAGACGACGATGACGCTGCGCCGCCGCAAGGCGGACGGACGGAGCGCGGTCAGCCGCGGCTGCCGCCCCAGCAATCGGCCGGCTCCGGCTTCTTCATCTCGCCGGACGGCTACATCGTCACCAACAACCACGTGGTCGAGAACGCTGAGACCATCAAGGTCCTGCTGAAGGACGAGACCGAGCTCGACGCCGTTGTCGTCGGCCGCGACGAGGGCACCGATCTCGCGGTCATCAAGGTCAAGGGTTCGCGCTCGAACTTCCCGTTCGTGGACTTCGAGAACGCCGCCAAGCCGCGCGTCGGCGACTGGGTGATCGCGGTGGGCAACCCCTTCGGCCTGGGCGGCACGGCCACGGCCGGTATCATCTCTGCCTACGGCCGCGACATCGGCGAGACCTTCGTCGACTACATCCAGATCGACGCGCCGATCAACCGCGGCAACTCCGGCGGCCCGACCTTCGACATCTATGGCCGCGTCATCGGCGTGAACACCGCGATCTTCTCGCCGTCCGGCGGGTCGGTCGGCATCGGCTTCGCGATCCCCGCCGAGGTCGCCGACGCGGTGACCAAACAGCTGATTTCCGGCGGCAAGATCCAGCGCGGATACATCGGCGCCACGATCCAGAACTTCACGCCTGAAATGGCCGAGGCCCAGGGCATGGGCACGCAAAAGGGCGCGATCGTCTCCGACCTCGTGCCAGGCGGCCCCTCCGCCAAGGGCGGCCTGATGCCCGGCGACGTGGTCGTGGGCATCAACGGCGTGCCGGTCAAGACCTCCTCGGAGCTGACGCGCGAGGTCGCCAAGGGCCGCCCGGGCGACACCCTGAAGCTCGACGTGATCCGCGAAGGCAAGCATCACGCCGTCGAAGTGCGCTCCGGCACCCGGCCCTCGGAAAAGGACCTGGCGTCCAACGACAACACTCCGGGCGTCGAACGCGGTGCGCCTGCGACGCCGCCGACGCCACATCCCTCCGTGCTCGGCATGGCGCTCAGCACCCTGGACGATGCGACCCGCCGACGCCTCAACGCGCCCGCCGAACTGCATGGCGTCCTCGTGGAAGGCGTCGACCAGAGCTCCGACGCCGGCCAGAAGGGCCTGCACCGCGGCGACGTGATCGTTCAGGCGGGTGGGCGTCCGGTGACCAGCGCCGCCGACGTCGCCGCCGCCGTCGACACGGCCAAGAAGGCTGGGCGCAACGGCGTGCTCGTCGGTGTCTTCCGTCAGGGCCGCACTACGTTCCTGCCGCTCAAGATCGCGGCGGGATAACTTCAGCCGGTCGCGGGGGCGAGAACGATGCGGATCCTGATCGTGGAAGACGACCGCGAGGCGGCCGATGCGATGGAGCGCGGCCTCACCGAAGCGGGCAACAGCTGCGCCCGCGCCGCGGACGGCGAGGAGGGCTTGGCCGCGGCCCGCGACGGCGAGTTCGACGTGATGATCGTCGACCGCATGATGCCCAAGATGAACGGCGTGCAGCTTATTGAGACCCTTCGCCGCGAGGGCGACCAGACGCCCGTGCTGTTCCTCTCCGCGCTGGGCGAGGTCGGCGACCGGGTGGCGGGCCTGCAGGCCGGCGGCGACGACTACCTGGTCAAGCCCTACGCCTTCGCCGAGCTGATCGCCCGCGTCGAGGCGCTGGCCCGGCGCCGCGAGACCGGCTCGGTGCAGACGCTGCTGCGGGTCGGCGAACTCGAGATGGACCTGATCGGCCGCACGGTGAGCCGCCAGGGCAAGGAGATCGACCTGCAGCCGCGCGAGTTCCAGCTCCTGGAATTCATGATGCGGCATGCCGGCCAGTCGGTGACCCGGACCATGCTGCTCGAGAAGGTCTGGGAATACCATTTTGACCCCCAGACCAACGTCATCGACGTCCACATCTCCCGCCTGCGCTCGAAGATCGACAAGGGCTTCGACCGGCCGATGCTGCAGACCGTCCGCGGGGCCGGCTACCGCCTGGATGCGTAACCCGCCTCCCGCGCGCTCTTCCCCATAGACGGGGAAGGCAAGTTCATGCGCCTGCCGCGCATCTTCCGCACCACGCCGTTTCGGCTGACGCTGCTGTTCCTGGCGCTGTTCGCCTCGGCCGCGAGCGCCTTCCTGGCCTACATCTACGTGGCGACGGCGGGTGAGGCGCGGCGGCGGACCGACATGGAGATCACCCGCGAGATGCACTCGCTGGTGGCCGCCTATGACCGGGCCGGGACCGACGCGCTCAATCAATCGCTGATCGAGCGCGCGGCGAGCGAACGGCCGTTCCTTTACCTGCTGATGAACAAGGATCAGAAGCCGATCTCCGGCTCGATCCAGGAAAGCCCCGTCGAGAAGTTCAACGGCCCGATCCAGTGGACCAGCTTCCAGGTCACCGACCAGGACAGCCAGGGCCATACGGTCAAGCACCCGGCCCGGGGTCTGCAGGAGCGGCTGAGCGGCGGGCAGATCCTGTTCGTCGGCGCCGACGTCGGCGCCGACGAGGCGTACGTGAACAAGATCGTACGCGCGCTGGAAGGCGCCGGCGCGCTCGTCATCGTGCTGGGTCTCGCCTTCGGCGCCCTCTTCAGTCGCAACGTCACGCGCAGCATGGTGGGCCTCACTGAGGTCGTGGACGCGGTGCGCAACGGCGACCTGGGCGCCCGGGCGAAGGTCCGCGGGACGCGCGACGAGTTCGACGAGCTGGCCTCCGGCGTCAACGAGATGCTCGACCGGCTGGAGCGCTCCATGGCCGGCCACCGCCACGCGGGCGACGCGATCGCCCACGACCTGCGCTCCCCTCTGACCCGCCTGCGCGCACGCCTAGAGGCCGCTTACCTCGACGTCGAGGCCGGTCGGGGCGATCCGACCCAGGCGCTCGCGCAGGCTCTGGAGGACACAGACGGCGTCCTGAAGACCTTCGGAGCCGTGCTTTCCATCGCCCGCCTGCAAGCCGCCGGCGCCGCGCCGGATCCGGTGCTGTTCGACCCGGCCGAACTCGCTGCCGACATCTCCGAGCTCTACGAGCCGCTCTGCGAGGAAAAGGGCATCGACTTCGCCGCCGAGTTCTCCAAGGACCTGCAGGTGCGCGGCAACCGGGAGTTCCTGGCCCAGGCGTTGGCCAACATCCTCGACAACGCCGTGAAGTACACGCCCAAGGGTGGGGCGATCATGCTGCGGGTGCGTCGCCGCTCGTCCGGCGAGATCGAATTCTCGGTCACGGACACTGGGCCGGGCGTTCCGGACGACGACCGCGATCGCGTGGTCGAACGGTTCGTCCGGCTGGAGAACAGCCGCAACCAGCCGGGCGCAGGCCTCGGCCTTTCCCTCGTCGCGGCCGTGGCAGAAGCCCATCGCGGCCGGCTGGAGCTCGCCGAGGGGCCGGGCAAGGTCGGCGAGTTGGGGCCGGGCCTGCGCGTGGCCCTGGTTCTGCCCAGGCCCGCTTGACCGCCCAGCCACCGAGGTGGGAAGGCCTGTGGCGATGACGCTTGCTGAACAGCTCGGGCCTTGCGGGCCGGTGGTCGACGACAAGGCCGCAGAGCGTGCGCGCGAGATCATCGCCGATGCCCTCTGGACCGAGCGGTTGGAGCAGGCCTGGCCGGCGCTGGCGCCGATCTTCGGCGCCTCGCCTTACCTCGCCGGGCTGGCGCGTCGGGATGCGAAGCGGCTCGATGCGCTGTTGGCCGCCGAGCCCGAGGCCCGGCTGGGAGACCTCCTGGCGCGCACCGTCGCCGCGGCGGACCTTGACCTCGAGGCGGCGCAGGTTCGCCTGCGTGAGCTGAAGGCGGAACTGCACCTTCTGACTGCGCTCGCCGATCTCGGCGGCGTCTGGGACCTCGACCAGGTCACAGGAGCCCTCACACGCTTCGCCGACGCGGCCGTCGCCTCGGCCCTGGCGGTCGCAGCGCAAGGCGAGTTGCAGGCTGGGCGCCTCTCCCGGCTCGGCGAAGGCGTCGAAGGCCCGGTCCCCGGCTGGTTCTGCATCGCCATGGGCAAGCAGGGGGCCTTCGAGCTCAACTACTCCAGCGACATCGATGTCTCGGTGTTCTTCGACCCGACCCGCCTGCCGCTGGCCGAAGGCGTCGAGCCACAGGCCTTCGCCGTGCGCCTGACGCAGCGGCTCTCCGACCTCATGCAGGCCCGCACCGCGGACGGCTACGTGTTCCGCATGGACCTGCGGTTGCGTCCCGATCCCGCCTCGACCCAGGCCGCCGTGCCTATCCCCGCGGCGCTGGAGTACTACGAGAGCGTCGGCCAGAATTGGGAGCGCGCCGCCTTCATCAAAGCCCGCCCCTGCGCCGGGGACATCCCCGCGGCGGAGGCCTTCCTGGGCGAGCTCGCCGCCTTCGTCTGGCGCCGCAACCTCGACTTCGCGGCCATCGCCGACATCCATTCGATCAAGCGCCAGATCCACGCCCATAAGGTCGACGAGCGGGTCTCAGCCAAGGGTGTCGACCTGAAGCTGGGCACCGGCGGCATCCGCGAGATCGAGTTCTACGTCCAGACCCAGCAGCTGATCCTGGGCGGCCGCAACCCTGAGCTCCGCAGTCGCCGCACCCTGGACGCGCTGGCCACGCTTACCGAGGCGGGCCATGTCGCGCCGGAGACCGCCGCTGAACTTACCGAGGATTATCGCCGTCTGCGCAGCGTCGAGCATCGCATCCAGATGCTGGCCGACGAACAGACCCACCGCCTGCCGGAGTCCGATGCCGACCGCAGGCGGGTGGCGGCCCTGAGCGGCTATGACAAGCTCCGCAGCTTCGACGCGGCGATCACCCGCACGCTGAAGGAGGTCAACGCCCGCTACGGCGAACTTTTCCCCTCCGAGGAGCCGCTGTCCTCGCGGTTCGGTAGCCTGGTGTTCACTGGCGTCGAGGACGATCCGGAGACGCTGGCGACGCTCAAGCGGATGGGTTTCTCCAATCCGGCGCAGGTCGCGGCGACCATCCGCGGCTGGCACCACGGCCACATCCCGGCCACCGCTACCGCGCGCGGCCGCGAGCTGTTCACGCGTCTTGCGCCCCGCCTGCTGGACGCCGCCCAGGCCACCGGATCGCCGGACGCGGCCTTCAACCGCTTTGGCAACTTCTTCTCGCGGCTCTCGTCGGGGGTGCAACTTCAGTCGCTTTTCCTGGCCCAACCGAACCTCTTCGAACTGATCGTCCAGGTGATGGCCTTTGCGCCCCGGCTAGCGGCGACGCTGGCGAGGCGCCCGGCGGCCATCGACGCCATGCTCGACGGCGCCTTCTTCGAGGCCATCGACATCGCCGAGGACCGCGCCTTCATGCAGGCGGCCGTCGCGCGGGCTGACGGCTTCGAGGGCGCCATGGACGCCGTTCGCGTGGTGCACCGTGAGCAGGCCTTCCGGGTCGGCGTGCAGGTGATGAGCGGGGCGGCCAGCGCCGTCATCGCCGGCAAGGCCTTCGCCGACCTCGCCGACCTCTGCATCGACGCCCTGGCCACGGCCGCGCTCGCCGAGACCGAGCGGCTGGGCGGGGCCTTTGCGGGCGAGGTCGCGGTTGTGGCGCTGGGCAAGTGCGGCTCGCGCGAGATGAGCGCCGGCTCCGACCTCGACCTGATGACCCTCTACCGCGCCGCCGATCCCACGGCGGCCTCAGCGCTCAAGGGCTGGGACGCCGCCACCTTCTACGGCCGCTTCACCCAGCGCCTGATCGCGGCGCTCTCCATACAGACCGGAGAGGGCGGGCTCTACGAGGTGGACATGCAGCTTCGCCCATCAGGCACCAAGGGGCCGGTGGCGGTGAGCTTTGCGGCCTTCGAGGGCTACTATGCGGCCGAGGCCGAGACGTGGGAACTGCTGGCGCTTACCCGTGCGCGCGTGGTCTGGGCGACCAGCGAGGCTTTCGCCGGCGCCGCGCAAGCTGCCATAGACGCCGCGCTCCGGCGACCGCGCGACCGCGCCGCCACCGCCCGCCACGTGCGCGAGATGCGTGAGCTGATGGCCGCTGAACGTCCGCCGAAGGGCGAGTGGGACCTGAAGCTCAGCCCTGGCGGCCTGGTCGACATCGAGTTCGCCGCCCAGTTCCTGCAACTCGCCCACGCCGGCAACGGCGGCCCGATCGCGGCCAACACCGCTGAGGCGCTCGCGGCCTTCCACGAGGCCGATCTCGCGCCCGCCCAGCCGCTCGCCGACCTCGAGCGCGCCTGGCGCCTGCAGCAGAACCTGACCCAGCTCCTGAAGGTCGCGCTGGAAGACGGCGCCGACCCGGAAGCCGAACCCCCCGCCTTCCGCGCGCTCCTGGCTCGAGCCGGCGGCGCCCGCGATTTCCGTCAGCTGCGGGCGGCGCTGAAGACCGCCCGCACGACGGCGCACAAGGCTTATGAGACGGTGGTGTCGAACTAAGGGGCTCCGCCTCGGCTCCTCGCCCGGTCCCCGACGAGGGTTTCACCTAAGGTCTCCCGTTCTCCCTGGCGCGTAGCGTCCACGACGTGCCGGCAGAGCCCTTCCGGCCGAACGCTTGTGCGTCGAGACGAGGCCGCCATGCCGCCGACCGAGGACTTCCTGACCCCTGCCGCCATGGCGATCCCGAAAGAAGGCTACTTCGAGCGGGTGGACGGTCCCTACGGTCCGATCTTCCCCAAGACGCCGGCCAACTACGGCTTCTCGATCCTGGCTAAGGTGAAGCCCGGCCGCGAAGAGCAGGTGCGCGCCTACGGCGGCGCGATCGAGGCGGGCATACGCGACAACCCCGGCCTTCTGGCGCCGCTGAAGCTGCACTACCTGCGCTGGGTCCTCTTCCCGATCGGGGGAGACCTCTACTTCATGTACCAGGGCATCTTCGACACCGACTTCGACAAGTACACGGACGACGCGGTCGAGCTCTTCAAGCTGTCAGGCGTCAATACGGTGTTCGAGAACCTCGAGGGCTTTCCCGAGGACTGGAAGACCAACCCTCCGGCCTTCATCCGCTTCGTGCGCGAGCACCAGGTGCCGAGCTTCCTGGAGTACGGCGAGTATCCCTACGTGTCGGCGGACGAGATCAAGAAGGCGCTGAGGCTGAAGGCGGCGATGACCGCTGCGATGGATCAGCTCCAGTAGGGGCCGCGTCATGAGCGAGCCCGCCAGGACCTACAATCAGAGCCACACGCCCAGGCCGTACACGCCAGGTCGTCGGCGGGTCAGCGTTTACGTCTCCTGGAGCTATCCAGCCGAGGCCAACCGCAACACCGCCGAGATGGACAACCGCTTCTCGACCATGACCGAGGTGCGGCGCGTCCTGTGGCCCGCCTACGAGGTCCCGCGCTTTGCAGACCCCCTGCAATTCCAGCAGGGGATCGCTGGCGCCCTGGAGCTTTTCTTCTGGGCCTGGGTTCCGTTCCAGCGGCTGGTGGGCGAGGTCACCGGTCATGTGGTGCCCGTCTTCCAGCGGGTCGACCAGGCCGGCTTCACCCTGCCGCTGGACGAGCGCGTGCTGTCGGACGTCGACACGCTGTTCCTGTTCGGCCTGGACCACAACGTCACCGGCCAGGAGCCGTCGGCCGCCGAGGTCGAAGCGTTGCGGGCTTTCCTGAGCCGGGAAGGGACCTGCCTGGTTATCGGTCCGCACCACGACGTGGGCGCATCGGACGACCTCGACGTACGGGCCATGGAATACGCCCACCACGGCGACCTCCTTGTGCCGCGCCAGCAGCGGTTCGGCCACTACACGCTCGCCCTGTTGCAGGGCCTCGGCATACCGGTGGAGAACCGCTACGCCCTGCGCCCGGCGGTGCGGCCGGGGACCACCAACAAGATCGCGCCGCTGACCGCCGTGCGCGACCTCGACACCCGCGGCTGGTTGGACGGCGTGGAGAGCCTGAACTTCCACATGCACCTGCCTCACTACGCGCTCACCCGCGACGACGGGACGGCGCAGGTGCTGGGGCGACAGGCCATCGATCCTTCGCGGCCGCATCCCATGACCCAGGCCGGCGAGACGGAGTTCAACACCCTCGTCTGGGCGCCGTCGAAGGGCGAACGGGCCGGCGAGGTGCTGGTCTGTGATTCCACCGTGTTCAGCACCCTCTTCGGCGGCGACGAGAGCCTGGAGCGGTTCTGGAAGAACATCGCGCTGGCCAGCTGAGGCGGACCCCATGGACGATGCGGCAGTCCCACCGCTGGAACTGGAGGACATCCAGAGCGGCGTGCTGCGCCCGCGGCCTTCGCCATACGCTGCGACCTACATCCTGCTGCGGATCGACGACCGCCGCGATGCGCGCGCTCTCCTGCGCCGACTGTGCGATGTGGTGACGCCGGCGGCCGGAGATGCGCAGGCCGGCCGCGACGCTTCGGTAAGTGTCTCCCTGACCTTCGAAGGGCTGAAGGCGCTGGGCGTGCCGCAAGCCTCGCTCGACAGCTTCGCCTGGGAGTTCCGGCAGGGCATGACGGCCCGCGCCAAGGCCCTGGGCGATGTGGGCGCGAATGCGCCCGAGCATTGGGAAGCGCCCTTCGGAACCTCGGACATCCACATCATCCTCACCGGCGTCGCGCCCGACGAGGCGCGGCTGGAAGCCGCCATCGCGCGCGGCCGCCAGGCCATCGCCGAGCTGCCGGGCGTGGCGGCCATCTGGCGCCAGGACTGCCGCGCGCCGCCCGACGAAAGGGAGCCGTTCGGCTTCAAGGATGGCATCAGCCATCCGGCGATCGAAGGTAGCGGAATCCCGGGCGACAATCCGCTTGAGCCGCCGCTCAAGGCGGGCGAACTGGTGCTGGGCTACCGCGATGAAACCGGCGCCTTGTCGCCCGCGCCGCAACCGGCCGCCCTGGGCCGCAACGGGACCTACGTGGTCTTCCGCAAGCTGCACCAGAAGGTCGCCGAGTTCCGCCGCTACCTGCGCACCGCCGCGGCCGACCCACAGGACGAGGAACTGCTCGCGGCGAAGATGATGGGCCGCTGGCGCAGCGGCGCGCCGCTGGCGCTCTGCCCGCTCCACGACGACCCCACCTTTGGCGAGAAGGGGCGCAACAACACCTTTCTGTTCCGGGCGGACGACGCGCTCGGCTACAAGACCCCGCCCGGCTCACACGTGCGCCGCTGCAATCCGCGCGACGCCGACGTGGCCGGCGTGGTGCGCCTGCATCGGATGATCCGCCGAGGCACGGCGTATGGGCCGCCGCTGCCGGAGGGCGCGCTCGAGGACGACGGCGCCGATCGGGGCCTGATGTTCGCCTTCGTCGGCGCGCACCTGAAGCGGCAGTTCGAGTTCGTCCAGTCGGAGTGGATCAACGGCGGCGAGTTCCTCGGGTTGGGCGACGCCAAGGACCCGGTCGCCGGCCTGGCCGATGGCGACGGCTCCTACTCGATCCCGCGGCGGCCGATCCCACGCCGGGTCCACGGCCTCGCCAGCTTCGTCGTCACACGTGGCGGCGAGTACGGCTTCATGCCCAGCTTCACCGCCCTGCGCTGGCTAGCCGATCTGCCAGACGACGGGAGCCCAGGATGACCGACGTGCTGGTCGTCGGCGCGGGCCCGGCCGGCGTGGCTGCGGCGACCCGGGCCGCACAGCTTGGCGCGCGCACGACGCTGGCGACCAGCGGCGCCTTTGGCGGGATGGCGGCCAACGACGGTCCTGTTCCCGTGCGCACGCTCGCCCACGCGGCCCGGCTGATCCGCGAGGCGCGGCAGCTGTCCGCCTACGGGATCGCGGTCGGCGAGCCCTGCCTTGACTACAGCCGCCTGCTGGCGCGCGTCGCGGAGGTCGTCGCAGAGGTGGGTGTCCATTCGGCTCTGCGGCCCCAGGCCGAAGCCGCCGGCGTGGTGATCCGCGAGCACGTCGGCCCTCTCCGGTTCGTGGCTGCGGACACGCTGGCCACAGCCGGCGGCGAGCGCTTCCGCGCCGACCGGATCATCCTCTGCACCGGGGGCGTTAGCCGCAGGCTGGGCGTTCCCGGCGCGGAGCTGGTCGCCACCCACAGCGACGCCTGGTCGCTGACGGCGGTCCCGGGCTCCATGCTGGTTATCGGCGCAGGCGCGACGGGGCTGCAGGTCGCTTCGGTGTTCAACGCCTTCGGGACCAGGGTGCAGCTCTTCCAGAGCGGCCCGAGGATCATCCCGACCGAGGACGAGGACGTCTCGGCCTCGGTGGCCGAGAGCATGCGCCGGTCCGGCGTCGAGGTGCATGAGAATTTCGGCGCCATCGAGCGGTTCGAGCCAACGCCGGGAGGGATCCGCATGATCTACGCCCGGGACGGCAAGATGCTGAGCGCCGAGGCCGACCTGGCCGTCGCCGCGATCGGCTGGACCGCCGAGACCGCCGACCTCAACCTCGCCGCGGCCGGTGTCGGGACCAATGCGCGCGGCTTCATCGCCGTCGACGAGTTCCAGCGCACCGCCGCCGCCCGCGTTTGGGCGGCGGGCGACGTCACCGGCGGCCTGATGCTGGCGCCCCAGGCGACCCAGGCGGGCTTCGCGGCGGCCACCAACGCAGTCACCGGCGAGGGCGTGAGGGCGCAGCGCGAGATCAATCCGATCGGCAGCTTCACCGATCCGGAATACGCCCAGGTAGGTCTGAGCGAAGCCGGCGCCAGGGCAGGGCACGATGTCGAGACGGTCACGACGCGGTTCGAATCTCTGACCCGAGGCATCGTGGATGGCCGCACCGTGGGCTTCTGCAAGTTGATCGTCGACCGCGCGGACCACCGCATCCTTGGCTGCCATGTAGTCGGCGACCGGGCGGTGGACACCGCGCAGATCGCCGCGGTGGCGATGGCCGGCGGGCTCAGCGTCGACACCTTGGCGCGGCTTCCGCTCTCGTTCCCCACCTACGCTGGCGTACTGGCCCGGGCCGCTGCGTCCGCCGCCTACCACCTGAACAACGCCAGCGCCGCGCAGGCGGCGATCGCCTAGTGGCGGCCCTGCGGAGATGGTCGGCGGCGGCGCTGGCCGCGCTCGGCCTGTTGCTCGCAGCCTCGGCGGCGTACGGCCAGGACGACGGCCCGCGGGTCTATCAACTGGCGCCTGAAGGCTTCCAGACGTTCACGGCGTTCCTGGTCAACAAGCGCGGCAATGAGGGGCCGGATCCCGGCCAGACCTCGCCAGGCTCGGAGACGCGCACGGACATCCTCGTGCTCCGCTACGCGGGGACCTTCAGCTGGGCCGGCCGCCAGTTTACCCCCTTCGCGATCCTGCCGATCGGCCAGCTCAAGGTGACGCAAGGCGTCGGCGAGGGCGACAAGAGCTCCGGCATCGGCGACGCGCAGCTGGGCGGGACCGTGGGTCTCTTGGGCTCCCCGGCGCTGAGCACAGAGGACTACGCCGCCTTCCGCCCGATGCTCAGCGCGAGCCTCCTCGGACGCGTCTTCTTCCCGACCGGCGACTACAGCGGCGAACGGCCGGTGAACCTGGGCGCCAATCGCTTCAGTTACCAGCTGGGTCTGCCGACCACCTTCATGTTCGGCCAATCCTACCGCGACCCACGGCTGACCGCGCTCGAGGTGTTCCCAACCGTCACCTTCTATAGCCCCAACAGCGAGCCGTTCGTCGGAGACAGGCGCACCCAGGCGCCGCTGTTCAGTGTCGAGGCGCACCTGACCCACAACCTGCCGGATCGCATCTGGCTGTCGGCGGACCTGATCTATCGTGACGGGGGCGAGAGCCAGACCGACGGCGTCGACAATCACGATCCGGTGCACGGCTGGTCGGCCGGAGCCAGCGCGGCGTTTCCGTTTGTCGGACCGACGAGCCTGATCTTCACCTACCAGCACGTCGTGAAGCGGTGGGACCTGGGCCCTGATGGCTGGTTCTTCCGCACGGCCCTCGTTGCGCCCTTCTGACCCCGGGCGTGGTCCCTCGCCCGACCATTGCTATGCCGTGACGTCAGATGCGCTAGGCTCGGCCCAACCCGGACCCTTGAAGCCGGGAGCCCGTTCGGAGGAACGCGATGCCCACCGGTCTGTTCGGCGACCTTCTTGTCATCGATTGCGCGAGCTTCATCGCCGGTCCGGCTGCGGCCACGGTGCTGAGCGACTTCGGCGCGCGGGTGATCAAGATCGAGCCCCCGGTGATCGGCGACTCCTACCGCAACCTCTTCCGGCTCCGCGGCACGCCGGACGATGTGGACTATTTCTGGGCCCTCGACTCCCGCAACAAGGAGAGCCTGGCGCTGGATCTTCGGCGGCCAGAGGCGCGCGTTGTTCTGCGGGCGCTGGTGGAAAAGGCCGACGTCTTCATCACGAACTTTCCGTTCCCGGCGCGCGAGCGGCTCGGGCTGCGCGCGGAGGACCTGATGCCGCTCAACAGCCGGCTGATCTACGCCTCGCTCTCCCCGTACGGCGAGCAGGGGCCGGAGCGGGACCGGACCGGCTTCGACGCCACCGCCTGGTGGGCCCGCTCGGGCCTGATGGACATGGTGCGTCCCAACGCCGGCGCGGAGCCGGCCTTCTCGATGCCCGGCATGGGCGACCACCCGACCGCCATGGCCATGTACGGCGCGATCGTCACCGCGCTCTACAAGCGCCAGCTGACCGGCGAAGGTTCGGAGGTCACCACCTCGCTGCTGGCCAACGGCCTGTGGGCGAATGGATGCCAAGTGCAGGCTGTGCTGTGCGGCTACGAACTCCTGGCCCGCCCAGAGCGCGGCGGCCGCGGCGCGCTCAACGAGATGTACCGCGCCGCCGACGATCGCCACTTCATCATCACCAGCACCAATCCCTTCCGGGACTGGCCGCTGCTGGCGAAGGCGTTGGGCCACGCGGATTGGTTGGAGGACCCGCTCTTCGCGACGCCGGAAGCGCGCCTGATGAACGGCCCGATCCTGGTGGCCCGCTTCGACGAGATGTTCGCCCAGCAACCCTTCGAGCACTGGGCGAGGGTGCTCACGGCAGGAGACGTGACCTTCGGCCTTGTCGCGCAGATGTACGACCACCTCGCCGACGACCAGATCGAGGCCAACGGCCTGTTCCGCGAGATCGCCGATGGCGACGGCCTGCGCACGGTGGACAGTCCGTTCCATATCGGCGGCGAGCCGAAAACCCCGCCGCGCATGGCCCCGAAGATCGGCCAGCACTCCCGCGAACTCCTGGACGAACTCGGCTGCTCCTCGGCCGAGATTGAATCCCTCCTCGCCGAATAGCGCCCGCTGGCCGCGGCGGATGCCGACAGTCCGTGTCGGCCCGGGGAACGCGTTGCCTGTCCCCGAGTTCGAGTGGGGGACGGAGGATCGTGTGGCGCTGTCTCAGATCGTCGGCCTCGTGGCAGGGTTCGGAACCACCTTCGCGGCCTTGCCTGATCTGATCGCCATGCTCAGGCGGAGATCCACCAAAGGCATGAATCCCCGGATGGCCGGGATCACGGGGACGTTCCAGATCCTCTGGGTGGGCTACGGCCTGCTGATCGGATCGAACTCGGTCGTGATGTGGAACGTGATCGCAGTCGTCGTGAATTTCTTCACTGTCGCCGCCTTCTTCTACTTCCGTCATGAGGAGCGAGCACCGACGGACGTTCGCCACTAGTTCGCGCAGGCGCCAGGGATCGCGATCTGTCGCCGGGTCGACATCGGGCCAGCACACCGGCGAGCTCCTGGACGAACTCGGCTGCTCCTCGTCGGAGATCGAAGCGCTCCTCGCCGAATAGCGTCAGGTTCGATCCCGCGTCAGCGCGTGGCTCGCGGCGAAGAGGGCGCGGCGCCTTCGACGGCCGCCAACACGGCCTCGGGCACATCCGCTGTCCGCACGTGCCTGGGGCCTCGCCCGACCGGGATGCGCGCGACCTCCTTCCGGTCTGCGATCGAGACGATCGACAGGTCGTTGCTGCGGCTGTTGGGAAGCAGACACACGCGTCCACCCTCAGCGATCTCCGCCCACCCAGGCGCCGTCCCGACCTTGATGGTGGAGACCATCGACAGCGTCGGAGCATGAACCAGAACCGCCACGTCCGACTCGCGGCCCGCCAAGCACAAGGTCTGGCCGTCCGGGGTCAGCGCCAGGCCGTGATAGGGCGCGGCCAGCAGCCAGTCTGCGATGGGCTGGCCCGGCGGGAACGGAAGCTCAAGCCGCTGCATCACCTTTCGCTGACCAAGGTCGTATGTGACCACCGCTCGCTGGTTGGAAAGCTCGGCGTATATGCGCTTCTCGCCCGGCGCGAACGCCCAGGGCCGGAAAGCCGTCTCCAGCTTGATCCTGTCCAGAACCTTCAAGCTGACCGGATCGGCGATGGTCAGCTGGTATGGAGCATCGGGATGTTCTGTGGGCGCCGGGTTGTTGCGCACGCCCAGGGCCCCGATCTCGCCGATGCTGGAGTTGTAGACCCGCCGCCCGTCCGCCGAGAACTTGGTGTCATGCGCCCAGACGCCGGTCGCGAAGTGGCCGGTGATGGCGCCGTCCCGGGCCGCTATTCGATAGACGGCGTTGTCCGTCATCGCCGCGATGAAGATCGTCTGGCCATCGGCGCTGACCGTCATGTGGTCGGACCGTCCCGTATGCAGCGGCGTCGTCCAGAGCATGCGCCCGGACGCGATATCGAAGGCGGCGACATCGGCCAGGTAGCCGCGCGACACGTAGATCGTCCGCCCGTCCCGCGAGACCTCGGTGTCTTGGGCAAAGTTGCCGGCGCCGGCATGATCGACCCGGGCGTGTTCAGGATTGATGTCCAGCACGCCGACGACCTTGCGCGCGGCCAGGTCGACCAGGCTGACCGTCCCGTCCTCTCCGTTGGAGACGAACGCTATCTCTCGCGACGACGGAGACGTCGCCATCGCGGTTCCGGCGACGAGCAACGCCGCGCTCAAACCAGCGAACATGCCCCGCATTACGCCTCCCCCGTCCCGCCCGCAGAACGGCGTTATAGGCGATATTGGCGGCTAGCCGCTACGCCCTGCGCCCAGCACGATGTCGGTTCGCGGCGAGCCCGTTCGTCGTTTCAACGCCCAGCCGGTAAGGCCGGCTCAATCCGGAGACAGACAATGCGGGTGATGGTGTTCGTGAAGGCGACCGACGACAGCGAAAAGGGCACGCTCCCCTCGGCCGAGCTGCTCGAGGCGATGGGGAAGTTCAACGAAGAGCTCACCAAGGCCGGGATCATGCGCGAGGGCGACGGCCTCAAGCCGTCCTCACAGGGCAAGCGTGTCGCCTTCAACGGTCCCGGCCGCATGGTCATCGACGGGCCGTTCGCCGAGACGAAGGAGCTGGTCGCCGGCTTCTGGCTCTGGGAGGTCAAGGACATGGACGAGGCAGTCGCCTGGGTGAAGCGCTGCCCCAATCCCATGCCCGGACCCAGCGAGATCGAGATCCGCCCGCTCTATGAGATGTCTGACCTCGTGGGATGACCGCGCGCGGAGGACCCTACGCGGCATCCTCGAGGTAGTCTGTGAGCGCATCGCGGCTCGGCGTCAGGCCTTTCAATTGCAGAACCGCGCCGGCGTTGCCGCGGTGATAGGCCCCATGCATGCAGACATGGAGGATGATCTCGCCTCGCCGCATGCGCGCCGGCTTTCCGCTGGTGAAGACGAAGTCGACGGGCTGCTCGAAATCGGCCGCCGACAGGCCGCCGACGTATGAGGCGTACCAGTCGTCGACCTCCCTTGCGCTCTCCGCCAGGGCCCGCAGCTCGGGCATTTCGGCCGATCGTGGCGCCTGAAATGTATGCGGCAGCCCTTGCAGATGATGCTGAAAGATCCTGTCGACAACGTGTATATGATCGAGAATGCGAAGCATGATGAAAGCTTCCTGATCGACAAGTTTGTCGAAATTCCCGACTACGGCCTTGTAGAGACCGATATCAGCCCAGCGCTTCACCTCGATAAGCTGAGTATGTGGCTGACGGAACATGAGAGTGTCCTTCCATGAGTTGACAGCGATTGTGATCAGGGAGGTGATGTGGCTTTCATCTCCTCTTTGTCTGGATAATACGAGCGATCGCTCGTATTATGTACTCGCATTGGGAGTACGCCAGCATGGCCGCCAGAGCGCTCACGAGTCCGAGGAAGCGAGCCTCTCAGGAGAGGTCGCGCGCGACGGTCGACGCTCTGGTCGAGGCGACCGCTCGCATTTTGGTCAGGGACGGCTTCGACCGGGCCAGCACGAACCGGATCGCCCAGGAGGCAGGAGTGAGCATCGGCTCGCTCTACCAATATTTCCCTGGCAAGGAGGCGCTCGTCGTCGCCGTCATCGAACGCCACAACCGGGAGATAATGCAGGTCGCTCGCGCCGCGGTGGTGGAAGCCGAGGGCCTACCCCTGGAAGTGGCGGCGCGCGGGATCATCGCCGCGGCGATCGAAGCGCATCGTGTCGATCCCAGGCTGCATCGGGTGCTCGCCGAGCAGACGCCGCGAACCGGCGCGCTCGAAAGCGTAGAGGCGTTCAACAGCGAGGCCTTCAGGCTCTTCAGGGCCTATCTCGAGCGCCACCGCGACGAGCTGCGCCATGTCGACCTCGACCTCGCGGCCTTCGTCTGCGTGACGTCTATAGAGGCGCTGACCCACACGGCTGTGCTGCACCGCCCTGAGGTCCTCTCCGACGAAGCGGTCGGAACGCTTGTCGACGAGGCCACGCGGCTCGTGGTGGGATACCTCCGGCCGTCGGCCCCAGTCACGACGCCGACTTCTGTCGCCCTAATCCGGTGATACAGTCCGCCTAAGGGAGGATGCCCTGATGCCCGACGACCTGAAGGTGGCGGCGAAATCGTCCGCCAACGAAGTGATCGATCTTTGGCCCGATGCGCCCGCGCGAACCATCGAGGGCGTTCCGCCGGAGAGCACCTTCAGGCCGCCGGCCGGTCTCGCAGCCGACACCACGATGCTGCGCAACGTCTCCAAACCGACCCTGACGGTCTATCGACCCCAGCCCGGCCAGGCCAACGGCGGCAGCGTCGTCGTCTGCCCCGGCGGCGGCTGGAGCATCCTGGCCTGGGAGCACGAGGGAACCGATGTCGCCGAGTGGTTCGTCAGCCGCGGCTACACCGCCTTCCTGCTGAAGTATCGGGTCTCGGCCACGCCGGAGGACCCGGCCGACTTCGCCAAGCAAATGGCGCGCAACGACGGCCTGCTGAGCGAGCCCCTGACGGCGGCCAAGGCGCCCACCGCGATGGGCCAGATCGTCCGCGACGAAAAGCTCCTCCACGCCCGCGAGGTCGCCGCCGACGACGGCCGGCGCGCGCTGGCGGTCGTGCGCGAGCGCGCCGCCGACTACGGGCTGGATCCCGACCGGGTCGGGATGATCGGCTTCTCCGCCGGAGCGTTCCTGATCGTCGACGTGGCGATGGACCCGCAGGGCCCGCCGCCCGCCTTCATCGCGCCGATCTATGGCGGCGAGACGGGCGGTCGCCCCGTGCCCGCCGACGCCCCGCCGCTGTTCACCGTGATCGCCCATGACGATCGCCTGCTGTTCCATATGGTCGAGGGGCTCTATCTCGACTGGTCGGCGGCGGACCGTTCGTCCGAGCTGCACATCTTCGCACGCGGTCAGCACGGCTTCGGCATGGTCCGCCAAGGCGCGCCCTCGGACCGCTGGATCGACCTGCTGGGCGCCTGGTTGACGGACAAGGGCTTCGGCTAGCTGTCGTCAGATGAAAAAAATCTGTCGTCAAATGAAAAGTAGAGCGGCCGAGTAAAGCCAAGCTGGCCCCAAAAGTATGGGGTAGGAAGCGTACAGTTGGCCAATGCTCCCGAGTTTCCGGAGAAGGCGCCGCAGCTCTGGCGGCTGATGCAACACATCGAGTATTGCCGATACCGCGCCGAGATGGCCGAGGCTAAGTCTGTGAGTGGGTCCAAGACCTATCAAAATGAAATGGTGGAGATCGCCCGGCAGTGGCGCGACCTCGCAAGAACAATCGAGCGGCTGAACCGTGGCTCTGGCTGAGTGAATCCATCGCTCTTTGATCGTCATTCCCGTGACGAGCCGGCGAATGACGGAGAAATATTGGAACGATAGAGAGCTGATAAGGTCTTCTGCTTGAGCCTATCTTGATGACGCGACCGACGCGGGCTTGGCAGCCTTGGCTTGCCGTTCCTCCGCGCGCGCGCCGGAGAGGATGCCGGGCAGGGCGTAGTTGCCTTCATGGCAGGCGTATTCGAACAGCTGGCCCTTCAGCGGGTGGAACTCGTACTCGCCGCCCCAGGGCCGCTCCCACGTCGTCGGGTCGGAAACGGTGAAGCTGTAGCGCAGCCGATCGCCCGCCACCCGCGTGAACCGCTCGGTGACCGTGAGGTTCTGCCAGGAGCCGTTGTAGGCCTCGGCCTGCGGGAAATGGTTGGTCTCGACCACCAAGGTATCGCCCTCGTACCAGCCGATTGAATCGCCGAACCACGGCCGTACGTCGTCGGTGCGATGCCTGGCGTTCAGCCGGACGTGGCGCACGTCGTGCACCATCTCCACTTCGATCGCGACCTCGTCAGATCCCTGTACGATCAGATAGTTGTTATTATACCAGCCGTTAGGGAACATCGGAGGGCCGGCGTTGCGCCCGAAGCCGACGATGCAGCGCTCGCCGGCAGAGCGGTTCTCGGGATTGTCGTAGGAGCCGAAACGTCCCGCCTCGGCGCTGCCCTGGGCGGCGAACTGGTCGAACGCGGCCGCCTGCCGGGCGGCGGTCAGCCCGGCCTCCGGCGTCCCGGCGCCCGGCGGCAGGACGTGCTTCGGCTGGCCTTTGGCCGGCGGGACCTGGCCGTCCTCGGTGGTGATCAGCGAGGTGCGGGGCTCGCCGCCCACGCGCATCACCCCTGCGCCGGTGTCGATCCAGGCGCGGTCGTAGGCGCCGACGTTGTCCGACGCCCCGCCGACGGCGTTCACGTCGACCTTGGCCCGGCTCGCTGCGGTCTTGGTCGCGTCGGCGCCTTCCAGCACCGCGATCTCCTGGGGCGTCTGCACCTTGCGGGTCCCGTAGAGGGCCGGGCGCACCTGCGGGGTCAGAGTGGCGTTAGACCAGCTCCCGCCGATGTCTGGCTGGCCGAAGCCGTTGCGGGGCGCCTTGTAGGCGGCCTCCTTGGCGAAGCCGGCAAGCGGAAGGCCGCAGACCAGGATGGCAAGCCCACGGACCAATGCGCGTTTCAAAGGCTTCGCTCCCCAGCGTTTCCAACGATGATCCGGCCTGCCCACCCACCCGTCAATCGCCGTTACGCGGGGGGGCGACGCCATGGCGTCCTCCACCCCAACGAACTATGGTCTCGGGATGAGCGAGCCCAAGTCCCGGTCATGGACAGCGGTGATCCCGGTGACGGGGATCATCGGCTTCTTGCTGGTGGGCGCCATCCAGACAGGCAACATCTTCGCCTTCTGCATCACGATGTTCATCGCCTTGGCTTGCATCGCGGGATGGCTGCTCGCGAGATCCGGTCGAGGGCAGCCCGAAAAGCGGACGTCGGACAAGAAGCGCGAGACGGCATAGGCGTTGCGCCGGCGCTTCTGGGGGGCGGCGGAATGAACAACCGAGCGAAGATGGCGCTGGTCCTCGGCGTCGCGACCGTCGCGGCGGCGGGAGCCATCGGTGCGCGGATCTACTTCTCCCCCCACCAATCCTGCGTCCGCATGCTGGCAAGCCGAGGGATCGACCGCCCCCACGCGGAAGACGCCTGCGAAAAGACCCGCCCCAACGCCAACACCGAGTGATTGAGGGCTTAGGATCCGCGGCGAACCCCGAGCGTTCACTGGGTTGGCCGCGTTCCAGTGCGCTCAGCCAGCCGCCGCCAACACCGATCGGCTCTGACGCACGGGCAGGGAGAAGGTGGCGCTGGTCCCGTGGCCGGGGGCGCTGCGGAGGTCGAGGAGGCCGCCGTGCATCTCGACGAGGGACTTGGTGAGCGCCAGGCCCAGGCCGGTGCCCTGCTGGGTCTTGGCGTGCTGGCTCTCGATCTGCTCGAAGGGACGGGCAAGGCGGGCCAGGTCGTCGGCCGGGATGCCGATGCCTGTGTCCTGCACGCTGATCCGCACCCGTTCTCCCAGCGGGTCGTCCCGGCGCTCGGCGCGCACCGTGACCATCCCGCCGCGCGGGGTGAACTTGATGGCATTGGAGAGCAGGTTCAGCAGCACCTGCTTGATCGCCCGGTAGTCGGCTTCGACCTCCGGCAACTCGCTGAAGTCGAGCCGGAGCGCCAGGCCCGCGGCCTCGGCGCGATTGCGCACCAGACGAAGGGCGTCCTCGGCCACGTCCTCCAGCGCCACCGGCTCGAAGCGCAGGTTCATCTTGCCGGCCTCGATCTTCGACATGTCGAGGATGTCGTTGATCAGCGCCAGCAGGTGCTGGCCCGAGCTCAGGATGTCGCGCGCGTAGTCGCGGTAGCGGGCGTCGCCCAACGGGCCGTACATCTCCGTGGTCATCATCTCGGAGAAGCCGTTGATGGCGTTGAGCGGTGTGCGCAGCTCGTGGCTCATGTTGGCCAGGAACTCGCTCTTGGCCTGGTTGGCGCCCTCGGCGCGCACCTTCTCGGCTTCATACTTGCGGGCGAGCTCAGAGAGCTGCTCCTGGCTGCGCTCGAGGTTGTCGACGACGCGGCGCAGCTCCTCTTCGTTGACGCGGCGGGCTTCCTCCTGGGCCTTGAGGGCGGTGATGTCGGCAGCGGTGACCACCAGGCCGCCCTCGGCCGTCGTGCGCTCGGAAATCTGCACCCAGCGGCCGTCCACGAGCTCGGCTTCGCGCACCCCCTTGCGGCCGCCCAGGGCGGGGAATTCCTGGCGCACCGCGAGCCTCGCCTGGGCGTCAAGCTCGTCGCGGGCCACTCCTGGCTTCAGGACGTGCGGCTCCAGCCGGAAGAAGCTGCGGTAGTTGCGGTTGCACATCAGCAGGCGGCCCTGCCGGTCCCAGAGCACGAAGGCTTCCGAGACGCTCTCGATGGCGTCGCGCAGGCGGGTTTCGGCGGCCTGGGCTCGGGCCTGGGCCAGCCGCTCCTCGGTGACGTCGAGGGCGACGCCGATGATCCGCGCGTAACCCCCCTCTGGGCTCTTGCCGAACCCCTGGCCGCGCGCGTCAATCCACACCGGCCGGCCGCCGGTCAGGCTGGGGACGCGGAACGAAACATCGAAGCCGCCGTAGACCGCGGCCGCGCCCAGCGCCTCGCGCAGCCCATCACGGTGGCCTTCGGAGACCCTGTCCAGGACAGCCTGACCCTCGACCACGCCGCCGCGCCAACCGAACAGCGCCGCGGTGACCTCGGACATGAAGATCTTGTCCGCCGCGAGATCCCACTCCCAGATCCCGCAGCGCGCGGCTTCGACGGCGAGGCGGAAGCGTTGTTCGCTGTCGCTGAAGGCCGCGTTCGCCCGATCGACCCGGCGCGACTCAACCAGCAGCAGCAGCCCGAGCGCGAAGGCGACGATCAGCGGGATGAGCAGCGAGATCAGCTGTTCGGTCGGCCCCTGCGGCCCCCGCAGGAGACGGGCGACGGCAACCGCGGTGTAGACCGCGAGCAACAGCAGTGCGGCCAGGATCGCCAGCCGCGCAAAGCGCTGCGTCGGCGCCTTCGCCATCGCCGCGTCGACGGACCGATCCATCGGTCGCGACTTCGCCGACCGCGACTGGCTCGCGCTCTCGCTGTCGCGTGCAGCCAACGCCCCCCGCTCCCCCGACTGGAAACCAAATCACCCGATCGCGGGGATGAGTCTAAGCCGGAAGAGTAAACAGCGTCACCGTCATTCAGCGGCGAATTGTCTCGCTAGGGTTGAGTGGCTTGATCCTCACCCAGGGCCCGGCTGACCAGTTCGAAGACGTTCTTGGAGAGCCCCGGCGCCGCCAGGATCCGCTCCAGCTCGGCCTTCATCAGTGCGCCGAGTTCGGGCCGGTAGCGACGCCAACCGCCGAGCGGCTCGACAAGCCTAGCCGCGGTCATCGGGTTGAAGCCGTCGGTGGCCAGGATCTGGTCGGCGAGGAAGCGGTACCCCGCCCCGCTCGGATCGTGGAACCGCACTGGATTGAAGTTCGCGAAGGTGGACACCAGGGCGCGCAGACGGTTGGGGTTCTTGGCTTCGAAAGCCGGATGGGCGGTCAAGCCCATCACCCTGCCGAGCGCGCCCTCGTCCGGGTCCCGAGCCTGTACGGCGAACCACTTGTCGATCACCAGGGGCTCGCCCTTCCAGCGCTCGTAGAAGTCAGCCAGCGCCTTCTCGTAGAGTTCGCCGCCCACCAGGGTGAGGGCCGAGAGGCCGCCGATGGCGTCGGTCATGTTGGCGGCCGCCTGGAAGTGGCCGGCGGTCAGCTCGCCCACTTCGGACCGCGGGTTGGCGGCCATCAGGTCGAGGGCAGCGTTGCGCAGGGCCCGGCGTCCGGCGCCGGCCGCGTCCGGCGAGAACTCGCCGATTTCCTGCAGCCCGGAGTGCAGCCGCTTCAGTTCCTCGCCAAGATGCAAGGCGAGCCGGGTCCGAAGCGCCTCGCGGGCCTCGTGGATGGCGGCCGGATCGGCGGGGCTCATGGCCAGCGCCAGGTCGGGCTCCGACGGCAGGGCCAGCAGCAGGGCCTTGAACGCCGGATCGGCGGCCTGGTCGGCCAGCGCCCGGCCGACGGCTTCGGCGTAGCGCTCCTCGCCCACTTCGTCGGCAAGGCCGGCCGCCCGCCCGATGATCAGGTCGCGCGCCAGCTCCTGGCCGGCCTCCCAACGGTTGAACAGGTCGGGATCGCCCGCCAGCAGGATGTAGCGATCGCGGGCCTCGGCGTTGCTGGTCAGCTTCACCGGCGCCGAAAACCCGCGCAGGGCCGAGACCACCGGGCGCTCGTCGACGCCGGTCAGGGTGACCTTGGTCCGTTGGCCGTCCAGCACGATGACTGTCTCGTCCAACGCTTGGCCATCGCGCAGGAACGCCTGGGTGCGGCCATCGCCGTCCAGCAGGCCCACGGTCACCGGGATCGGAAGCGGACGCTTTGTCGGCTGGCCAGGCGTCGGGGCGGTCGCCTGGGCCAGCTCCAGCTCAAGCTCGCGGCGCTCGTCGTTGTAGCGGCTGGAAAGGGTGACCTCGGGGGTGCCGGCCTGCTCGTACCAGGCAAAGAACGCCGACAGGTCCTTGTCGGAGACTTCGGCGAAGCAGCGGATGAACTCCTCGACGGTGGTGGCGTGGCCATCCCAGCGCTCGAAATAGAGATCCATCCCACCGCGGAACGCCTCAGCCCCGATGAGGGTCTTCAGCATGCGGATCACCTCCGCGCCCTTCTCGTAGATCGTCGCGGTATAGAAGTTGTCGATCTTCAGATAGCTGGAGGGGCGCACGGGGTGGGCGAGCGGGCCCTGGTCCTCGGCGAACTGCCGCGCCCTGAGCGCCTTGACGTCCTTGATCCGCTGCACCGCGTGGCCGCGCATGTCCGCCGAGAAGCTCTGATCACGGAAGACCGTCAGGCCCTCCTTGAGGCACAGTTGGAACCAGTCGCGACAGGTGATCCGGTCCCCGGTCCAGTTGTGGAAATACTCGTGCGCGACGACGCTCTCGATGCGCTCGAAATCCATGTCGGTGGCGGTCGCCGGGTCGGCCAGCAGGAGCGAGGAGTTGAAGATATTCAGCCCCTTGTTCTCCATCGCGCCGAAATTGAAGTCGCGGACGGCCACGATCATGAAGAGGTCGAGGTCGTATTCGCGCCCGAACGCGTCCTCGTCCCATTTCATGGAGCGCTTCAGGGCATCCATGGCGTAGGCGGCGCGCGGCGCCATTCCCGGATCGACGTAGATGCGTAGGTCGATCGTGCGGCCGGTCATTGTGACGAGCTTGTCCTCCAGCACATCGAGCTCACCGGCGACCAGGGCGAAGAGGTAGCAGGGCTTGGGGAAGGGATCGTTCCACACGGCGAAATGACGCCCGCCGGGCAGCGGCCCGCTGTCCATCAGATTGCCGTTGGCGAGCAGACGCTGGAAAGCCTTGTCCGCCTCGATCCGCACGGTGAAACGGGACAGGACGTCAGGGCGATCGGGCCAGAAGGTGATCTTGCGGAAGCCCTCCGCCTCGCACTGGGTGCAGAAGCGGCCGGCAGACATGTAGAGCCCGTCGAGCGCCTTGTTGGCGTCCGGATCGATCTCGACTTCGGTCTCCAGGGTGAAGGCGTCCGGTGCGTCCGGGATGACCAGGAACTCGCCGTCGATCGTGTGCTCGCCGTCCTTGAGCCGGCGACCGTCGATCGCCACGGAGACCGCCTTCAGCCGCTCGCCGTTGACCTTCAGCGGCTCGGCATGGTCGCCGTTGCGACGGACCTGCAGCTTGGCCTTCACCCGCGTGGCGTTGGGCTGGAGGTCAAAGGTGAGGTGGACGTCGTCGACGAGGAACGACGGCGGCTGGTAGTCGACAAGCCGGATGGGCTGGGGAGTGTCTGTGCGCATGGCCAGCATCTAGTCCTTCGCGCCCGCCGGGCCAAGACGCGAGCCGTCGGGCCTTCCATGCAGATGACAAAGCCGTCGAGCGCGCGGGCGACCTGACGCGAGGTCACGCTTTTCAGCCCTCTCGCTACGCGTATGCTGATCCCCGAGGACCCTCTCGAAGCCCGGAAAACCGGCGGGACAGGCGGCGCATGAACTTCGATTTCTCCGATGACCAGAAATTCCTGAAGTCCGAAGCGCGGAAGTTTCTCGACGCCAACTCACCTCCCGAGCGCGCCCGCGCCGTGCTGGACGACGATGGCAAGGCCTACGACCAGGCGCTCTGGAAGGCCGTCGCCGAGCATGGCTGGCTGGGTGCGGCGATCCCGGAGGAATACGGCGGCCTGGGGCTAGGCCATCTTGAGCTCTGTGTGATCGCCGAGGAGTTGGGCCGGGCGGTAGCGCCGATCCCCTTCGCCTCGACAGTCTATTTCCTCGCCGAGGCGATCATGCTGGCCGGGAGCGACGAGCAGAAGTCCTGGCTGCTGCCGAAGATCGCCGCGGGCGAGATCATCGGCGCGATCGCCACCTCCGAAGGGCCTGGCGCCACAACGGCGGCCACACTGAAGGCCACCGTCACCGACGGGCGGCTGAACGGGGTCAAGCTCCCGGTCACGGATGGCGACATCGCGAACGTGGCCTTGGTGTTGGCCAAGGAGAACGGCAAGCCCGGGTTGTTCGCGGTCGACCTCGATGGCGAAGGCGTGACCCGCGTGGCGCTGAAGACGCTGGATCCCACCCGCGATGCGGCGAAGCTGACGTTTAAAGACGCCCCTGTTCGGAGGGTTGGCGAGGCGGGGACCGGTATGGAACTCGTCGAGCAGATCTTCGACCGGGCGGCCATCCTGCTGGCCTTCGAACAGTGCGGCGGGGCCGACCGCTGCCTGGAGATGGCCAAGGCCTATGCGCTGGAGCGCTACGCCTTCGGCCGGGTGATCGCCTCCTACCAGGCGATCAAGCACAAGCTGGCCGACATGTACGT
>DASXKT010000215.1:0-5806 GCA_036496685.1 Phenylobacterium sp.
GATGTTGGCGGTCTCTTCCGAGACGTTTTGGGTGCGCGACACCGAGTGGCCGAGGAAGACCTCTTCCTGGTTGTCGCCGTAGGAAACCAGGCCCAGCTTGTCCGAGTAGCCCCAGCGGGTGACCATGTTGCGGGCGAGGCCGGTGGCCGCCTGGATGTCGCTCGAGGCGCCGGACGTCACCTTGTCCTTGCCGAAGATCAGCTCTTCGGCGACGCGGCCGCCCATCATGATCGCCAGGCGCGAGGTCATCTGCTCGAAGTTCATCGAGTAGCGGTCGCCTTCCGGCAGCTGCATCACCATGCCGAGCGCGCGGCCCCGCGGGATGATGGTCGCCTTGTGCACAGGGTCCGCAGAGGGGACGGTCAGGGCCACCAGGGCGTGACCGCCCTCGTGGTAGGCGGTGTTCTTCTTCTCTTCCTCGGTCATGACCATGGAGCGGCGCTCGGCGCCCATCATGACCTTGTCCTTGGCTTCTTCGAAGTCACGCATGGTGACCATGCGACGGTTCTTCCGCGCGGCCATCAGGGCGGCTTCGTTGACCAGGTTGGAGAGGTCGGCGCCGGAGAACCCGGGGGTCCCGCGGGCGATGACCTTGGTCTCGACGTCGGCGGCCAGCGGCACGTTCTTCATGTGCACGCGCAGGATGCGCTCGCGGCCGTTCACGTCGGGGTTCGGCACCACGACCTGGCGGTCGAAGCGGCCCGGGCGCAGTAGCGCCGGGTCCAGAACGTCCGGCCGGTTGGTGGCGGCGATCAGGATGATGCCTTCGTTGGCTTCGAAGCCGTCCATCTCGACCAGCAGCTGGTTCAGCGTCTGTTCGCGCTCGTCGTTGCCGCCGCCAAGGCCAGCGCCCCGGTGACGACCGACTGCGTCGATTTCGTCGATGAAGATGATGCAGGGCGCGTTCTTCTTCGCTTGCTCGAACATGTCGCGCACGCGGCTGGCGCCGACGCCCACGAACATCTCCACGAAGTCGGAGCCGGAGATGGTGAAGAACGGCACGCCCGCCTCACCCGCGATGGCGCGGGCCAGCAGGGTCTTACCGGTGCCGGGCGGGCCGATCAGCAGGGCGCCCTTGGGGATCTTGCCGCCCAGGCGCTGGAACTTCTGCGGGTCCTTCAGGAAGTCGACGATCTCGACGACCTCTTCCTTGGCCTCTTCGACGCCGGCCACGTCGTCGAAGGTGACGCGGTTCTTGTTTTCGGTGAGCAGGCGGGCCTTGGACTTGCCGAAGCCCATGGCGCCGCGCGTGCCGCCTTGCATCTGGCGCATGAAGAACACCCAGACGCCGATCAGCAGCAGCACAGGCAGGCTCTGCAGCAGGAAGCCGACCACGGTCATCCCGCCGACCGGCTTGGCCGAGACGTTGACGCCGTGCGAGCGCAACTCGTGCACCAGGTCGCCCTGATCGTTCGGCGTATAGGCGGTGAAGGTCTTGTTCGCCTGGTCGGTGATGATCACCGAACCCGCGCGAACCTCGGCGGACTTGATCTCGCCGGCGTCCACCTTGTTGAGCATCTGCGAGTAGGTGATTTCCCCCGAGCTCGCAGCCTTGCCGCCGCCGGTGACCATCGAATAGAGGCCGATAAGGACGACGACGATGACGCCCCAAATGGCCAGATTGCGCAGATTCATGGGTTAGGACCGCCTCGAAAAGGGCTTCACGTCAGGCCTGAAGATAAGACCCTGAACGCTGTTTCACCAGTTGTCCGGGCATCAGCGCGACGGAAGACCGCGCCTTGACCACAAAAGCAAAGGGCCGCGCCCGGAAGACGCGACCCCTAGATAGGCACGAATTTACTGAATTAAGCGCTACCGCGGCGCGGGCTTCTTCGGCGCCGCGATCAGGCCTTCGCGCTGAGCGCGCTTGCGGGCCAGCTTGCGCGCCCGGCGCACGGCTTCCGCCTTCTGGCGAGCGCGCTTTTCCGAGGGCTTTTCGTAGTGCACGTGCCGCTTCATTTCGCGGAACGAGCCCTCACGCTGCATCTTCTTCTTCAGCGCCTTGAGGGCTTGGTCGACGTTGTTGTCGCGGACGAAAATCTGAACCAGGGGTATCTCTCCTATTGGTCGCGTGGCGCCCGGCCCCCTTACGTCCCTTGGTCAGGGGCGGCGGCGAGCGAACAAAAAGAAATTACGTCCCGCAGGCGGGAGCCTACCGGATTGAGGGCGGCGAAATATCAGAAGAGACCGGCCGTGTCCACGCCGCACGAGAGGCTTTTCTCCTTAGGCGCGAGGTGGGGTAAAGGGGTGACATGGCCAAAGCCGCCCCCAAATCACCCGGCCCGGATTGGGCGGACGCCGCCGAACAGCGCCTCCTGGACGCGGCGCTGAAGATCGCGCCGCAGGAGGGCTGGACCTCAAGGCTGGCGAGCATGGCGGGCAAGGCTTGCGGCCTATCCGCTGGCGAGACGGAACTCCTGCTGCCGCAAGGGCCTGCCGACCTGGCCGCCCTGCTGTCGCGCCGCCACGACGCCGGGGCGCTCGAAGCCCTGGCTGACGTCGACCCCAAGACCCTGAAGGTACGCGAGCGGATCGCCCGCGCCGTCGAAGCCCGCCTGGCCGCCGCGGCAGTCGACGAGGCGGCGGTCCGGCGCTGGACGGGTTTCCTGGCCCTGCCGCCCAACGCGGCGCTTGGCGCGCGGCTGACCTGGGAAAGCGCCGACGTGCTCTGGCGTTGGGCCGGCGATACGGCCACCGACGAGAACCACTACTCCAAGCGCGTCCTGCTGGGCGGCATCCTGGCCGGCGCCCTCGCCATCCGGCTGTCGTCGGGCTCAGAGGCCGCCCTGGCCTTCACCGACCGCCGCATCGCCAACGTCATGGCCTTCGAGAAGTGGAAGGCGACGACCCGGCTGAAGCCCTCGCAGATGCTGGACCGGGTCGCCGGCGCGCTCGGGCGAATGCGCTATCGCTGACCCCATCCTTAGGCGGGGGATGACGCTCAGAGCGGGTGCACGCGGTTGATATGGCCCATCTTGCGGCCGGGGCGGGCGCCACGTTTTCCGTAGAGGTGGAGGCGGGTCTCGGGCTCGGCGGCGTACTTGGCCCACGCGTCGGCCTCCTCGCCGAGCAGGTTCAGCATTTCGACGCGTGCGATGGCGCGGGTGGGGCCAAGCGGCCAGCCGGCGACGGCGCGGATATGCTGTTCGAACTGGTCGACCTCGCAGCCGTCCTGCGTCCAGTGGCCGGTGTTGTGCACGCGCGGTGCGATCTCGTTCACCAGCAGTTGCCCGTCAGACATCTCGAAAAGCTCGATGCCGATCACGCCGACATAGTCGAGGCCCGCCAGCACGCGCGCGGCGATACGTTCGGCCTGGTCGTTCAGGTCCTGGTCGGCGCGGGCGGGCGCGATCGAGCGTCGCAGGATCCCCTGCTCGTGGTGGTTCTCTGACAACGGATAAATGGCCGTGGAGCCATCTCGACCGCGCGCGGCGATCACCGAAAGCTCGCGGACGAAGCTGGCGGCCGCCTCGACAATCACCGGAACCCCGCCTAAGGCCTCGAACGCGGTCGAAGCGGCGGCGGCGTGCTCCACCCAGCGCTGGCCTTTGCCGTCATAGCCCTCTCGGCGGGTCTTCATCAGCGCCGGCGCGCCGATGCGGGCGACCGCGGCGGCGGCCTCCTGCGGCGTGCTGGCGGCGGCGAAAGCCACGGTCGGCGCGCCGTTGGCGTTGAGGAACGTCTTCTCCTCGAAACGATCCTGGGCCACGGCGAGCGCGCGCGAGCCCGGGGCCACCTCGACGCCGCGCGCAGCAAGCCAGGCGACCGACGCCGCCGGCACGTTCTCGAACTCATAGGTGACCAGGCTGGTCAGGCTCGCGAGCTGGGCCAAGGCCGCCTCATCGCCGTAGTCCGCGACGATCAACTGAGCCGCGGCGCGTCCCGCCGGGCTATCGGCCTTCTGCTCCAGCACGACGACGTCGAAGCCCAGGCGAGCCGCGGCCAGCGCCAGCATGCGGCCAAGCTGGCCCCCGCCGAGGATCCCGATGGTGGAACCCGGCGCGAGCGGAAGGTCGGGGGCGCTCAAACGTCTGCCCTCACGCGTCTTCTACGGTTTCTGGAATGCTGGCCGTCTGGCGCGCGGTGAAGGCCTCGAGCCGCGCGGCGATACCGACATCCGACAACGCCAGGATCTTGGCGGCCATCAAGCCGGCGTTCTTGGCCCCCGCCTCGCCGATCGCCAGGGTCCCCACGGGAATTCCCGCCGGCATCTGAACAATCGAGAGCAAGCTATCCATGCCCTTGAGCGCCTTGGTCTCGATCGGCACGCCCAGCACCGGCAGTTCGGTAAGCGAGGCGGTCATGCCGGGCAGGTGCGCCGCGCCACCGGCCGCAGCGATGATCACCTTGACGCCGGCGGCCTTGGCGCCCTTGGCGAAGGCGTACATCCGCTCTGGCGTACGGTGGGCCGAGACCACCTTGGCCTCGTAGGCCACACCCAGACTCTCCAGCATTTCCGCGGCATGCCGCAGCACCGGCCAGTCGGATCGGCTGCCCATGATGATGGCGACGGGCGCTTGCGTGGCGCTCATGTCGTGACCGGCCCCCTACTCGAAGGCGGCGGAGTATAGGCGCCGACTTTGCAGGGGCAACCAAGGATGACTAGATTCGGCATTGTCGCTGTCGCGTCGGTGATTCCGCCTCGAAACCCCTCGGAAAACTACCCATGAAGATCACCGGCGCCCGCAGCGAGCCCTTCTCGGCCATGCGAAGACGCGCGCTCGCGCAGGCCGGAGCCCAGGCGCGCCCAACGACAAAGCCGGACTCGACCGAATTCCTCGGCATCACCGAGATGGAGATGACCCCGGCGGTGCGCGGCGCGATCCAGACCCTGCTCGGCGAAATCGACGACCTGCGCGGCGAGGTGAGCCGCCTGAAGGGACGGTTGAGCGAGATCGAGGACCTGGCGGACCGCGACGCCCTGACGCCGCTCCTCAATCGCCGAGCCTTGCTGCGCGAACTCGGGCGCATCCGCACCTTCGCCCAGCGCTACGGCTCGCCGGCGAGCCTGGTCTATTTCGACCTCGACGACCTCAAGGGGGTCAACGACCGCCTGGGCCATGCAGCAGGCGACGCCGCGCTGAAGGCGGTAGCCGAGCGGCTGCTCGCCCATGTTCGTGAAAGTGACGTGGTAGGCCGTATGGGCGGCGACGAGTTCGCCGTGATCCTGGCCCAGGCCGACCACACCACAGCCGAGGCCAAGGCCGCCGCCCTGGCCCGCGCGATCGAGGCCGAGCCGCTGAAGTTCGGCGATTGGTCGGCCCCGCTGCACGTCTCCTGGGGTGTGCGCGAGATCACTCAGGACGCCGACCCAGAGGGTCTGGTCGCCCAGGCCGACGCGGCCATGTACGCCCGCAAGCGCGAGCGAACGAGCGCCTAGAGCGGGTTGCGATTAGACGACTCCATAGCCTGAGTTCTGCAGGTAGTTGGCGCATTCGGCGGGCGAGTAGGTGTCGAGCAGCTCGCCGATAGCGGTGAGCAGCGCCTCGTAGGATCGCGCCTGGGCTTTGCGGAGCATGTGCTTCAGCTTGGAGAAGACCTGCTCGATGGGGTTCAGGTCGGGCGAGTACTTGGGCAGGAAGAGCAGCCTGGCTCCGACCTGGCGGATGGCTTTGCGGATCCGTTTGCCGCGGTGGCTTCCGAGGTTGTCCATGATCACCAGGTCGCCGGGCTTCAGCGTCGGGACCAGGAAGCTCTCGACGTAGGCAAGGAAGGCCTCGCCGTTGATCGGCCCGTCGAACAGGCAGGGCGCGTCGATACGGTCATGCCGCAGGGCGGCGATGAAGGTCATTGTCTTCCAACGCCC
>DASXKT010000216.1:0-2960 GCA_036496685.1 Phenylobacterium sp.
GAGCTGCGGGACTTTCGCCCGCGTCAGTGCTTCCACCAGCAGCGAGTGCTGGGCGACGGAAAAAATATGCCCGCCTTTGGTCTGGCCGTTCCAGCGGGCGACGCGGGCCAGGCCGTGGGCGATATCCTCGATCTCGATGTCCAGCGGCGAGGGATCGAGCAGGTCGAGCCGGCGCCCCGACAGCATCCGTTGCCAGGCGCGGGGTTCTTGTCCCGAACGACGCAGCCCTTTCCTCACGAAAGCATTCCCTCCACAGTCAAGCCAATCGCAGGCAAGGTCGTGAACTGGCCCATGGCCTGACAAAGATCAATGCGAGCCTATGCTCGCCGGGATCCGTGGGAGCATAGGCGTGCGGCGGTTGAAGTTCACGCTGAAGGAGCCGAACCGATGAGCTGGGCTCGTATTATGGCGCCGCTTTCCGGCGGGCCGGGAGACGCCGCCGCCGTAGCGGCCGCAGTCATGCTGGCCGAACCCTTCCAGGCCGAGATGGCCGGTGTCTACACGCCAGCCGACGTCGCCGACGTCATGCCCTGGATGGGCGAGGGGTTCCTGGGCGGGGTGCAGACGACGGCGCTGGAGTCGCTGAAGGAGGCGGCCCAGGCCGGCGAACAGGCCGCGCGCGCGGCGATGGCGACCACGACCTACGCCAAAAGCCGCTTCACCGCCCTGCAGACGCCCGTCTGGGCGGGCCTTTCGGCGGAAAGCCGCCTCTCCGATGTGGTGGTCTTCACCTCCGACCCGGCCCGCGGGCGCGGGCCGCTGGCCGAGGCGTTCCAGCAGATGGTCGCCGACGAGCAACGCCCGGTGCTGATCGCACGCGCCGGCTTCAAGGTCGGTGGGTCCGTGGCGGTGGCGTGGGATGGGGGCAAGGAGGCGAGCCGGGCCGCCCGCCTAGCCCTTCCGCTGCTGGAAAAGGCGTCCAGGGTGGTGATCCTGGCCGCGCCGAAGGCCAGTTCACGCAGCTTCGATCCAGGGCGGCTCAAAGCCTACTACGCAGCCCGCGGCGTCGATGCAGAGGTCGACATCCTGCCGGACAGCGGCGACGCCGCCCCAGTGCTGCTTTACGCCGCGCGTAAGGCGGAGGCTAATATCCTGGTCGCGGGCGCTTTCGGCCATCCGCGCCTGCAGGAGTTCATATTTGGTGGAACGACGCGTACGCTTTTGAACTCCGACGAGCCTTCGTTGTTCTTGTCTCACTAGCCTGCAAAAGGACGTCCTATGACCCTGTCGCGCATCGTCATGCGGCTTGCCCGCAACCCTGGCACCGAGTTCGCCGGCGGCGACGACCACCGCGGCTATGCTCTTACCGCGCCGCTCACCGATGATGGTCATCTGGACGAAGCGGCCTACGCCAAGGCCCGCGACAACTGCACCGTGCGAAGGTTCGCGCCGGACGAGGATCCGGCCGACGGGCGGCTGACGAAGAAGGGGTCGCGCTGGTTCTTCGACTACGACGAGGGCGACGCTGTCGATGACGAGCCGCTGCATCGCCTTGGCGAGCACCGCTTCGCCGTGGGCGAGTACGTCACCATCACCGACGAGGACGGCCGCCCCTTGACCTACAAGGTCGTCGAGGTCCAGCCCGCGGGCTAGACGCCGGCGTTCTTGCGGACGAGGCGCTTCACGTCGGCGAAGACGTCGTGGTGATCGCCTGACCGGGCCTTGACCACCGCGACGGTGATCGGTCCGGTCTTGGGGCCGGCGGCCTCGTAGCCCACGCTCTTCCAGCCATCCTTCAAATTGTCCTTGGCCAGGATGTAGGTGGCCCGGAAGCCGCGCTTCTCGGGCGAGAAGGCTTCGCCGCGCAGGCGCACGTCCCGCGACATCCGCACCACCGCCCCGTCTTCACCCGCGTTCACGTGGATCATCCCGACGTTGACGTCGGCCTTGCCGTTGTCGTCGGCGTCGATGTGGATGCCAGGGAGGTCGATGTGGGCGTGCTCGTTGCGGTCGGCGTGGGGGCCCTTTCCGGTGTCATCGCCTTCTGCGTCCTTCATCTCGCCGACCGCGTCCTCGGCGGCCTGCTTGGCCGCCTTGGCGGCTTCCGCGGCGACGCCGGCGGTGGCCTTGCCGCTCTCGGCCGCAGCCTTGGCGTCGGCGGTCGCGTTGGCGACCCGGGCGGCGGCCGCCTCCTGGTCGGTCTGCACCTCGGCCTGCAGCTCCTGCTCGATCGGCTGGAGCGCGGTCTGGTAGTTCGCGGAAACGGGGAGCAGCCTCAGAGACACCTGATCGCCGTCGCGCGTGTTGTAGACGCAGGTCTTGTTGTCCGGCGCGATGCTGGCGCGGGTGAGGTCGCCCTGGGTCTCAGGGCAGTCGAGCGCCGCGCGCGCGGTGGGCGGCTTGCTCGGCGCGCAGGCCGTCGCCGTCGACAGCACCAGGGCGCAGGCAGAGAGGAAGAGCAGCGGCTTCATAGCAAAAGGGCTCCGGTCGTTCGGCAGGAACGTGACCGGAGCCCCTTCAGTTGGCGAGTGAATTCGGCGTAACGCCTGTTACCGCCCCCTGCTACTGGCCGGGGCGTGACCCTGCGCCTTCTCGTCGCGCCAGGAAGGCCAGGCGCTCGAAAAGGTGCACGTCCTGCTCATTCTTCAGCAGGGCGCCGTGCAACGGCGGGATCAGCTTGGTGGGATCCTTCTCCTTCAGCGCGTCGGCGTCGATATCCTCGACCATCAGCAGCTTCAGCCAGTCGAGCAGCTCCGAGGTGGAGGGCTTCTTCTTCAGACCAGGCACCTTGCGCATGTCGTAGAAGATGCGCAGCGCCTCGGCGACGAGCTTCTGCTTGATGTTCGGATAGTGCACCTCGACGATCTCGTTCATCGTCTCGGCTTCCGGGAAACGGATGTAGTGGAAGAAGCAGCGGCGCAGGAAGGCGTCCGGCAGCTCCTTCTCGTTGTTCGAGGTGATCAGCACGATCGGGCGGACCTTGGCCTTGATCGTCTCGTTGGTCTCGTAGACGTAGAACT
>DASXKT010000217.1:0-2654 GCA_036496685.1 Phenylobacterium sp.
AGACGAGGAGGGTGACGAAGCCTCCCTCGAAGAGGCGCGATCGCAGCTCAAGGCCATCAAGGAACGCGCCGGCCGCGCAGAGCTCGAGGCGCTGCTGTCCGGCGAGGCCGACGGCAACGACGCCTTCGTGGAAATAAACTCGGGGGCCGGCGGCACGGAGTCCTGCGACTGGGCCGGCATGCTGCTGCGCATGTACACCCGCTGGGCCAACGCCCACGGCATGGAGGTCGAGTTCCTGGAAGAGACCTCCGGCGACCAAGCCGGGATCAAGTCGGCCACCCTGCAGATCAAGGGGACCAACGCCTACGGCTGGCTGAAGACCGAGGCGGGCGTGCATCGACTCGTGCGCATCTCCCCCTTCGACAGCGCCGCCAAGCGGCACACCAGCTTCGCCTCGGTCTGGGTCTACCCGGTGGTGGACGACAACATCGTCATCGACATCAATCCGGCCGACGTACGCACCGACACCTACCGGGCCTCGGGCGCCGGGGGCCAGCACATCAACAAGACCGACTCGGCCGTGCGCCTGACGCACATCCCGACCGGCGTGGCGGTGGCCTGCCAGGCCGGCCGCTCGCAGCACCAGAACCGGGACGAGGCGTGGAAGATGCTGCGCGCCCGGCTCTACGAGCTGGAGCTGCAGAAGCGCGAGGCGGCGCAGCAGGCGCTTGAGGACCAGAAGACCGACATCGGCTGGGGCCACCAGATCCGCAGCTACGTCCTGCAGCCCTACCAGATGGTCAAGGACTTGCGCACGGGGGTCGAGACCTCCGACACCCAAGGCGTGCTCGACGGCGACCTCGACGCCTTCATGGGCGCAGCGCTGGCCCAACGGGTCGGCGTGACGCGGGAGAACGCCGAGAGCGCCTAGACTATACAGACGGGCGACTGGCCGTCTCTGGGGGAGAAATGCCGACACAGGACGATCGCGCTTGGGCCTGGCCAGTGCTTCTGCCGCTGATCATCATTCAGCTTTGGGCTGCCCATGCGGTCGCGTTCTTCGCTCACGAATACGCCCACGCGGTCGTCGCCTGGGCCCTTGGCTGGAAGAACAACCCCTTAGCCATCGACTACGCAAAGCCGTCGATCGGCGTCTTCTTGATCCAGCTGGGCATCAATCAGAACGTGGACGAAGCTCCGATTTTCGCCGCTGGTCGCGCAGCAGACGTGGCGATGATCGGGGTCGCCGGTTCGCTGCTGGGCAATGCGCTTGTGACCTATCCGCTCAGCAGGCTCGGCTATCATCACGCCCGTACGCAACCATCGCGGCTGGGCGATGTTCGCCTTCTGGGTCACGGCCGCCAGCATCGGCAACTTCATCGACTATGTACCGATCCGCACCTTCACCGGGGGCATTGGCGACATGGGATCGCTGGAGAAGGGCTTCGGATGGTCACCGTGGATCGTGCTGGTGGTTCTTGGAATTCCGACGCTCACGGCAACGTTGCACTTCTTCCTGAAGATCGTGCCGACCACGGCGACGTGGCTCTTCCCGCATTCGCCGCGACGCGCCTCGCCTTCGGCGTTCTGGCGGTCTTCCTGGTCTTCGGGTTCTACGGAGCCTCCGGGCTGCTGGAAGGCGGACCGACGTCCTACAACCTGTCCCTCGCGTCGGTGTTCGTCGCGTTGCCTCTGATGGTGGCCGTAGAATTCGTGCTGCTGCGTCATCGATCCAACGCGGCCGCGATCGTCTCCTAGGCCGGGGGGCTCTTACTCCGCCGCTTCGTGCACCAGGCTGAGCTGTTCGGCCGCTGGCTCGACCAGCTTGATGCTACGGCCCGCGAAGTGGGCGCCGGGTTCGATGGCGAGTTGGCCGTGGGTGATGTCGCCGTCCACCCGGGCCGTCGCATAGAGCTTCACGGTTGCCGCGACGATCGTGCCGGCGACGCGGCCGCGGATCTCGACGGCCTCGGCGCTCACAGCGCCCTCCACCTGCCCGGTCTCGCCGATGGTCAGGTGGGCCACCGTCAGGTCGCCGCGCACCGCGCCGTCCAGTTGCACGTCTCCGTCGCTTCTGAGGTCACCGTCTACGCTGACGTTCTCGGCGATGAGCGAGCAGGCGATCGCCTTGCGGGAAACCGGTTCTGCGCTCTCGGCGCGTGCAACGGTGGACTTAGCCGGCTTGGAGAACATAGGCGCCTGCCTTGACGAAGCGATCCGGATTTTGGGCGCGGCCGTTGACCCACACTTCGTAGTGCAGGTGCGTGCCTGTGGAACGGCCGGTGGAGCCCATGCCCCCAAGCCGCTGGCCGACGGCCACCTGCTGGCCGACCTTCACGGAGATCACGGCCATGTGGGCATAGCGGGTCTTGAAGCCGCGGCCGTGATCTATCTCAACGGTGTTGCCGTAGCCCGAGCGCACGCCGGTGAACGACACCACGCCGGGCGCGGTCGCGTGGATCGGGGTCATCGGACCGCCGGCGAAATCCAGGCCGGAATGGAAGGCCGGGTGATTGGTGAAGGGGTCGTAGCGCACGCCGAAGCTGCTGGACTGCTCCGTGCCCGTCGTCGGCCGGGCGAACGGCAGCGCCTGGGCTGCTTCCTCGAGGGCGTGGGCCTCGCTCATGTCGGCTGCGGCATGCTGGACGCGGTCGGCGAAGCCTTCGTCGACGTCGAGCACGGCGGCGAGCGCGCGCGGGTCCTTGGATTCGATG
>DASXKT010000218.1:0-18065 GCA_036496685.1 Phenylobacterium sp.
GTTGCGTGGCGACCAGATCGAAGGCCTGGCGCTGCCGATGGCAGGGCGTCAAGGACAATAGAGAACGCCGGTCCGGTTTGGCATTTCGCCACGTGGCGGTGCGAAATCGTCCCACCGACGAAGGATCCTTTCGGCACGCCACCACCACTATGAACGGATTTGCTTTGGTCAGGGCGCGCTTTCACGTCTTCTCGATCGCGGCGCCGTGGCGTGACTGCGTTCGGCCTCAGGCGAGCACCTAAGCCATCGACCGGACGGCGTTGAGGGCGAAGTCGACCTCCTGCGGGGTGTTGCGGATGCTGGGGGTGAGCCTGACGAGGGGGCGTGCGTAGGGCGCCACTGAGCCCAGGACCTTCCAGTCGCGCAGGCGGGCTACGGCCTGTGCCGGGCTCATGCCGTCCACGTCGAACGAAACGATGCCGGCAGACAGCTCGCGGGACATGGGCGTGGCGAGCGTCACGTGGGGCATCTGCGCCAGCCCCGACTTGAGTTGCGTGGCGAGTTCGGCCGTCCGGTCGGCGACCTGGCGCCGCCCTACCCAGTCGTGGAGCACGAACGCGTCCGCCAACGCCCAAAGATGCTCGAAAGCCTTGAACCCGCCGGGCGTCAGCCGCGCCGCGGTGCATTCGCCAGGCGCCGAGCCGTTGATCCAGTGGGTGTAGGCCCCTGAATCCAGGAACGTCGGGATCGTCGGGCGCATCGCGGCCCAGCCGGCCGCGCTACCGATCACGACGCCCGTGCCACGGGGGCCGAACAACCACTTGTGCGCGCCGGCGAAGAAGAAATCGCAGCCGAGCTCGGTCATGCCGACGTCCTGGTTGCCGAACCCGTGCACGCCATCGACGCAAAGCAGCACCCGGTCGAGCTCCTGTCGGCCGGCGTTGATCCGGACGATCTCGGCTGCGATCTGGGCGATGGGGAGCTTGAGCCCGGTGGAGGAGTGCACCCAGGTCAGGGCCACCGCGCGGGTCTGCGGCCGGATCTCGCGGGTGATCGCGGCGGTTAGGCCCGACGGGCTTGCATTCACGGCCTTGTCGACCAGCGCGATGCGCCGGACCGTCGAGCCGTTCCGCTCGGCCGCCAGGCGAAGCGCCTCGTGCGTCACGTAATAGTCCCGGTCGGTGGTGAGCACCTCCTGGCCCGGGCGCAGGCGCAGGCCATTGTAGATCAGGCCCGCGCCCATGGTCGTGGAGTCGGTGAGCGCCACGTCACGGCCGGCAGCGCCGAAGTACCGACCCGCCCGCTCGCGCGCCACGTTCTGCAGGCCGCGGTCGTGAGCCTCTAGGTACTCGATGGGCGTACGGTCGAGTTCGCGGCGATGCCGGTCGATGGCCTCACGCACCGGCTTCGGGTGTGAGGCGATCAGCATGGCGCTCATGTCCACGCGGTCCGGGGCGAGGTCGAACATGGCCCGCACGCGAGCCCAGTCGCCGGGACCGAATCCCGGCTTCGGGGCTGTGGGTTCCGGCGCGGGAGGCGCCGCGAGTTCGGGCTCGGGATCTGGCTCCTGAGTGAGCGTCGGATCCGTGGGAAGCTGGTCGGCCGCCCTTGCTACGCCGCCACCGCCGGCAGCCAGCGCTACGCCCTTCAGCAGATCCCGCCGGCGGATACGCAAAGCCCGGCCTCTCAGCGAATGTCCCCCAAGCCCACAACGGCCCAGCCCTCATGGCAAGCCGACGGAACCCGAGGGGCGGGCGACGTTTCACCCTAGGTTGGACTGATGATGGGTGGGCGGTTGGATGAACTCAGATCCTTCCGTGCGCCAGCGCGTGTCCGCCGGCCCGGAATACGTTCAGATCCACCAGGGTTCGGATGCCGGCGACGCGCCCGCGACTGTGATATTGCCAAAAGGTCCATGAGCCGTCGGGCGCGGGCGTCGACAAGATCGAGCGGCGCCACATCGGCCGCTTGGGCAGGTAGGCGTGATAGGTCGCGAAGAACTGCGGCGTCACGTAGAGCACAGCGTGCCTTCGCTCGCGGGCTTCGACCACCGCCAGGTAGGCGTCCAGTTGCCGACGCATCTCGGGGCCCGTGAGGCGAGTGCGGCAGGCGCCTCCCATCTCGAGATCAACAGCGGGCGGAAGCGCGCTTCTTCCGTGTGGCGCCACGGCCAGGAAGTTGTGCGCCTGAGCCCGGCCCGATCGGCAGAAGATGAAATAGTGATAGGCGCCGACCCGGATGCCTGCCCGCTCGGCCCCCCGCCAGTTAGGTGCAAATCGGGCGTCACGGCTTTCCACGCCTTCCGTCGCCTTGACGTACGCGAAAGCCACATCGTCGCCGGCCACGGCGGGCCAATCGATGGACCCCTGATAGTGGGACACGTCGATCCCCCTCAGCGGATAGCGGTGGCGATCGGGCCCGCCGCGCCCCTCCCGGCACAGGGCTCCTGAGGTCGCGACCGAGGCGATCACGCTTCCCAAGACGCACGCCGAGGCGATGGCGCGGATGACCCTCCGGACCTTCTCGGAAGCACCGAGAGTGTCGCGATGGCCGATGCACGCTGGACGCCCAGGGAACATGAGGGGACCAAGGCTGTCACCGCAGAAGGCAGTGTCTATCAGGTCGAACCCATGACGATGCTTCACGAGATGGGGAAGCGATCAAGGCCATGGCATGGACCTTCCAGCGGTCTGCCAACGGAGCGTCGTAGGCTTGACGTCAGGAACGGGAGAGCTCGGGTGATCTCGCCGAGCGAGGGCTCCACGAAGGCCCCGTGGACCATGGTCGCGACGCGGGACTATTGGCCTCGGCCGGCGTGATGAACTTACGGCCTCGGAGCGCGGCGCCGAGTTGACAAGCATCGCGCCGGGGCGAGGCAGCCGCTATGATATCGGCATGGACAAAGACGCGAAGGCAGCATCGCTCGCCAAACTTGCCCAACAACGGGCGACGTTTGTCGCGACCATGGAGACCTTGAGCAAGGCCGGCATCCCAGACGCCTCCCGCGAGGGATTTGAAAAGGCCATGCAGGACGCACTCGCAGCGTTCGACCGGCTGAAGAAGAGCCTGGACGACGCCTGACGGCCCGCATGGTCAAGGGGCCCCTTCCGCCACTCCGACTGACTGCGCCACCCTTCGAACGCCAACCGACCCCGGTCTCGTTGCGGCCGGGGTCTTGTTGCGTCCCTAGCCCAGGCTTACGACCGCGGCGGGCGCGGCGCTCGCGTAGAGGGCGTCAACGAGGTCGTGACGGCGTTCCAGGGTGGCGCGCTGGTTGACGTAGCCCTTGTCGGTGATCTCGCCGGCGTCGATGGACGGTGGCTCGGTCATGATGAGGAAGCGCCCGACACGTCGGGACGAGCCGCCGGCGGTAGCGTTGAAAGCATCCAGCCGCTGCTTCAGGAGCACGGAAAGCTTCGCCAGCGGATCCTCCCCCAGGCTCGCCAGGGCCGCCGGCGCAGGCCAGATCAGGGCGCCGGCGAAGGGCTTGTCCTGGCCGGCGACGACGATGTCGAGGACATAGGGACTGCAGGCCGCCACCAGGTCGGGGCGCAGCGTCCCCACCGAGACCCAGGTCCCGGAGTCGAGTTTGAAGTCCTCGGTCACCCGGCCATCGAAGATCAGGCCTTTGGCGGGATCGTCTGGGTCGACGAAGCGGGCGGCGTCGCCGAGCTTGTAGAAGCCTTCCTCGTCGAACGCTGCGGCGGTCTTCTCAGGGTCGTTGTGGTAGCCGCTGGTGACCGTCGGCCCCTTGACCCGCACCTCCAGCTTCGTCCCGTTCGGCACGAGCTTCAGCGTGATCCCCGGCAGCGGCAGGCCGATCAGGCCGACGCGCTCGGTGGGCCAGTGGACGACGGTGATCCCTTGCGTCTCGGTTGCGCCGTACATGGTGGTCAACGGGATCCGCTGGCCGGTCTCGGCGATGGCGAGCGCCTGCATGCGCTCGTAGACGTCGTTGGAGAGCGTCGCCCCGCCGTAGCCCATGTAGCGTAGGTTCTTGAAGAACGACCGGCGAAGCGCCGGGTCGCGCTCCATGGCCTCGGCCAGCATGCCAAAGGCGATCGGCGCCGAGCCGAACACCATGGGCGAGACCTCGTAGAGGTTCTTGATGGTGGTCTCGAAGAGGCCGGGGAGGGGCTTTCCCTCGTCCAGATAGAGCGTGCCGCCGGCCCACAGCACCCCGTTGAAGCCGATGTTGCCCGCCGAGATGTGGCTCCAGGGCATCCACTCCAGGGATTGCGGCACGATATCCGGGTCTGCCTCTTCGCCGCGCAGGCCTTCCTGGCCGGCGATCACGCCGGCGAACATGCCGTGGGTCTGCGGCACGCCCTTCGGGAGGCCCGTCGAGCCCGAGGTGAAAAGGTACTTGGCCACGGTCTGGTGGCCGACGCCCTCGAGCGCGGCGGCGATGGCCTCGGTTGGCGGCGTCGACGTGAGCTCGGAGAGGGCGATCGTGCCTGCGCCGCCGTCGACGGTGACGAACGCCAGGTTGGGGTCCAGGTCGCGCAGCGTCTCGAACGCGCGGGCGAACAACTCCGAGTTCTGGGCGAAGACCACCTTCGGCCGGACGGTCGCGAAGCAGTGCTTGAGCTTGGCGTGATCGGATGAGATCAGCGAATAGGCCGGGCTGATCGGCGCCACCGGCGTCCCGGCCTGGTAGCAGCCCAGCATGACGAGCGCGTGCTCGAGCGAATTGGCCGACAGCACCATGACCGCGTCACCGTTGCCGAGGCCGCGGTCGAGGAGCCACTGGGCGATGCCGTCGGCGGCGCGCTTGGCCTCTCCGTAGGTGACGCCGCGCCAGGGACCGTGGCCGGGCTCGCGCTGCTGGATGTAGGGGCGATCCGGATGGGCGGCGGCGCGCTCGGCTAGCAGGTGGCCGATGGAGCGCGGCCCCTCGCCGGGCTGGTGGTTGGATCGGATCAGGACGACCCCGTCCGCCCGTCGTTCGACGGAGACGTCCGGCGCCTTCTGCGGCAGGGGCTTGAACGCCGGTTTCGCCGTGGCGGTCGACAGATCGTCAGCTGGGCTCATGGCCGTCGTCCCTATGTTCTTTATGCTGGTTGGCCATAGCCTTACGCCGACCGAGCCCAAGGGCAACGGGCGCCGCTACGTCAGCTCGCCAAGTCTCTCACGCCGCCGCCGGGGCGGGTCCTGAGCGACCGCGCACGAAGGGCTGTGGGCTCCAGCGCACCAGTGAGCGCCAGGCCCACTCGAACGGTCCGTAGTGGAAGCGGGCGAGCCACGGCTGGCTCCAGGCCAGGATGAAGATCCACACCCCGCCGACGACCGCCAGTTCCTGGAACCGCGACAGCCTGGCGTAGAGCCCCAGCCCAAAGCCGCAGAACACCAGCGTCGTGATGATCGAGGTCATCAGGTAGTTGCTGAAGGCCATGCGGCCCGCGGCCGCCAGGCGGTTCACGACGCCCTTGGCCGCGCCCGAGCGGACGATGAGCAGCAGGACGCTGGCGTGGGCCATCGCGATCAACGGCCTCGAGACCTGTTGCCAGGCCTCCAGCCGGTTGAGCGTCAGGGGCTCGAAGTGCGACTGCTGGATCCGCCAGGTGAGCCAGGCGGTGGCCGGCACGGCCAGCAGGTAGCCCACCGCGATCGTGGCCTGATAGGCGCGGCTTGACCACTTCAGCGTGAAGAAGCCGGTGCGGAAGAGCGCCATGCCGACGAACATCTGGCCGATGGCCTCGGGGATCTCATCGGTCGGCATCAGGTACATCTGCAGCAGCTTCGCCGCCTGGGCGCGAACCTGCAGGGCGTCCATGAAGCCGCCGCGGAAGCCGGCGATCTCCAGGTCCTTGAGCGCCTGCGAGGGCGCCACGAGCTGAGAGGCCTCCTGCCAGGCCTTCAGGGCAGCGGGCGTCGCCCCGGGAGCCGCCGCCGCGACGTAGAGGGCCTTCAACTGATCGGCCAGGATCAGGTTCGCAACCAGCAGCCCGGCAAGGATCACGATCCCGATCGCCAGCTGGGCCTTCACGTTCAGCTTGCGGAACGGGAAGATCACCAGCCCCGCCAGCGCGTAGGTGACCAGGATGTCGCCCCACCACAGGAAGTAGGCGTGGAGCATCCCGAACACGAAGAGCCATAGCATCCGGCGGTAGTGGGTCTGGGCGGGGCCGGGTCGTCCGCCTTCCGCGCGTTCGGCGATGAGCACGGCGCTCGCCCCGAACAGCATGGTGAAGAGCGCCCGCATCTTGCCGTCGGTCAGCACATTGTTGACCGCCCAGGTCCACAGATCCGCGCCGGTCGAGCCGCCGGCGTAGGTCGGGTCGAGGTAGGCGAAGGCCGGCAGGCCCATGCCGACGATGTTCATCAGCAGGATGCCGAGCACGGCGAAGCCCCGCACCGCGTCGATGGAGATGTGCCGCTCGCCAGCTACGGGCGCCTGCGTCGTCATCACCGACCTCCCCCGTCCGTCTTGTTCAGCGGAGGATGGGCGCTCTCCCGAAGCTGTCAACGGGCCTGGCCGGCGGCGATCTGTTCAGGCCTGAAGATGCTCCCGGCAGGCGCCATCCACCAATCCCCGGAGCACGTCCACGCGCGCCCCCAGCCACGCGAGTTCCTCACCGGTGATCTTGTAGTGCGGCGAGTAGCGCGCATCGACGTAAGCCCGCCGCAGCAGCTCCCAGCACCGCTGCTCGAACCGGTTCTCGCGCGGCCACGCGGCTATCAGCTCCGGGGCCAGCCGCTCGGCCTGCGACCGCAGGAAGTTCAGCTTGTGCGACTTCGGGCTGTAGAGGGTCAGCACCAGGAGGAGGCAGTGGTAGTAGCGCTCGGTGGCTTGGTGCAGTGAGAAGGCTGCCTCCTTCGGGCGTCCGTCACTAAGGTAAAACTGCGCGCCCCTCTCGAACGCCTCGGCGCTCCGAAACCACTCGTCGAAGTACCCCTGCGCTTCCTTGCGCGCCTCGTCGGCTGACAGCGGCTGCGGATGCTCGAACGGATGGTCCGGCGCCTCGTAGAGGGCAATGCCGTCGCGCACGATATCGACGAAGAACGGCCGGCCCTTCTTCAGCTGCTTGTTCACGTCGGTGAGCGAGTGGACGATGAAGTTGGCGGGCGCGGAGAGCCGCTTGGCGATCTGGTATTCGCGCAGGAGATGGTCGTCGGCCTTGGCCCAGTATTCCAGGGTGTCGGTGAGCTCGTCGTGGTTCACCACCACCAGCAGATCATAGTCGGACTTGTAGCCGCCGACCGGGTCATCGACCCAGTCGCCGCGCGCGTAGGATCCGAAGAGGATGATCTTCAGGATCCGGCCAGCCTTACGATGCGGGGCGTTCCGCCCCTTCAGCGCATCCTCGAACTCCGCAAACAGGATCTCGACGACCCGCGAGAGCTCACGCCGCTTCCCCTCCGGTAGATGATCCAGACTCGCCTTCACCGACTGAGACTCCCCCGTTAGGGCCGAGCTTGCAAGGCGGACTCCGCCCGCCCGGCGAGGCTTCAACCCTGCGGCCGCGGCTCCTCCTCGGGCTTCTGCACAGAGACCACGCGGGCCGCCGCCTCCGGCTAGTCCAGCCATTCTCGATGGTACGGGCGGCCGGAGTCGAACCGGCACGAGCCTCACGGCCCTACGGATTTTCGTACCACTTCGGCTTTCGCCGCCGCCTGCCGGCGTTCGTGGTCTGGACTATCCCTTCGCCGTGGCCCGAAGGCTTTAGGCGCCGCCCGTCTAGTCTCTACACCTTCCCGGATTTCCCGGGCTTGGCTCGGGATTCCCATCTGACAGGGTTCCCCGAGTTTGAGCGGTTCTACGTCTGGGGTTTCCCCCGGCGCACTCGAGGCCGAAGCCCAAGTCCGTTGCGTCTACCAATTCCGCCACGCCCGCGTGACGCCCCGGAGTGCCACAGCGAAGGGACGTGCGTCCACAGAGATAAGCGCGTTCGCGTAGGCGCCGCTTGGCGGAGGTCTCCGGGCTCAGCGGCCGTCGATGTGGATCTGGGTTTGTGCACGTTCCAGGGCCTGCCGGTCCTCCATCTTCTGCATCTCGGCATCGGCCTTGGTCCGGCAGTGCTTCACGCCGAGGCGCGAGCCCACCACGACTTCGGTCTTGCAGACCAGCGTCGTGGAATCGTCGGGCTTGGACTTGGCGGCGACCGCGGCGGCAGGCTTGGCGATCGGCGCCCCCTCGGCGGCCGGCTGCAACGCTGCCGTGGTGTCGGCCAACAGGAACGCGGCCGCGAGAACTGCACTGATCATCTGACTGGATGCTCCGAAAAACCTGTGATCTCGACGCATAGCGGATCATCGTCTGAGCGCCAAACCGCCACCGCGCCTGTGACGAAACGCGTCGGTTTGCACGTGAATTGCCGAGGAACCCGCAAGGGGCGGCCGCGAAAGCGGGCAGTCGGCCGCTCAGCGCGGGGTAAGGCTGTTGCGCCCCTGCATCCGCTCCAGCTCCTGGCGATCCTCAAGCTTGCGCATGTCCGCCTCGCTCTTGGTGACGCAGTGCTTCACTGACAGGCGTGAGCCCAGCACCGGCTCGCTCTTGCAGACGAGGGCGTTCGGGTCGTCTGGCGTCTTGGTCCTCGCGCCGAGCGCGGTGGCCGGGGAGACCGTGTTCGGCGCCTCGGCGGGCTTAGGGGCGGCCGCCTCAGTAACGGGCGGCGGAGAAGGCGCAGCCTGCATCAACAACGCCGCGGCTGCGAGGATTGTACTGATCATGAGGCCACGCCTTGAGTGAACGAGTTACGCGAACCGCCAGCCGAGCACCGCTGAGCGGCCAAATCAAGCCGCCGCGACTTCGCGCACGTTCTCGATGCCGGCCCCGCGCAGCGCCTCGATCAGCTCGCTGACCGTCGCCGTCAGCTCGTCGGGATCGCGGCCGCGCAGGACCAGATTCGAGCCGTAGCCCTCGGCGCTGAAGAACGGATAGCTGCCCAGCGACATGCCCGGATGCCCCTTGGCCACCGCTTCAAGAGGCTCGGCGATGGCGCCCTCCCCTGAGCCTTCGACCCGTACGGTCCGCGAAACCGTCACCGCACCGCCGCGCAGGCGTGGCCCGACGTCCTCCAGCATGCCGCGCATGATCTGCGGCACACCGGCCAGCACGAAGACGTTGCCGATCGTGAAGCCTGGGGGACCCTGCACCGGGTTCTTGACCAGTTCGCCGCCCACCGGCACCCGGGCCATCCGCCGACGCGCCGCGTTCAGCTCCCCTCCCCACCGCGCGGTCATCATGGCGATGATCTCCGGGTGCTCGTAGAGTTCCACACCGAACGCAGCGGCCACCGCATCGGCCGTGATGTCGTCGTGCGTCGGACCAATGCCGCCGGTGGTGATGACGTAGTTGTAGCGGCCGCGCAGCGCATCGAGAGCCGCGATGATCTCTTCGTGCACATCCGGCACGGTCCTGGCCTCGGCAAGGTCGACGCCGTGCACGGTGAGGTAGCGGGCGATGTCGCGCAGGTTGGTGTCCTGCGTCCGCCCCGACAGGATCTCGTCGCCGATGATCAGCACCCCTGCGGTGACCCGGCCGTTGTCGCTGCTCGCCATCCGCCGATCCCTCGCCTACATCCGCTGCTGCCAAACCCCGGACTAAAGCCAACCATGGACTTCCCGCAACCGCTGACGCGCGGCGTGCTCGTGCAGCGCTACAAGCGCTTCTTCGCCGATGTGCTCCTCGACGACGGGACCGAGATCACCGCCCACTGCCCGAACCCTGGCGCGATGCTGGGGCTCAACACACCCGGGCTGCCGGCTTACGTCTCCCACTCCGACGATCCCAAGCGCAAGCTGGCCCACACGCTCGAGCTGGTCGAGGCTGACGGCGGGCTTGTCGGGATCAACACCATGCACCCCAACCGCCTGGTCGCCGAAGCCCTGGCGGCCGACGCCATCCCAGAGCTCACCGGCTACGCCACCCACAGGCGCGAGGTCCGCTATGGCGCAAATTCCCGCGTCGATTTCCTGCTGGAGGCTCCCGACCGCGCGCCCTGTTGGCTGGAAGTGAAGAACTGCCACCTGCGCCGCTCAGGCGCGCTTGCCGAGTTCCCCGACTGCATCGCGGCCCGCTCGCTGAAGCACCTGAAGGAGCTCACCGCCATGGTCGACGCCGGCCAACGCGCGGTCATGCTGTTCGTTGTTCAGCGCACCGACTGCGACGCCTTTGCGGCCTGCCACGATCTTGACCCTGCCTATGCCAGTGGGCTGATCGAGGCCGCCGCTTGCGGCGTCGAAGTTCTGATCCGCGCCTGCGAGATCAGCCCGCAGTCCGTCCGCATCGCCCACGCCATCCCCTGGCGCGACGCTGGAAATCGGTAGACCTTCACCGGGCGATCGGATTCCGGAGAAGCCCATGCGCAACACCTTCAACTTCGTCATGCGGATCGTTTCCACCCTGGTCGGCCTCCTGATGGTCGCCATGGGCTGCGTCTGGATGCTGCAGGGCCTGAACCTCGCCTTCCGCGTCGGCTTCATGGTCGGCGACCCGCATTGGGTGGTCTATGGCGGGATCCTCGCCGTCGTCGGCGTCGCCCAGGTGGTGTGGAGCAACACGCGGCAGCGATAAGCGCCCGTTGAAGTTCCGTGCTATCGTTGCGACATAGGACTGACCCCCATTCGAACGAGCGCGGCCCCGCCGCGGGACTGACGCCATGACCGACCCCGACATCCTCGACTCCGATTTTCGGACCGGACAGATCAAGATCCACACGGCGGCCGACTTGGAGGGCATGCGCGCTGCCGGCAAGCTCGCTGCCGAGTGCCTGGACATGCTGACCCCGCACGTGGTCCCGGGCGTGGTCACCGACCACCTCGACACCTTGGCCCGGGAGTTCATCCTCGACCACGGCGCGCTGCCGGCCTGCCTGGGCTACCGCGGCTACACGAAGACGGTCTGCATCAGCGCCAACCACGTCGTCTGCCACGGGATCCCCGGCGAGCGGCCGCTGCGCGAGGGGGACATCGCCAACATCGACGTGACCGTCATCGTCGACGGCTGGCACGGCGACACCAGCCGCATGTACGGCGTCGGCCCGGTCGCGCATCGCGCCAAACGCCTGATCGACGTCACCTACGAGGCCATTGAGCGCGGTCTCGCCGCCGTGAAGCCCGGCGCCCGCACCGGCGACATCGGCTACGCCATCCAGTCCTACGTCGAGAGCATGCGCTGTTCGGTGGTCCGTGACTTCTGCGGCCACGGCCTGGGGAAAGTGTTCCACGACGCGCCCAACATCTTGCACTTCGGGCAGCCCGGCACGGGTGAGCTGCTGCGGCCGGGCATGTTCTTCACCATCGAGCCGATGGTGAACCTCGGCAAATACCAGGTGAAGCTGCTCTCCGACGGCTGGACGGCGGTCACCCGCGACAAGTCGCTGTCGGCGCAGTGCGAGCATTCCATCGGCGTGACCGAGACGGGCTACGAGGTCTTCACCGCCTCGCCCGCCGGCCTCTTCAAGCCGCCGGTGATCAGCGCCTGAGGAGCCGCGCCATGACGATCCAGCAGTTCGCGCCGCTGATTTCTATCGCCTGCAGCATGCTCGCGATCGCGGCGACGGGCTGGATGATCTGGCGGGTGAAGTATGCCTATCGCAGGCGCGGCCGGCGGGAGGTCGAGCGCATGCTGGCCGGCCTCGGCGAGGCCCTGGTCGCCCTGAAGGACGTGCCGTTCTCCTCGCCGCTGCCGAAGACCGGTCTTTCCGCAAACGTGATCTTCGAGGTCCGGGCCCGCACCGGGGCGGGCGACGAACGCACCTATCAATGGGCCTATGAGCCGCGCCTCTTCCCCTGGCAGTCGGAAGGCCTGAAGCGGCTGGCCCATGGCATCTGGATCCCGGCCTGACCGCGCCGGATCAGGTCGCGGAGACCCGCGGCTTCATGTGATAGGTGAACGCCATCGTCAGGCAGCGCCTTAGGGCGTCGTCTGGAACCGCTTCGCCGACCCGGAACAGGATTGCCCGGTTTCCCTCGAATTCGAAGACCTCCGGATAGAGGTGGCGGAAGCTTTCGAGCAGCGTCGTCTGGCAGTGGAAATAGGCGGCGTAGCGATCGGCCGAGCCCTTCACCGCATTGATCCGCACAGTGGTGCCGACCCGAGGCTTCGCCGGCAGGTAAGCGGGTTCGCCCCACTTCAGCGTCTCGGTCAGCCCCCCGACCGCCGGCGCTGCGGCGGCCGCCGCCAGGATGTGCCCGCGGAGGTCCAGCAGGGCGTCGCGCAGCGCTGGCGGCTGGGCCTCGAACACGGCGCGCACTCCGGGATCCTCTGGAACCGCTCGGGCCATGGCGCGAGCGTAGGCGAAACCGGCGGAGAGGTCCTCCCTCGCCCGCGACATTGCCGCGGCGCGCGAGACCCGCTTAGCTCAACCGCATGTCGCTAGATCTCCCCGAGTCGCCGCATCGTCGTCACAGCAGCGGCCTGCCGCGATGGCTGGAGTGGGTCACCGCGATCTCGGCGCTCGTGGTCTCGGTCTGCTCGATCTTCATCGCCCTGCGAAATGGGGAGATCGAGACGAAGATGGTGAAGGCCAACTCCTTCCCATACCTGGTGGGCGTGATCAGCGACGCCACGCCCGAAGGCCGCCAGCAGATCTCGATGGACTTCTATAACAATGGCGTCGGACCTGCGGACGAGCAGAGCCTGAAGATCAGCGTCGATGGCCGCTACGTGAAGTCCGTGCCGGACCTCATCAACGCCGCCCTGGGGCCTGAGGAAGCCAAGCGTGCGATGCCGTTGCTGCTCGGCTTGCACAACACCATCCGCACGCGCTTCGTCGCCGCCAAGGGTGACCAGTTCGTTTTCCGCATCGCGCGGACTCCGCAGAATGCTGCGGTGTGGGACAAGCTCGACGCGACGCAGAGCCGATGGCGGGTCGAATACTGCTACTGCTCGGTGTTCGACGAATGCTGGGCCGTGCATGAGGAGACCCATACGCCGGTGAAGGCCTGCAAACGCGACGAGCCGAACGAGTTCCTTCCCTAGCCCCCGCGGCGCCCTTGCGGCGCTTGCGAAAACGCCCGACGTTCCAGCCATGAAAGCCACCGTCGCCGCGATCGCCGCCGCCCTGTTCGCCGTGCCCAGCGCCATCGCCGCCGACGCCACCGCGCTCGGCATCGGCTACATCTGCGGGGCGGAGAACGCGCCGTCCCCCGCGGGCGGCCCGGTCGGCGTCGGCAAGGCGGTCATGCTGAGGGGCGTCGGCAATGGCGCCTCGCCCGCCGACACCAAGAACCGCGAGGCCCAGGCCTGGTACGACGAGGGCCTCAACCTCTATCACGCCTTCAACCACACCGAGGCGCTGAACGCCTTCTCGAAGTCGGCGGCCCTCGACCCCGAATGCGCGCTCTGCGAGTGGGGCGTGGCGATCGGGCTAGGGCCCACACTCAACTACGGCGTCACGCCGGACCAGACGGCGCTTGCCCTCACCCACGCCCAGCGCGCCGCCAAGCTCGTCAAGCCCGGCGACGAACGGGCCAAGGCCCTGATCGACGCCCTGCTCCTCCGCTACGACAAGGCCACGCCGGGCAAGCGCGACGCCCTCTACGCCAAGGCGATGGATGACCTCGTGCGGCGCTACCCAGGCGACGACGAAATCGCCAACCAGGCAGCACAGGCCCTGATGATCCCCGGACGCGGCGGCGACGCGGCCGGCGTGGCTCGCGCCGAGGCGATCCTGAAGGAGGTGCTGGCGCGCAAGCCCGACGACACCGCAGCCATCCACTACTACATCCACGCCACCGAGTTCGCCGGCCATCCGGCCGAGGCCCTGCCCTATGCCGACAAGCTGGCGGGCCTGGCCCCTGGCGGCAGCCACCTGGTCCACATGGCCGCCCACACCCTGATGCACGTGGGCCAGTATGAGCGCGTCGCGATCGTCGACGCCCAGGCGCTGAAGGTCGACGCCGACGTCGAGAAGCTCGAGGGTGTGCCCGGCCCGCTGGCGAGCCAGATGTACTACCTGCACAACTACACCTTCGGCCTGGCCGGCGCCTTGATGGCCGGCGACGGCAAGCTCGCGCTCAGGTACGCCGACCACGCCGGCGTCGCATTTCCGGCCGGCGACCACACGGCGGTCCAGGTTCCGCCGGGCTCCGCCCGCAGCGCCAATCCAGTCGAACGGCGGACAACCGCCGAGGCGCGCAGCCTGGTGGCTTACGGCCGATACGCCCCTGCCCGGGCCATCGCCCTAACCGACGCCCCAGGCGACCCGCGGATCGTGCGCGTCTACCGCCACTACGCCCGTGGCGAGGCCTTCGCGGCCCAGGGCGACGCCGCCTCCGTGCGCCGTGAGGCCAACATTGTCCTCGGCCTCCTGGTGGAGGCGCTGGATTCCGGGGAGTCGGGAACGGCCAGCGTCGCCAGTATCGCCGCCGACGTCCTCAACGGCCGCGCCGCCCTCATGACGCACGAGCCGGCCAAGGCGGCCGACTTCTTCGCGCGCGCGGCCGCCCGCCAGGACAAGGACTTCCCCGTCGCCAAGAACTTCGACCCGCCGCCCTGGTGGTATCCGGTACGCCGCAGCCTTGCCGCCGCGGACCTGGCCGCCGGCAGGACGGACGACGCGGCCCGCGAAGCCAAGGCGAGCCTCGTCGATTGGCCGCAGGATGCTCTGGCGCTGAAGGTCCTCTCTATCGCCGAGGCCCGCCAGGGCAAGGCCGCCGCTTCCCGACAGCATATGGCCGAGGCCCGCCGCGTCTGGCATGGCGACCTCGCCAAGGCGCCGCTCGCCCTGACCTAGCCGCCGCCAACAGCGGCCGCGAGTTCCTCGGTGACCACCGCCGTCCCCGGACCCACGGGAAGCAGGTGGTCGAAGTCGCCGAAGTGCTCGTCCAGGAAGATCGGGTCGTCGAAGAAGTTGGCGACCTCGAAGGGGTAGTCGAAGTTGTTCTTCAGCTCGACAATCCCGGAAAAGAGCTCGTTCACGTCGCGGGGAAGGTAGCTTCGGTAGTCCGACCTCACCGGCGGGAACACCACCGTGACCTTGTGGCCTAGCGTCCGGGCCATATCGAGGATCTTGATGAGGTAGATGTCGGCGCCCGCGCGGGCGTTGTGCTTCATGTGACCCAGCGCACGCTTCTCCGCGCCGTAGGCGAGTGGATAGAAGTGCCGCGCGTTCGAGGCGACAAAACCCATGTGGCCCTTGATGCTGGCGGCGCCGTTCAGCGCGCCGTGGATCTTCTCGTAGGCGCTGTTGATCTCGTCGTCGGCGTAGCGCGCGCTCTGGTCGAACAGCTCCTTGTAGACCGCGCACCGCGCCTTTTCGGTCGTCTTGTCCAGATACATGCCCGGCGAAAACACCGAGTAGAACAGGATCAGGTTCGCGATCTTCGGCGTCTGCTCGGCGCAGAACTTGTAGAGCATCGCGCTATGTTTCAGGTCCTGGGTGGCGGCGCAGAAATTGAACGACCCCGGGAATTTCGCTGGATCGAAGCCATAATCGCCATGCGAGGAGCCGATCACCAGGGTGTTGATCTCGTCCAGACTGGCGAGGAAGGCGGCCTTCTTTGAGGACAGATCAGCAATGGTCTCGTCCAGCAGCTCGCCGAAAGACATCCTCGCCCCTTCGCAAAGCGCCCACTGACGCAACTGATCGACTCAGGGACGGCGTCCGCGAGCGTATCATGGGTCCCTGCCCAAGCTTGGCCTTGCCAACCATTCTCCGGGCGATCCGACGCCGTCCGGCTCTGACATCGACATGACCCGCCAGGTGGTCGAGGCCGGCCGTTCCCTCCGCATCGCAGTCCACGACCGCCTGCTCGTCGCCCGGGACGGCGTGGCCCGCCTCAAGGCGTTGAGGCTCCTCTGACAGCCTGTCGGACGCCCAAGCCTTCGCGCAATCCGGATTCGCCCCTAATCTCCCGCCATGTTCGAGGGCTGGGATAGTTTCTACCTGCTGATCGGCGGCGCCGCAGGCGCGCTGATTGGCCTGCTATTCATCGTCGTCACCCTGATCCGCGGCGGCGATCCGGAAATGAAGCTGCGCACCACCGGCGTCTACATGACGCCAACCGTCGCCCACCTGGCGATGGTGCTTGTGCTTAGCGCCCTCGCCACCGCGCCCAGTGTGTCCCCGACCGTGGACGGTGCGATCTTCGTCATCTGCGCTCTGGCCTGCCTCGCGTTTGCAGCGCGGGCCCTGATGATGTTCACCATCAGGTCCGTCCAGGCGACCCACTGGTCCGACATCTGGGCCTACGGCGTGGGGCCGCTGATCATCTGTATCGGGCTGGCCGCGTCTGCCGCCACGGCCTGGGTATCGCCAGCCCGGGCCGCGTGGGGGGTTGCAGCCAGCCTGTTGGCGCTGCTCGCGCTGGCTATCCGCAATGCCTGGGACCTAGTGACCTGGATCTCCGCCAGGGGCGATGAACTCGGCAAGAGCTGACCCGCGACGCCGCACCACGTTTACTCAACCTGTCCGATTGTTAATCCGCAACGCCTTGCCGGTGTGCTTGGCCGCGCCCTAGGGTTCGGCCCCTTTCAACTCAAGGATTTCCATGAGCCTCGATCGCCGTAGCCTTCTCGTCACCGCGGCCGCAGCCGGCCTTATCGCCGCCAAGCGTCAAGGCGAGGCCTCTGGGGGAGCAGGTCCGAAGGTCGCGGCATCGCCCGGCGACGCCGCCATCAACCGCTACTTCGACGGCGTTGCCGAACACATCCTGGCGACCGGGCCGGAACAGGCGACCAGCCTTGGCCTCGACACGGGCGCGCGCGTCGCCTTGAAGTCGCAGGTGAGCGACGCCTCCATGGCCCACATCGCCGACGACCGCGCCTGGTGCCGCGCCGGCCTGGCCAAGCTCGAGACCTTCCCGGACGCCAGCCTTTCCCCCACCGCCCGGCTCAATAAGGCGGTGGTGAAATACGCCTTCGAACTGGGCCGCGACGCGGCCCCCTTCGACTACGGCGAGAACACCATGGGATCGGCCATGAGCGAGGCCGCCACGCCCTACGTCGTGAGCCAGCAGGGGGGCGCCTATTCGAGTGGGCCGGAGTTCCTCGACAGCCAGCACAAGGTCGCCAGCAAGGCCGACGCGGAGGCCTATCTCGCCCGCGTCCACGGCCTGGCGCGCGTGATGACCCAGGAGACCGAACGGGTCCGCAAGGATGCCGGGCTCGGCGTGGTCCCGCCCGACTTCATCCTCGCCAACACCATCGGCCAGCAGCAGGGCCTGCTGGCTATACCCGCCGACAAGGCCCGCCTCGTCACCGCGCTGGGCCGCAAGGCCAAGGAAGCCGGGCTCTCCGGCGACTACCAGGCCCGCTGCCAGGCGATTGTCGACAAGGAGGTCTATCCGGCGCTAGCCGCCCAGCTCGCGGTCCTGAAAGACCTTCAAGCCAAGTCGACCCACGAGGCTGGCGTCTGGCGCCTGCCCGAGGGCGAGGCCTACTACCGCTGGCTGCTGCGCGAGGGCACGACCACGTCGCTGACGCCGGACGAGGTCCACAACATGGGCCTCGAACAGAACCGGGCGATCGAGGCGCGCATGGACGGGCTGCTGAAGGCCCAGGGGCTTATCCAGGGCACGGTCGGCGAACGCATGACGGCGCTCGGCAAGGATCCGAAGTACGTATTCCCGAACACGGACGCCGGGCGCGAACAGCTGATCGCCTACCTGAACGGCGTGATCGCCGGCGTGCGGCCAAAGCTTTCCAAGGCCTTCAACCTGCAACTCAACGCGCCGGTTGTGGTGAAGCGGGTGCCCGTCGACATCCAGGACGGCGCCGGCCAGGGCTACATGAACACCGGCTCGATCGACGGCTCACGGCCCTCGACCTACTACATCAACCTGAAATCGACCGAGAACTGGCCGAAGTTCTCCCTGCCCAGCCTGACCTACCACGAGACCATTCCCGGCCACACCTGGCAGGGCGCCTACCTGACCGAGACGGGCAAGCTGCCGCTGATCCGCATCCTGCTCTCGGGCTTCAACGCCTATGTCGAAGGCTACGCACTCTATGCCGAGCAGCTCGGCGACGAGATGGGCATGTACGACGACGACTGGGCCGGGCGCCTCGGCTACCTGCAGGCCCAGAAGTTCCGCGCGGTGCGCCTGGTCGTCGACACGGGCCTTCACGCCAAGCGCTGGAGCCGCGAACAGGCGGTCCAGTGGGCGGTCGACAACTCCGGGCGCACCCGCGAAGCCATGACCAGCGAGATCGACCGTTACTGCGGCACCCCCGG
>DASXKT010000219.1:0-42912 GCA_036496685.1 Phenylobacterium sp.
TACTGGCCGGCCTTGTCCACGGCCGCCTTGGCGGTGCGGATGGTGTTCTTGCGGCGCCCGTAGAAGCCCTTGGCCTGCTCGAGAACCTTCTTGTGCTTGGCGTGGGCGGTGACGCCCCTTTTGACGCGAGCCATCTGTCAGCGCTCCTTAGCTCAGGCCGTAGGGCAGGAAGATCTTGATGATCTTCGCGTCGGAGGCGCTCATCACCTTCGTGCCACGGTTCTGACGGATGTACTTGGCGTTGTGGGAGAGCAGGCGGTGGCGCTTGCCAGCCACACCGGCCTTGATCTTCCCGGTCGCAGTGAGTTTGAAGCGCTTCTTAGCGCCCGACTTCGTCTTCAGTTTCGGCATTTCTCTGCGGAGCGGCGAAGCCCCGTCCTCTGGTGTCTTGATGAGCTGCCCTGGCATGCCATGGGCCAGGCCGCTCCGAAGGGAGGGGCTGATAGACGAAAGAGCCCGGGAACGCAAGGCGGTGGCGGCTCCTAGGCGATCGAGTGCACCCTTCGCCGCACCTGGCCCGCGAAGTAGAGCCCCGGCAGGATCAGCAGCGCCGCCGAGGCAAAGGGCGCGCCGGGGGCGACGCTGGAGAACAGCCAGCCGGCGAACACCGGCCCGCCGATGCGGGCCAGCGCCATGCCGCTCATGTTCAGGCCCAGCATCTCGCCCTGCCGGTCGGGTGGAGCGGCGCGCGAGATCAGCGCGGTCAGGTTGGGAAAGCAGATCGACTGGCCGATGCAGACGAAGGCAAAGCCGAGGATCGCCACCGGCCAGACCGGCGCCAATCCCTGGGTCACCAGGCCCAGGCCCATGAACACCAGGCCGCCGGTCAGCGTGCGGGGTTCGCCGTAGCGGCGGACAAGTCGTCCCGACAGCACGCCCTGGCAGAAGGCGCCCAGGACGCCGATCCCCATGAAGGCGAGCCCGATCTGCCGTGGGCCCCAGCCGAAGCGCGCCTGGGTCCACAGGCCATAAGTCGCCTCGATGCCGGCGAAGCCCACCACGACGATGAAACTGATCAGCAGGATGCGGCTGATCACCGTGTGTTCCCAGGCTTCCTTCAGGCCCTCGATGCGCGGGCGATGCGGCGGGCGCGAGGAGGGCTCGGGCCGGCTCTCGCGCACGAACACCACCACGGCGATCGCCGAGGCCAAACCGAAGCCCGCAGCCACGAGGAGCGGCAGCTGGAAGCCGAGCGCGCCGCGGCTCGGCTGGGCCAGCAGGCCGCCGATCGCCGGGCCGGTGGTGAAGCCTGCGCTGAAGGCCGCCCCCATGATCCCCATACGGCCGGCGCGCTTTTCCGGCGGGGTGATGTCGGCCATCGCGCCCTGCAGGGTCGAGATGTTGCCTGCGAAGATGCCGGTGAGGAACCGGATCGCGAAGGCCGCCGCCATGTTGGGTGCAAAAGCCAACGCCGCGTAGCTGAACGCCACCGCGGTGATGGTGATGATCAGCACAGGCTTGCGCCCGATCCGATCAGACAGCCGTCCCCAGAACGGCTCGCCCAAGAACTGGCCGACGGAGAAGGCCGAGAACAGCAGGGTCACCTGCCAGGCCGGCGCGTCGAACGCCCTCGCAAAGAACGGCAGCAGCGGGATCACCAGCCCGAAGCCGGCGATCATCAGGAAGATCACGGTCAGGAGGACGATCAACGCCCGCCGCTCCGCGGCCGCCGCTTCGGAGCCGGCGGCGGTCACTCCGCAAACTCCGCAACATGCCCCTGAACGGTCCGAGGCGGCGCGCGGCGCGCGGCGCTGAGCGCCAGCAGGATCGCCGGCGCCACGATCAGGGCGCCTTGGAAGAACGGCGCATGGATGCTGATGCTGGCGAAGGTCACGCCCGCGGTGAACGGCCCCACGAACCGCGCGAAGGCGCCGGCCGCGTTGTTCAGGCCCAGGATCTGACCCTGGCGGTGCGGATCTGCGGTGCGGGAGATCAGCGCCCCGACGTTGGGCCATGCGACCGACTGCCCGACCGCGGTCACGCACATCAGGATGGTGGTCGTCACCAGGCCGATGGAGAACGGCTGCAGGGCCGATCCCAGCACCGTCATCCCCATGCCGACCGCCAGCATCCGGCCCTCGCCGTAGCGCTCCGAGAGCGGCCCGGTCACGAAGAATTGGGTGAAGGCGGCCACCATCCCCACCGCCGCGAAGCACACGCTGATCTGTCGTGGCCCCCAACCGAAGCGCGCCTGGCCCCAAAGCCCGAAGGTCGACTCGATGCCGGTGAAGGCGAAGCCGACCAGGAAGGTCAGCAGCATTAGTCGTCCGATCACTGGGTCGCGTACCGCCTCGCCGATCGCCGACCAGCGGCTCGGACGGTGGCTGATCGACTGGTCGCGGACCTTGCTTTCGCGGATGACGAAGATGATCGCGGTCACCGCTAGCGCCGAAAGACCCGAGGCGATGAACAGCGGGATGCGGAAGCCGGCCGGCCCCATGTCCGTATGGGCGAACATGCCGCCGACCGCCGGTCCCACGATCATGCCGACGTTCCAGGCCGCGCCTTGCCGCGACATCATCCGCGCGCGCCGCTCAGGCGGGGTGACATCGGCGATGTAGCCCTGGATCACCGCCCCGTTGCCGCTCATCAGGCCGCCCAGGAAACGGATGACGAAGGCTGCGGCCACATTGGGCGCGAAGGCCAGGGCCAAGTAGCAGAGGCAGTTGCCGGTGATCGTCGAGATCAGCAGTGGCTTTCGCCCATAGCGGTCCGAGAGCCGCCCCCAGAAGGGTTCGCCGAAGAACCCACCCATGGCGTAGGCCGAGAAGATCAGGCTGATCTGCCACGGCGCTGCGTTCATCGACTTGGCGAAGAAGGGCAACAACGGGACGATGATCCCGAAGCCCAGCATGTTGACGAAGATGACCGCAATGAGCGACGGCGCCGCAAAGCGAGGCGGCGACGCCTCCCGCGACGCTGTTTCTGACATGGGCGGTTGTTAAGCCCGGGCGCCTACCGCGGCAAGGCTCGCAGCGCGGCGCAGCGCTGATCGAGGCTCAGCGTTGGTTGAGCGCCACAGTGCGGCGCTACGGATTCTGCTTCTTCAGTTCCGCCCGGAACGCCGCTTCGGCCTTGCCGTAGAAGGCTTTGCAGCCTGCGGGATCGACGAAGGCGTCGGCCTTGCCCGCTTCGAGGGCGGCCTTCTTCGCCTTCATGTCGAAGAACTGGCCGTGGCTGGCGATGAACACCTCGCAGGGCAGGCTCTTCCAGGTGGCGAAGCTCTTTTCGTAGTCCGCGGTCTGGCCGGGATAGGTCTCGGTCTTGCCCAGCTTGTAGCCGGGCAGGACGCTGGAGGAGCAGTGGTCCAGCGCCTGGCGCACCTTGCCGGCGACCGTCACTGGGAAGGTCCAGGTCGTGCAGCCGGGCGTATGGCCAGGGGTGATGTGGGCCGTCAGCGTCCAGCCGCCCAGGCTCACCTGCTGGCCGTCCTTCAGGATCACGTCGGGCTTGACCGGCTCGTAGTAGAAGCGGTCGCCCTTCAGGAAGGGATCGCCGCGGCCGCCCTGGGCGACGATCGCGCCGTCGGCGGCGCTCGCGTAAAATTTCGCGTTGGGCGCCGCGCGCTTGATCTCCGCCAGACCCTCCGCGTGGTCGAAATGCTCGTGGGTATTGAGCAGGATCTTCACCTGCGAGGGGTCGAACCCCAGGGTGCGGATGTTCTGCACGACCTGCTTGCCGACCACGGCGTCGCCGCCGTCGATGGCGATCAGGCCAGCCTTGGTGACGATCAGATAGGCCGAATAGTCGGAGGCCCCGACGTAGTAGAGGCCCTCGCCGATCTTGAAGGGGGGGAACGGCTGATTGGGCTGGTCCGCCGGCTGAGCATGGACGGCTGAGGCGAAAACGGCCGCCGAAATGGCGACCGTTCCCAGGATTCCGATGGTGTTGGAGCTCACGGACTACGCTCTAGCGGGGCGCCAGGATCATGATCATTTGGCGGCCTTCCATGCGCGGCTCGTACTCGCACTTGGCGATCGGCTCGAAGTCCGCACGCACCCGCTGCAGCAGCTTCATGCCAAGTTCCGGGTGGGCAAGTTCACGACCGCGGAAGCGCAGGGTGACCTTCACCTTGTCGCCTTCCTCGAAGAAGCGGTTCATCGAGCGCTGCTTCACTTCATAGTCGTGGATGTCGATGTTCGGGCGGAGTTTGATCTCCTTGATTTCTTGAACCTTTTGCCGCTTCCGAGCCTCGTTCTTCTTCTTCTGTTCCTGGAACTTGAACTTGCCGTAGTCCAGGATCTTGCAAACGGGCGGATCCGCGTTGGGGACGATCTCGACCAGATCCAGGCCAGCCTCTTCGGCAGCCTCGAGAGCGGAGGAGGTGGGCATCACGCCCTGCTTCTCGCCGTGCTGGTCGATGAGCAGAACCTTGGGGACGCGGATTTCATCATTGATGCGCGGACCGTCCTTGACGGGAGGCGCTTGCATGGGGCGGCGAATAGGCGAGGCTCCTAAGATCGTTTCAACAGAAACGCCGGAGCGTTTCAGGGCTCCGGCAAGTCCGACAGTATATGATTTGGCGCCTCGGCGCTATCAAGCCGCCCCGGCGTTGGAGGGCAGCAGAGCGGCCGCCGCCTGCGCTACTTTCGCCACAGGCAATTCGGACAGCTTCTCGGCCTGCAGAACCGCCACCTTGCCGCGCGGTGCGGAAAGCGCTGGGTCAGAGGCGCTGGAGAACAGCACGACGGTGGGCGCGCCGGCTGCAGCCGCCAGGTGCAGCGGCCCGGTGTCATTGCCGATGGCCAGCGAAGCCTTGGCCCCCAGGACCGCGATGCGCGCAAAGTCGGTGCGACCGGTCAGGTCGCGCGAGCGGGGAACCTGCCGCTGGATCGCCTGGGCCAGCGAGGCTTCCTGCGGTCCGCCGATGATCACGATGTCGAGTCCGCGCGCATAGAGAATGCGGGCGAGTTCGCCGTACTTCTCCACCGGCCAGCGCTTTTCCGGCCGATGCGCCGAGCCGCCGGGGACAAACATCACATAGGGCTTCGGCTTGACCCCACCGGCCGCCGGGCGCTCGCCGGGCGCGGCCTCCAGCACCCAGGACAGGTCGGGGGGCGGCGCGGTTCCCGGCGAGGTGGGCGCGTCGGGCCAGATGCCGGCGTACATCAGCTGGTCGGCCTGGCGCTCCAGGGTGTGCATCTGGTTCCGCAACGGGTTTTTGTGCGGCAGTGAGCAGCCGAAGGCGATCCCCGACCAGGCCGGCGGGTGCGGCCTGAGGAGCTGGAAGATGCGGTTGGAACGCGACGAGGTCTGCAGGTCGTAGACCCGCGAATAGGCGGCCGCCCGCAGTCTGCGGCGCAGGGCCATCCAGTCGGCGAAGCCCTCCGGTCGGCCGTCGGTGAACACCGCGTTGAAGTAGGGCGAGGCCTTGGCCAGGCCTTCGAACGGCGGGGTTGTCAGGAGGCTGATGTGGGCCTTCGGATGGGCCTGGCGGATCTTATTCATGGCGGCCAGCGCCAGCACGAAGTCGCCCAGCGCCGACAGCTTGATCACCAGGATCTTCTCGACCGAGCGCCGGGGCATCAGGCCCTCTTTTCCGTTAGCGCGGCGCGGGCCTCGAGCACCTGCTCGTAAGCCGCCAGCGTCGCCGCACACATGGCGTCGACGCGGTAGAGCTGGCGGGTGCGGTTCATGCCCGCCTGGCCCATCTCGCCGCGCTTGCCGAGACCGACGTCGATGGCCCGTTCCATGGCCCTGGCCCAGGCGGCCGCGTCGCCGGGCTGGACCAGCCAGCCCGAGATCCCATCGGCGACGGTCTCGGTCGTGCCGCCGTGGTTTGAGGCGATCACCGGCCGGCCCATGGCCTGGGGCTCCACGGCGGCGCGGCCGAACGACTCCGGCACGGTGGTCGGAAGGATCGCCACATCGGCAAGCAGGTAAGCGGCAGGCATGTCATCGCAATGGCCGACGATGCTGATCCGATCGGTCAGGCCTGCGTCCGCGACCGCCGTGGCCAGCTCCTCGCCGTAGCCGGTACGGCCCTGGTCGTCGCCAGCGAACAGGATCAGGAAGTCGTCGCGGCCCTGGGCCTTCAGCTGCGCTGCGGCCTCGATGATCGTCATATGCCCCTTGATCCGGGTGAGGCGCCCGGCAAGGAGGAAACGGGTTCGCGGGTCGTCGGCGGCGATCCCCCAGACTTCGCGCAGGGCGTTCACCCGGTCGAGGTTCACCCAGTCGGGGTTGAAGCGCTCGAGGTCGACGCCTCTCGGGATGGTCAGAACCTTTTCCGGGTCCACCGCGTGCTCCGCCAGCACGTGGTCGCGGGTGTAGTCGGAGTTGGCGATCACCAGGTCGCCGCGGGTCATCACCGCGTTGTACCAGCGCTTCAGGCTGGAGGTGGCCTTGTAGACCCCATGATAGGTCGCCACGAACGGCGTCTTGGTGGTCTGCGCCGCCCAGAGCGCCGAGAAGGCCGGGGCGCGTGATCGCGCATGGACTAGGCTCACCTTCTCGCTGCGGATCAGATCCACCAGCCGCGCGGCATTGCCCAGCATCACCAGCGGGTTCTTCGACTGCACGGGCATCTGGGCGAGGCGTCCGCCGTCCGCTTCCAGGCGCGCGGTCATCCGGCCGCCGCGAGTGGCGACCAGGGCCTTTCCGCCGGCCTCTATCACCGCGCGGGCCACATCGATGGTGGTCTGCTCGGCGCCGCCGGTTTCCAGCTCCGGGACGACCTGCAGCAGGGTGAAGTCAGGAGGAAGCGCCACGTCCCCTGCATACCCCGAAACGGGGTGGCGTAAAGACCGCCTCGCGCTATCAGTCGGGCGATGAGAGAGCGCGCGGGAAAACTTGTTCGGCCGGACGGCGAGCAGATCGCCTGGCGTCGGGTCAAAGGACGCGGCCCGGTGGTGGTCTGGCTGGGAGGGTTCCGGTCGGACATGGCCGGCACGAAGGCCCAGGCGCTGGCCGACTGGGCGCAGGAGGCTGGCCGCGCCTACCTCCGTTTCGACTACCTCGGCCATGGCGAGTCCAGCGGCGACTTCCAGGCGAAGGGGACCATCACCCGCTGGCGCGAAGATGCCCTGGCGGTGATGGACGAGCTCATCGAGGGGCCTGCGATCCTGGTCGGCTCGTCGATGGGAGGTTGGATCGCCTGCCTGGCGGCGATGGCCCGGCCCGACCGCGTCGAGGCGATGGTTCTGATCGCTCCGGCTCCGGATTTCACGGCGAAGCTGATGGCGCCGGAGATCCCGCCCGCGGGCCACGCCGCGCTTGCGGCCGATGGCGTGTGGCTGCGGCCCTCGGAGTACGGCGACCCCTATCCGATCACCCGCGACCTCCTGGAGGACGGCGCCCGCTGGTCGATCCTGGGGGCCGAGCCCGTGCCAATCGAGGTCCCGGTGCGCATCCTGCAGGGCGGCGCTGATCCGGACGTCCCCTGGCGCCACGCGCTCGAACTGGCGCAGGCGCTGAAGGGCGAGGGTGTGGTCTTCTCGCTGATCAAGGACGGCGACCATAGGCTGTCTCGCCCGCAGGACATCGCCCGGCTGATCGCGGCCGTGGAGGAGCTGTGCGCGCTCAGATGAGCCGGGTGATCTTGAAGGTCAGCGCGAAGAAGACGGCGAAGCCGCTCGCCGCAAAGTGCAGGGCGAACACCACCCAGGATCCGATGATCGCGGCGCGATAGCGCCTCCAAAGAGCCGCCGCGGCCATGGCAGCGACCAGCAGCTCGAACGCGGCGAGGCTCGCGACCTGCGGGTCGAGGGGCGGCTGGAGCCAGCGCGGATGCAAGGCCAGCGCGACGAGGAGGGCGACAGCGACAACGAGATTGAGGATGAGGGCGGGACCCGCCCGCCGCCGGACGATGGCGGCTGAGAGGACTCCGATGTGCGCGGTGAGTGCGGTCACGACCAGGAGGGTGAGTTGACCGTTGCTCACGGCTAGCCGCCGGCCTCGAGGACGGCGCGCAAGCCTTCGCGGTAGGTCGGATAGGCCGGCCGCCAGCCGAGTTCGGCTTTCGCCTTGGCGTTCGAGACCCGCTTGCTCTCAGCGTAGAAGCGCAGGGCGGCAGCCGAGAGCTGGGCGTCTGCGAGCGCCACCTCCGGCGGTGGTTCCATTGCGAGCAGCCGGGCGGCGTAGGCGACGACCTCGCTGTTGGCCGCGGGCTCGTCGTCGCAGAGGTTGTAGACGGCGGCCGCCCGCGGCTGGGCGATCGAGGCCTCCAGGCCCGCCGCCAGGTCGTCCACGTGGATGCGGGAGAACACCTGGCCGGGGCTGACGATGCGGCGCGCCTCGCCGGCCCGCAGCCGGTCGAAGGCCGAGCGGCCCGGGCCATAGATGCCGGGCAGGCGGAAGATGGTCACGGTCAGGCCCATGCCGCGCCCCACCTCCAGCCAGTCCCGCTCGGCGCCGACGCGGCGGGCGCCCTCGACAGACTGGGCGGAGAGCCGGCTCGCCTCGAACACCCAGCCGCCGTGCCGATCGCCGTAGACGCCCGTCGTCGAAAGGTAGCCGGTCCAGTCGGGAAAGGCGCGGGCGAGCGCCAGCGCCGGAACCAAGGCCTGCAGCCCCGGGCAGCCGCCAGTGTCGGGTGGGGCGGTGATCAGCAGGGCTTGGGTCTGCGCCAACGCCTCGGCGAGCCGGGCCTTGTCATCGTGCAGGACCGCCGTCATCCCCTCGGCGGCCAGCCGCTCCGCGTCGGTGGGGTCGCGTACGCTCGCGGTGACCGTCCAGCCCTTAGGCCTCAGCCGGCGGGAGAGCGCGCGCGCCACATAGCCGAAGCCGAAGACGAACAGCCGCAACCGCTATTCCGCCGCCTGCAGGGCGCCTTCGGCGGGCGCAGCGGCCGCGGCGCGCTCGGCGTTCCAGCAGGAGACGCTTGGGATCTTGGTCAGGTCGGCGCGGTGGGCGTAGCGGCGGGCGACCTCCGCGATCTCCAGGAGCAAGCCGTCCTCTAGGGTGATGGGCTTGAGTCCCAGTCCGAGCAGACGCCCGTTCTCGACGGAGAGCTCGTTCTCCTCGGCCTCGAGGCGCGGGTTGGGCAGGTGGGCGACCTCCGCGCCGGTCAGCCTCGCCACCATCCTGGCGAGGTCGCGAACCCTCCAGCATTCGGTCATCTGGTTCATCACCTTCACGCGCTCGCCTCGCTCGGGCGGATGGGCGAGCGCGAGTTCCACGCATCGCACGGTGTCCTGGATGTTGATGAAGGCTCGCGTCTGGCCGCCTGCGCCATGCACGGTGAGCGGATAGCCGATGGCCGCCTGCATCAGGAACCGGTTGAGCACCGTGCCGTAGTCGCCGTCGTAGTCGAAACGGTTGATCAGCCGCGGATCGGCGCGCGTCTCAGCGGTCTGGGCGCCCCAGACGATGCCCTGGTGCAGGTCGGTGATCCGCAGGCCGTCGTTGCGGGCATAGAATTGGAAGGCGAGCGCGTCCTGGGTCTTGGTCAGGTGGTAGATCGAGCCCGGCGCGGCGGGATAGAGGATCTCGCGCGGAGCCCAGCCGGCGGCGGTCTCGACCTGGACCGTGAGGTATCCTTCCGGCACCGCCACGCCCGCCGAGCCGTAGCCGTAGACGCCCATGGTGCCCAGGTGCGCCAGGTGGATGTCGAGGCCGCTTTCGACGATGGCCGCCAGCACGTCGTGAGTGGCGCAGACATTATTGCTGACGGTGTAGCGCTTGTGGCCGGCGGACTTCATGGAATAGGGCGCGGCCCGCTGCTCGGCGAAATGCACGATCGCGTCGGGGCGGAAGGCCCGCAGCAGCCCGACGAGGGCGTCGAAGTCCTGGCCAACGGTGAGGTCGTGGAATGCGATCTCGCGGCCGGACATCTCCCGCCATGCGGTGAGCCGGGTCTCGAGGGTGGCTATGGGGGTCAGCGATCCAGCGCCCAGCTCCTCGTCGATCCGCCGGCGCGAGCCATTGTCGACGATGGCGACCTCATGGCCGCGCGCCGAAAGGTGAAGCGAAGTCGGCCAGCCGCAGAAGCCGTCGCCGCCGAGGATCACAACGCGCATGACCCACTCCGTTCGAGGCCCCCTGCCGCAACGGCTAACGCACGAGGGAGCGGTTCGCGAATCGAATCTGCGTCAGCCTGTCGCACCTGAGCTAGGCGCCCAATGCGACATCCCGGTTACGGCGCAAGGTCCAGCAAGGCTTTGATCGCCGCGCGAGCCTCGTCCGCAAGGTCGGGGCGGCGAAGGGCGAAGGCGACATTGGCCCGTAGCAGGCCGATCTTGTCGCCACAGTCGTAGGTCGTCCCCTCGTATTCCAGGGCGTGGAAGGCCTGGGTCTTCATCAGCGTGAACATGCCGTCCGTGAGCTGGATCTCACCACCGGCGCCGCGCTGCTGGGTCTCCAGAATGCCGAAAATCTCCGGCTGCAGGATGTAGCGGCCTGAGATGAACAGGTTCGAGGGCTCGGTCCCCAGCGGTGGCTTTTCGACCATGCCGGTCATGCGGTTCAGTCGGCCCTCGCGACCGTCCAGAGCGACGATGCCGTATTTGTTGGTCTCCCCTTCCGGCGCCGGCTCCACGACCACCACGTTGCCGCCGACCTTCTCGTAGGCATCGACGGCCTGGGCCAGCGGCGCCCGTTCGGCCGCCATCAACATGTCGGGCAGCATGACGGCGAAAGGCTCGTCGCCGATGACGTCGCGGGCGCACCAGACAGCGTGGCCAAGCCCCAGCGGCGCCATCTGGCGAATGAAGCTCATCTCGCCGGGGTTGGGCAGGTCGCGACGCACGTCGGCCAGGATCTCGGCCTTGCCCTTGGCTTCCAGCGCGCCCTCGATCTCCGGGTTGGCGTCGAAATAGTCCTCGATGGCGCCCTGGCCGCGGCCGACGATGAAGACGAAGTGCTCGATGCCGGCGGCGCGGGCCTCCTCGACCACATAGGAGAGGATCGGCCGATCGACGACGTTCAGCAGGTTCTTCGGCGTGGTCTTGGCGGCTGGAAGGACACGGGTCCCCATCCCCGCCACCGGCAGCACCGCCTTGCGAACCCGCTTGCCCATCGAGACCCTCCGAACATTGCGCGAAGGGAACGCCTCGCCCTGCGCCCCTGGGCGGAACTAGATGAGGTGGCGCTTGAAATCCATGGTCTGCGGGCCGGAAAAAGTGTTTCGAGCGAATGATCACGATTTCGGGAACTCACGAAGCCGTGTAAGAGTCGTCCTTTGTCGGGGGATAGTCCTCCAGGGGAGCAATCCATGAAACTGCGTATCATCACTTCGGTCGCTGCCGCCGCGGCCCTGGCCCTGAGCCTGTCCGCCTGCCAAAAGAAGGCCGAGGACACGGCCACCACGACCACGACCACGGCGACTGATTCGACCGCTCCCGCGGCGACCACCGCGCCGGCGGCTGACGCCTCGGCGACCACGACCACCACGACTCCTCCGGCTGACGCTTCGGCGCCCGCCGCGACCACCACGACCACCACGACCCCGCCGGCCACCACCGCGCCCGCGACCGGTTCGATGTCGTCGACCACGACCACGACCAAGAAGTAAGTTTAGGCCCTCTGGGGCTGGACTAGGCGCGGCCGCCCCAACGGGGCGGCCGTTTCCTTTTGGGGTTTCGCCCCCGCAGCGGGGAACCGCTACTCCACCGTCACCGACTTCGCGAGATTGCGCGGCTGGTCGACGTCGGCGCCCTTTTGGACGGCGACGTAGTAGGCTAGCAGCTGGATCGGCGGGGCGTAGACCAGAGGCGCGATCAGCGGATCGCAGGTCGGGCCGACGATCACCCGAGCCCCCGGCGGGGCATGCCGCGCACCTTCGGCGTCGGTGATCAGCACGATCGGCCCGCCTCGCGCGGCCACCTCGCTCATGTTGGAGACGGTCTTTTCGAACAACGGATCGGTGGGCGCGATGACGATCACCGGGGTCGCCTCGTCGATCAGCGCGATCGGGCCATGCTTCAGCTCGCCGGCGGCATAGCCCTCGGCGTGGATGTAGCTGATTTCCTTGAGCTTCAGTGCGCCTTCGAGGGCCAGCGGGAACATCGGCCCGCGACCCAGGTAGAGGATGTCCCGCGCCTTAGCGAGCTCGGGCGCCAGCGCGCGGATCTCCTCCTCCAGATGGGCGGCCTCGGCGATCAGGCGAGGCGCCTCGAGCAGCAGCTTGGAGATCTGGGCTTCCTTCGCCGCATCGATCCGGCCGCGCGCTGCGGCTGCGGCGACGGCGAGTGCGGTCAGGGCCGCGACCTGGCTGGTGAAGGCCTTCGTGGAGGCCACGCCTATCTCCGGCCCGGCGTGGGTGGGGAACAGCACGTCGGCCTCGCGGGCCATCGTCGATTCATGGACGTTGACGACCGCCGCAGTCATCAGGCCCTGGCTCTTGCACCAGCGTAGCGCCGCGAGGGTGTCGGCCGTTTCGCCCGACTGGGACACCGCAATGGCCAAGGTCCCCGGCGTCACCGCCGGCTGGCGGTAGCGGAACTCCGAGGCCACCTCCACGTCGCAAGGCAGGCCCGCCAGGCTCTCGAACAGGTAGCGAGCGATGGAGCCGGCGTAGCTCGCCGTGCCGCAGGCGACAATCTGGATGCGGGAGACTGCCGCCAGGTCGACGCCGCCGGGCGCCGTCACCTTGCCGGTGGTCGGGTCGATATAGGCGGACAGCGTGTGCTGGCAGGCGTCCGGCTGCTCATGGATCTCCTTTTCCATGAAGTGCCGGTAGTTACCCTTCTCCACCAAGGCGGCGGAGGCTGAGACGGTGCGGACGTCACGCTCAACCCGGTGGCCGTGCTCGTCGAAGATCTGCGCCTGATTGTGATCGATGGCGACGTAGTCGCCTTCCTCGAGGTAGGCGATGCGATTGGTGAAGGGGCCGACCGCGAGCGCGTCGGAGCCGATGAACATTTCGCCGTGGCCATAGCCGACAACCAGCGGACTACCCTTCCGGGCCCCCATGACCAGTTCGTCCTCGCCGTCGATCAGCACGCCGATCGCATAGGCGCCCGTCAGCTGGTCGAGGGCGGCCTTCAGAGCCTCGATCGGCGGCTTGCCTGAGGTGAGCTCAAAGTCGATCAGGGCGGCGATGACCTCGGTGTCGGTGTCGCTTTCGAACTTTCGGCCCTTCGCCTTCAGCGCCTCGCGCAGCTCGGCGTAGTTCTCGATGATGCCGTTGTGGACCAACGTCACCCGGCCGGCCTGCTGGGGGTGGGCGTTGCGGGTGGTGGGCGCGCCGTGGGTCGCCCACCGAGTATGGCCGATGCCGACGGTGGCGGTGAGCGGGCTCTCGGCCAGCACCTCTTCAAGGGCGCGGATCTTGCCCGCCGCGCGCCGGCGCTCGACGTGGCCGTCCACCACACCAGCCACCCCTGCGCTGTCGTAGCCGCGGTATTCCAGACGCCTAAGGCTGTCGATGAGGCGTTCCTGGACGGAGCGTGTCCCGACGATGCCGATAATGCCGCACATGGGGTTTGGCGTCCTTTTGTGTTAGGTCGAAGCGCTTCAGGGTGCGGCTTTAGCATTCGCCAAACGCACGTCGACTAAATCTCAGTTTCGGATCGTTTCGAGAGCTGCCGATGTCCAAACGCGCCTATTTTGGAACCGACGGAATTCGTGGGCAGGCCAACCGCTTCCCCATGACCGCCGAAGTCGCCCTGCGGGTCGGAATGGCCGCGGGCAAGCTGTTCATGTCCAAGGACGACCGCCGCCATCTGGTGGTAATCGGCAAGGACACCCGGCTGTCCGGCTACATGATCGAGCCCGCCCTCGTGGCCGGCTTCACCAGCGTGGGCATGGACGTGCGCTTGTTCGGCCCGCTGCCGACGCCGGGCGTGGCGATGATGACCCGCTCCCTCCGGGCGGACCTAGGGGTGATGATCTCCGCCTCGCACAACGCGTTTTCCGACAACGGCATCAAGCTGTTCGGGCCCGACGGCTACAAGCTCTCCGACGAGCGCGAGCTGGAGATCGAGGCGCTCATGGACCAGGGGCTGCAGGAGAACCTGGCGGAGCCCACGGGCCTCGGCCGGGTCCAGCGGATCGACGACTGCCAGGCCCGCTATGTCGAGATCGCCAAGGCGACCTTCCCACGCCGCCTGAACCTTTCGGGCATGCGTATCGTCATCGATTGCGCCAACGGCGCGGCCTACAAGGTCGCCCCCGAGGCGCTCTACGAGTTGGGCGCTGAGGTGATCCCGGTGGGGGTCACTCCCAACGGCTTCAACATCAACGAGGAGGTCGGGTCCACCTCGCCGGCCGCCATGCAGAAGCTGGTAAAGGACTATCGGGCCGACATCGGCATCGCGCTCGACGGCGATGCCGACCGGCTGGTGATCTGCGACGAGAAAGGTCAGATCGTCGACGGCGATCAGATCATGGCCTTGATCGCGGGCCACTGGGCCAAGCGCGACCGCTTGAACGGCGGCGGCGTGGTGGCGACGGTGATGTCGAACCTAGGTCTTGAGCGCTTCCTCAACGCGCGCGAACTGAAGCTGGAGCGCACGGCGGTCGGCGACCGCGCGGTGATGGCCCGTATGCGCGAAGGCGGCTTCAACCTGGGCGGCGAGCAATCCGGCCACATCATCCTCTCCGACTTCTCCACCACCGGCGACGGGCTGCTGGCCGCCTTGCAGGTGCTGGCGGTGCTGAAGGAGGGCGACAAACCGATGAGCGCGCTCGCGCGCCAGTTCGAACCCGTGCCGCAGAAGCTGGAAAACGTCCGCTTCGGCGCCGGTAAGCCGCTTGAGGACGCCGAGGTCAAGGGCGTGATCGCCCAGGCCGAACAACGGCTCAACGGCTCGGGGCGCATCCTGGTGCGTGCGTCCGGCACCGAGCCGCTCATCCGCATCATGGCCGAGGGCGACGACGAGAAGCTGGTCTCCCAGGTCGTCAAGGAGATCGCGGGCGCCGTGAAGAAGGCTGCGGCCTAGGTTCCGGGGTCTGCAAAGCCGCAGACCGCCCCTGCAATCACGCCGATTGGCGAACCTGCGTTATTTGACTAGTTGAGTCTCCGCTCATTGCCGAGGGAGGCTCTCCGTTGCCCCGTACGACGCGTTGGATCCTGAAAGGCCTCGCCGGTTTGGCGGTCGCCGCTGTCTTCGCCGGCGCCGGGGTCTTCGCGGCGAGCGAGGCGGTCGTCCGCTGGCCGCAGCAGAAGGCCAAGGTCGAGCTGGTCGCCGCGAGCGACCAGGGGGCGGTCGCCCGCGGCCAGCGGATCGCCACCGTGTTCGGCTGTCACGACTGCCACGGCGCGGACCTGACGGGCCGGTTGTTCTTCGACGAGATGCCGGTGGCCAGGGTCGCCGCCCCGAACCTTGCGCTGGCCATGGCCCACCAGTCGGACCAAGACCTCGCCCGAGGGCGCGCCGCAGCCGGCGAAGACGCTGGGTCCGGTTGGGCGGCTGGGCGCGCTGATCGGCAAGTTCCGCTCCGCGCCCGCGCTCTTGAAGGCCTCTCACGGTGAAGGGCCGCCCGATCTTGGGCCACAGTTCGCTGAAGGCCGCGGGCTCGCGCGGGCCTGCGTCGAGTGCCATGGGCCAGATCTGAAGGGCTTGGCGACCGTGAAATTGCCGGACCTGACCATCGCCGGCGCCTACGATCCGGCTGATTTCGAGAACCTGCTCCGGACCGGCGTCGCCGCAGGAGGCCGTAAGCTGGGCCTCATGACCGAATCGGCGCCGGGGCGGTTCAATGCCCTCAGCCACGAGGAAATCTCAGCCCTGCACGCCTATCTCAAGGCCCGGGCGGACGCGCGTCCTAACGAACTTCACAGCAACCCTACCCAAGTCCTAAACATTATGACAATCTGGTAATCCTCTGCGTCGCTCGACCGACGCCAGAGAAGAAAAAGAGCCTGGGAGGCACTATGGTTCGTCACCTCGCATTCGGGGGTGCGACGCGGTCGGCGGGGCGAGGCGTCAGCTCGCTCGCCTGTCTGGCCTTTGTCGTACTGCTCGGAGTAGCGTTCTGGGCGGGCGCGGTTTGGATCGCCCAATTCCTGCTGCGGGTCGCGTCAGGCTCCTGATAGGGCGCAACGGAGCGCGATCCTGGCGGATGATCGGAACTCCAGGCTGGAGTTCACGGCGGCGCTCAGCCCCCAATAATCCCGAAGCCCATAGACGGCCCGCATGCTCAGGCCGCGGGGCGTCCCACGCTGGTGTAGGCGAAGCCGCGGGCGCGCATGTCGTCGGGCTTATAGATGTTGCGTAGGTCGACCAGCACCGGCGCTCTCATCAACAGCTTGATCCGATCGAGGTCGAGCGCGCGGAACTGGTCCCATTCGGTGATGATCACCAGGACGTCGGCGCCCTCGGCGGCGCCGTAGGGGCTGTCCTTGAAATCCACGTCGCGGAGCAGTTGGCGCGCCTCGTGGGCGCCTTCCGGATCAAAGGCCTGGACGCGGGCGCCTTGCGCCTGCAGCGCCGGCACGATGTCGAGCGCCGGGGCATCGCGCATGTCGTCCGTATTGGGCTTGAAGGTGAGGCCAAGGACCCCGACGGTCTTGCCCTTCAGGTCGCCGCTCGCCGCCGCGCCGACCTTGGCGGCCATGGCCTTCTTGCGTTCGTTGTTGACCTTGACGGTGGTCTCGATCAGCTCGACCGGCGCGCCGGCGTCGCGCGCCGTGCGGACCAGGGCCAGCGTGTCCTTCGGGAAGCACGAACCGCCGTAACCGGGCCCCGCGTTCAGGAACTTGCCGCCGATCCGGCCGTCGAGGCCGATCCCGCGAGCCACCTGCTGGACGTCGGCCCCCACGGCCTCGCAGAGGTCCGCCATCTCGTTGATGTAGGTGATCTTCAGCGCCAGGAAGGCGTTGGCCGCGTACTTGATGAGTTCGCTGGTGCGCCGGTTGGTGAATAGGATCGGCGTCTCGTTCAGATAGAGGGGCCGATAGAGTTCGCGCATCACCGCCTGGGCCCGCTGGTCCTGCGTTCCGACGACAACCCGGTCCGGCCGCTTGAAATCCTCGATGGCCGCGCCTTCGCGCAGGAATTCCGGGTTGGAGACGATGGCCACTTCGGCATCGGGGCGCACCCGCTTGAAGATCGCCTCGATCTCGTCGCCGGTGCCCACGGGGACGGTCGACTTGGTGACCACCACGGTGAAGCCATCCACCAGTCCGGCAATCTCTTCAGCGGCGGCGTAGACGTAACTCAAGTCCGCGTAGCCATCTCCGCGCCTCGACGGCGTGCCCACGCCGATAAACACCGCATCGGCCCCACGCACCGCATCGGTGGCGTCGGTGGAGAAGAACAGGCGGCCCGCCTTGACGTTCTGGGCAACCAGCTTGTCGAGCCCCGGCTCATAGATCGGAATGCCCCCGCTCTGCAGGCGCTCGATCTTCGTTGCATCCTTGTCGATGCAAGTGACGGTATGCCCGAAGTCGGCGAAGCAGGCGCCACTGACGAGGCCCACATAGCCCGTCCCGATCATCGCCACATGCATGAAGACAACTCCGTTGTGCGCCTGCGGCGCTTTCAGCACGCCACCGGCCGCGGTGCTAGTGTCCCGGCGGGAATTCGCCCAGGCGGTGGGCCGATCAGGCCGCCCTGCGCGACTCCTGCCACAGCTTGAATCGGTAGTAGTGCGCGAAGAAGCGGGCGTCGGGTTCGCGGCGGAGCGCTAGGCGCACCAGCTGGCTTCCGCTCCGCAATACCAGGCCAGGCAAGTGAGCGAACAGCGCGAGCAGAGAGGCTCGCGACGCTGTCGGGTCCCGGTCACGGTCGACGATCACGCGGGATGCGGCCATCTTGCCCGCGGCGTGCATGAAGGATGCGATCGTCAGGCGATCGGCGTCGAAGTGGTGCTCGACGGCCACGTCCGGCGCGTAGTGGATCCTCATCCCGGCCTCGCGCATCGCCCAGCCCAGCACCGTGTCCTCGAAGTTCCCCGCCGCCCCGGGGCCGAGGCGCGGGTCGCAGGGCCCAGCCACCTCGAACGCGCGGCGGCTGATCGCCATGTTGGCGCCCACCAGGCCTTCGGGCGGCTGCTCCGGGTGCTCGACCACCGCGACCCAATACCTGAGGATCCCGCTCAGCCATGGCGGATCCAAGTGCGGCGCCGGCCGAATTCCGCCCTGCACCCCGTCCGCGACGCCCGAGACGATCGGCCGACACATGTCCTCGATCCAGTTGACCGGCACGTGGACGTCGTCGTCGGTCATCAGCAGGACCTGACCGGAGCTGAGGGAGACCCCGGTGTTGAACGCCCGGCTCTTGCCCCGTGCTGGCTCGAACACGTAGCGGAGCGTCATGCCGGGCACATCTGCCTGGGAAACCACCTGCTGGGTGTCGTCAGAGGACCCGTTGTCGACGACGACCAGTTCGACGCTCCAGCCGGCTGGAACAGCCGTCCGTCCCATGTGCGCCAACGTGTCCCGAAGGCTGGCGCCGCGGTCCTTGGTGCAAATGATGATGGAAACGCTGGCTTGGTCGCCCGGCTCGGTCTTTGACGACTTGAGGGTCATGGGTCTTCTACGCGCAACGGCGCAGCTTCTGGCGCCGCGTCGCAGTTACTCGGAAATTCCTTAGATTTCCTGATTGTATGCGCCGACCTGCGGACGCTTGGCTAGGCGCGGCTTCACCTCTTCGCGGAAGAGGGCGCGCATGTCGTCCTCGCTGCGGGTGCTTTCCACGACAACCACGATCTCGGGCTTGTTGGAGGAGGCCCGGACCAACACCCAGGAGCCGTCCTCCAGCGCCACGCGGACGCCGTTAACGGTGATCAGGTCGGCGATCTTGCGGCCGAGGATCTTGCCGCCGGCGTCGCGCAAGGCGGTGTATTCGGCGACCACCTCATCCACCAGGCCATACTTCACCTCGTCGGCAACGTGCGGGCTCATGGTCAGGGAGGTGTAGGCGACCGGCAGCGCCTTCTTGAGGTCCGAGAGCTTCTTGCTGGGGTTGCGGTCCAGCATCGACAGGACCGCTGCGGCGGCCACGATGCCGTCGTCGTAGCCGCGGCCGATCGGCGGATTGAAGAAGAAGTGGCCCGACTTCTCGAAGCCCGCCAGCGCGCCCAGCTCGGCCGTCTTGCGCTTGATGTAGGAGTGGCCGGTCTTCCAATAGACGGTCTTGGCGCCGTTCTTCTTCAGCACCGGGTCGGTGGCGAAGAGTCCGGTGGACTTCACGTCGACCACGAAGGTGGCGTCTTTGTGCAGGCCGGAGAGGTCGCGGGCCAGCATCAGGCCGATCTTGTCGGCGAAGATCTCCTGGCCCTCGTCGTCGACCACTCCGCAACGGTCGCCGTCGCCGTCGAAGCCCAGGGCCAGGTCCGCGCCATGCTTGCGCACGGCGTCAGCCATCGCGTGCAGCATGACACTGTCTTCGGGGTTGGGATTGTACTTCGGGAAGGTCCAGTCGAGCTCGCAGTCCATCTCGATGATTTCCGCGACGCCCATCTGGCGCAGGGCCGCGGGTGCGAAGGCCCCGGCCGTACCGTTGCCGCAGGCGCAGACCACCTTCAGGGGCCGCGAGAGGCTGGCGCGTGAGGCCGCGTCGGCGATGTAGCGTTCGGCCACCCCTCCGACATGGGCGAGCGAGCCGTCGGGGCGTTGCTTCCAAGTCCCGGTGAGCACGATCTCCTTCAACCGGCCCATCTCGTCAGGCCCGAAGGTCAGGGGCCGCTGGGCGCCCATTTTCACGCCCGTCCAGCCGTTCTCGTTGTGGCTCGCGGTGACCATGGCGACGCAGGGCGCCTCGAGGTCGAACTGGGCGAAATAGGCCATGGGCGAGGTGGCCAGGCCGATGTCGATGACCTCGCAGCCCGCCGCCACAAGCCCGATGGTCAGAGCCTGCTTTATGCTCAGGGAATAGGATCGGTAGTCGTGCCCGACCACGATCCGCTTCTGGCCGAGCTCATGGATATAGGTCCCGAGCCCCAGGCCGAGCGCCTGGATGCCGAGCAGGTTGATCTCCGGCCCAAACAACCAGCGCGCGTCATACTCCCGAAAGCCGGTGGCCTTCACCAGCGGCTGGTTCTCGAAGTCGTAGGTGTTGGGAACCAGATCGGCGCGGGGAGCGGGAAGCATCGGAACTCCGGGGCAGTCGCACGTGTGTGAGGAGGAGGGTAGCTCAAAGGAACTTCAGGAGTGTGTACGGCGGCCTACATAACCCCGGCGCGCAGGATGTCGTGGACGTGGAGGATGCCGACCGGCTTTCCGCCGTCGACCACAAACAGCACAGTGACCGCCGGCGGCGGGTCGCTCATGAGGGCCAGGGCTTCGGAGGCCAGCATGCCGGGCGGCACGGTCTTCTTTGGTCCCGCGGTCATCACCTCGCCCGCGGTGTGGGACATGAGGCCCTCGATGTGGCGGCGCAGGTCGCCGTCGGTGATCGCCCCGGCGAGGCGGCCATCGGCTCCGGTCACGCCCACGATCCCCCAGCGCTTCTCGGTCATCACCAGGAGCGCGTCCTTCATCGGCGTCTCGAGGGTCACCAGCGGCAGTTCGTCGGCGCCGTGCATCAGGTCGCCGACCGTACGTAGCATCGCGCCCAGCTTGCCGCCGGGGTGGAAGACCCGGAAGTCCTGCGGCCGAAACCCTCGACGCTCCAAAAGCGCCACCGCGAGTGCGTCGCCCAGCGCCAATTGGAGGGTGGTCGATGTTGTCGGCGCGTTCAGCTCGTCGGCGGCCTCCGGCGCGTCAGGGATCGCCAGCACGATGTCGGCGGCGCGGCCCAGGGCGCTGCCCGGCGCGACGGTGATCGCGATCAGCGGGATCTTGAACCGCGTCGCGTAGGCGATGACGTCGGCGAGTTCGCGGGTCTCGCCGGTCTTGGAGAGCGCCAGGATCACGTCGTCCGCGCCGATCATGCCCAGGTCGCCGTGACTGGCCTCGGTGGCATGCACGAACATGGCGACGGAGCCGGTGGAGGCCAAGGTCGCGGCGATCTTGCGCGCGACGTGTCCGGACTTGCCGATGCCGGTCAGGACGATACGCCCCTTCGCATTGAACAGCGTCTCGACCGCACGCGTGAACGAGCCGTCGAGTGCAGCCGCCAGCTGGCCCAACGCCTCGGCCTCAGCGCCCAGCACCCGGCGGCCGACCGTGATGGCGTCGAAGCCGCTCATTGCCTGAACATCTTCATTGTTCGGGAGCGATCGCCTGGGATTGCAGAGCGCGGACCTGCTCACGAGCCTGGGAGACGTGCTCCTGGGCGGCGGCCGCTTCACGCTTCATGGCCGCCTGCATCGCAGGCGTCCGCTGGATTGGGACCGAGCCAAACGGAGCCGGCGAGCGGTCGCCGAGTCCCTGGGGCCAGACCATCGCCAGTGCGATGGCGGCCGCAGAGGCCAGCGCGAGGATCGGCAGGTAGAGGCGATCGAGCATGCGGTTCTATAACCGCTCGCCCGCGTCGGACCAATGCGTTGCTCCGCCCCTGGGCGCTTGACGGATGTGCCGCTCACCCCTAGCGCCTCGTCACCATCCCGCTGCCTGAGAGACCCGAGCCTTGCCCACCTTGATCTTGCTGCGCCACGGCCAGAGCCAGTGGAACCTCGAGGACCGCTTCACCGGCTGGGTGGACGTGGACCTCACCGCCGAAGGCGAAGCCCAGGCGAAGAAGGGCGGCGAGCTGATCGCGGCGACCGGCCTCGCGCTGGATCGTTGCTACACCTCGGTTCTCACGCGGGCGATCCGCACGTCCTGGCTGGCGCTGGCCGCCGCGGGCCAGAGCTTCGTGCCGGAGGTCAAGGACTGGCGGCTGAACGAGCGCCACTACGGCGGCCTCACCGGGCTCAACAAGACTGAGACGGCCGCCAAGCACGGCCCCGACCAGGTCAAGGTCTGGCGCCGATCCTACGACGTGCCGCCGCCGCCGCTACCGCCGGGCGGCGAATTCGATTTCTCCAAGGACCGCCGCTACGCCGGCGCCGTGCTGCCGGACACCGAGAGCCTGAAGACGACGCTGGAGCGCGTGCAGCCTTACTGGGAAACCGAGATCGTCCCGCAGCTCGTGGCCGGCGAGACCCTGCTGATCGCCGCCCACGGCAACTCCCTACGCGCCATCGTCAAACTGCTCTTCGACCTCGATGGCGACGCCATCGTCGGCGTTGAGATCCCCACCGGCAATCCGCTGCTGGTCGAGCTCGATGCGGCCCTGAAGCCCACGGCGGCGCGCTACCTGGACGAAGCGCGCGCCCAGCCTCTCCCGGCCATCGGCTAGTTTCCTTCACGCCGACGGGCCATGTTGCGTCGATGACGACGCCTGAGGACGAAACCTGGATGCGGCGGGCGATTGCGCTTGCCGCAGCGAACGTCGGGCTGACGGGCGACAATCCTTCGGTCGGCTGCGTGATCGTCAAGGACGGAGCGGTGATCGGCGAGGCCGCGACGGCCCCGGGCGGCCGTCCGCACGCGGAGGAACAGGCGCTCGATCAGGCCGCGGGGAGCGCGAGAGGCGCCAGCGTCTATGTCACTCTCGAGCCCTGCGGTGAACGGAGCGCCGGCCACGCGTCCTGTGGCGAGCGGCTGGCGACGGCTGGGGTCGCCCGGGTGTTCGCCGCCTGCTCCGATCCATCGCCATTTGCGTCGGGGCGCGGGATCGAGCGTTTGCGTGCAGTCGGCGTCACTGTAGACCTGGGGTTGCAGCGGGCCGAGGCTCAGGCCCTCTATGCAGGATATTCGCCACGCGATCGTTCGCCGGGCTAGGCTAAGCATTTGGAAATGAGCCGTTAATCACCCTGACCTAGGATTCGGTAACCATTCCGACCGTCCCGTCAGGATCTATGCCCGAAGCCGCGCACATCACCCGTCGCATCAATCAGGCGGAAGTCGACCGGATTTGCGCGCGGCATGATCGGCTGTGGAGTTCGAAGCCGGGCGGCGCCCGGGCGGTGTTCGCCTGGACCGACCTTTCCGGCCTCGATCTTTCCGGCCGCAACCTCTGCGACGCGGATTTCAGCGGCGCAGTGCTGGCCGGCTGCCGGATGACCCAGGCGCGGCTCGACCACGCCACCCTGTTCGGCGCTGACCTGCAGGACGCCGACATGCGCGATGCGTCTCTCCGGCGCGCCGACCTGCGCGGCGCCTGCCTGCGCAATGCCGACCTGACCGGGGCCGACCTCTTCGAGGCCGACCTGCGCGAGGGCGTGCTGGCCGCGGCCGACCCGAAGTTCGGCTTCCGACGGATCGAGGCCGGCGGCGGGGCCCGCGTCGGCGACGCCCAGGGCGCCAAGCTGGTGGGCGCCAACCTCGAACGCTCGAAGCTCTCCGGCGTGATTGCTGTGAAGGCCGATTTCACCGACGCGGTTCTGAAGGACGCCCGCCTGGTGCGCGCCAACCTCAAGCAGGCGAGCATGCAGGGCGCCAATCTATCGGGCGCCGATCTGTCCGGCGCCGACCTGGACGGCGCGGACCTGCGCAACGCGATCCTGGTGGGCGCCAAGACACTCTCGTGGAACGTCACCAACGCCAACATGGCAGGCGCCCTCACCGACAAGGCCGCCGGGATCGCGGCGACCAGCATGCCCTACAAGACCATGATCCAGGATCATGCCCGCTGGTGCGAGACCGACGGTCAGCACGGCACGCCATCGGTGTTCGACGGCGCCGACCTGCGTGCGCTGGAGACGGTGCGCGGCTACAATCTGACCGCGCTCTCCGGCAAGGGGGCGGTGTTTTACGGCCTCGACATGGAAGGCGTGCAGCTGCAAGGCGCCCACCTGGAAGGGGCAGACCTGCGCAACTGCAATCTGCGGCGGGCCGACCTGCGCGGCGCCAAGCTCGCCGACGCCAAGCTCTCGGGCTCCGACCTGCGGGAGGCCCAGATGGGCCCGCTGCTCCTGGGCGCCGATCGCGTCCTGGCCTGCGACCTGCGTCGCGCCGAGCTGAAGAACGCCGACCTGAGCGGGGCCGATGTCCGCCAGGCGATCTTCCTCGACGCCGATGTCTCCAGGGCGAATTTCACCGGCGCCCTTCTGCGGCAAGCCAACTTCACCGGCGTCTCCCGCCACGGCGTCCGTGGCCTGGAAGACGTCATCTAGCGTTCGCTAAACCCCCGCCGGGATGAGCGGAATATGGGGACGTGAAAAAGGGCGACGCGATCGCTCGCGCCGCCCTTCCTCAATCACACAGCTCCCGCGTTGCGGAAGAGGATTACGCCGCCTTGTCGGTTTCGATCAGGGTCGGCTGGCCGACGCCGATCTCGACGCGGCGGGGTTTCAGCGCTTCCGGAAGCTCGCGCTTGAGAGCGATCGAGAGCAGGCCGTCGGCAAGGTTCGCCTCGGTCACCACCACATAGTCGGCGAGCTGGAACCTTCGCTCGAAGTTCCGCTCGGCGAGGCCGCGGTGCAGGAAGCGGCGCGGCTCGTCGTTGGCGGCCTTGCGGCCGGTCACGGTGAGCAGGTTTTCCTTCACCTCGATGTTCAGTTCTTCCGGACGGAAGCCGGCCACCGCGATCTCGACGCGGTAGGCGTTCTCGTCGGTGCGCTCGATGTTGTAGGGCGGATACCCGGCCGCGCCGTCGGCGGCGGCGGAATCCAGCAGGTCGGCCAGGCGATCAAAGCCGACGACGGAGCGGTAGAGGGGGGAGAAATCGATCGTTCGCATACGGTCACATCCTTCTTTCAAAGCAAGGTTGCGGTTTCTGTTCGAGCGTCCTTGCGAGCCATCAGGCCTCGCGGGGGCGCCCTGAAGGCCCGGACATCCAGCGCCTTCGGGCCATGAGTTAGGCGGAGGATTTCCACGTTCAAGGGCTTGCGGCGCGACATGCCGTGCTTTGACCCGTGGCCCCGACCGCGCTAGGTCGAGGTCAAGTCGGGTCGGGGGGCCAGGGCGAGGTCGATGGCGCACCCGGTTTTATCTGTGTCCCGCCGTGGCGCTGTTTTGGGCGCGTTCGCGCTCGGCGCCTGCAACGGCAAGGTGGGTGGTTCGCGGGCGTCGGGGTCGCCCATTACCCTACGGGCCTCCGTGGCCGGAGACTGGCGGCTGCCCGCCGACCGGGCGCGCGATCCCTGGCGCCATCCCGTGGAGTCGCTGACCTTCTGGGACGTGAAGCCCGGTCAGACCGTGGTCGAGTTCTGGCCCGGCGCCGGCTGGTACACCGACATCCTCGCCCCGTTCCTGGCCGCGACCGGAGGCAAGCTCTACGCCGCTGATCTCGAGCCGTCCGATCCGGATGCGCGCGCCATGGTCGACGCCTATCGCCGCAAGCTTGCCGCCCGGCCAAAGCTCTATGGCAAGGTCGAGATCACTGCCTTCGGCCCGACCAGCGGCCCGGTGGCGCCAGCGGGGAGCGCGGATGTCGTGCTCTTCCTCCGCAATCTGCACAACTGGATGGCGGCGGGCCTCGCGGAGAAGGCGTTCCGCGAAGCGTTCACGGCGCTCAAGCCCGGCGGCGTGCTGGGGATCGAGGAACATCGCGCCGACCCGGCCGCCACGCCGGACGTGATGGCCGCCACCGGCTACGTGCCGCAGGACTATGTCGTCCAACTCGCCAAGGAGGCTGGCTTCGCGCTTGCCGCCGCCAGCGAGATCAACGCCAATCCGAAGGACACCAAGGACCATCCGTTCGGCGTCTGGACCCTGCCGCCGGTCCGCCGTTCCTCGCCCCGCGGCCAGCCCGACGACCCGCGCTTCGACCACGCGAAATATGACGCGATCGGCGAGAGTGATCGCATGACGCTGAGGTTCATCAAGCCGGCCGCGCCGCACGCCTGACGGTTTACTTCCCACACGCCAGAAGCGAAGCTCGCTTCGGGTAGGGAGGTCTCAGATGGCGACGCTGGAGGAATTGACGAAGCGGATTCGCGCCGCGACGGCGTCCGACTCCGACCTTGGCAAAACCATCAAGCTCGACCTCAAAGGCCAAGGCGTCATCCACATCGACGGGGCGAGCGTCACCAACGACGACCTGCCGGCCGACCTGGTGGTCACCGTGGGCCTGAAAGACCTGGCCGCCCTGGGCAAGGGCGAACTCGATCCGACGCGGGCGATGATGACCGGGCGGCTGCGGCTCTCGAACATGGCGCTGGCCATGCAATTGCAGCCGAAGATTCAGCTCCTGTTTTCCAGGGCGGCCTAGGCTGAGGCATGCCCGATACTGCGCCCCTGATAGAGACGGTCGATGCCAAGGCCCCGCCGGGCGGCGAGGCGGCCTGGTACACGGGCGCAGGCGGCGCGAAGTTGCGCGCGGCGCTCTTTACCCCGCCGCTGGTCAAGAACGGCGGCCGCGCGCGCGGCTCCATCGTCCTCTCCGGCGGACGCACGGAATCCATCGAGAAGTACTACGAGTTCATCGGCGATTGCCTGGCCCGCGGCTTTGTTGTCCTGGCTCATGACTGGCGCGGGCAGGGGCTTTCGCAACGCGCGCTCGCAGATCCGCTGAAGGGTCACGCCAGAGGCTACAAGGCCTACCTCGACGATTTCCGTGTGCTGCTCGACGCCTATTCAGATCGACTTCCCCGTCCGTGGGTCGCGGTGGCCCATTCGATGGGCGGGTGCCTCACACTGCTGGCCATGGCGCAGGGCGAGGACCGCTTCGTGGGCGCGATTCTCTCGGCCCCCATGCTGGGCATCCGCATGCCATTCCCATCCGTGGTTTCGCGGGTGCTGACCAGCCTGAGCCTGCTGGCCGGCCAGGGCGGAGGCTACACGCTCGGCGGCGCGGGCAAGCCGTACGATGGGGCGTTCGAAGGCAATGTCCTCACCCATGATCCGGTACGCCACGCTCGCGCCTGGAGCCTGATCGCCGCTGAGCCGAAGCTCGCGCTCGGGGCCCCGACGTGGGGGTGGGTCGACTTTGGCCTGCGCGCCACGGCCTACCTCGCCCGGCCCGACGCCTTGCGAAAAATCACCGTTCCTGTCGTCATTGTCTCGGCCGAGGACGACAAGCTCATCGACACCGCAGCGCAAGCTGCTGCGGCTCGTCACCTGCCGCAGGGAAAGTTCATCAACGTTCCCGGCGCCTACCACGAAATCCTGATGGAGACCGACCCGATGCGTAATATCTTCCTGAGAGCCCTCGACGCGCTCACCGGCCGGGTCGCGCCGACGCCGGCCGAGCCCCCGAAGCCGGCTCCCGCGCCTGCTCCAGCCCCCGCTGCCGCCGCGCCCGCTCCGACCGCAGCGCCGGTGACGCCAAGGGTGGAGATCACGCCTGCCGCACCGCCGCCTGCCGCGAAGCCGGCGACCGCCGCCAAGAAGCCTGCCGCCAAGAAACCGGCGGCGGCAAAGAAGCCCGCGGCGGTGAAACCGGCGGCGTCGATCGCCAAGGCGGCTTCCAAGCCGGCGGCGGCAGCCAAGTCGGCCGCAGCCAAGTCCGCTGCAAAGCCGGCGGCGGCCAAGCCCGCGGCGACGGCGAAGGTCGCAGCCAAGAAGGCGCCTGCCAAGCCCGCGGCCGCAAAGGCTCCGGCGGTGAAGAAGGCGTCTGCCGGCAAGCCGGCCGCCGCCAAGGCTGCGGCCAAGCCGGCCACGGCGAAGGCGCCGGTGGCGAAGAAGCCGGCAGCTGCGAAAGCTGCTCCGAAAGCCCCGGCCGCCAAGAAGGCGGCCGCCCCCAAGTCGGCGGCCCAGAAAGCGGCCGCTCCCAAAGCCGCCGCCCCCAAGGCAGCGGCCTCAAAAGCCGCGGCCAAGAAGCCTGCCGCAGCAAAAGCTCCGGCTGCGCGGAAGCCGGCCGCCAAGAAGCCCTAGACTGAGGTTCTAGGCCGCCGCCGCATTCAGGGTGGCTAGCGCCTCGTCCAGGCAGGCCCGGTCGCCCGCGATGGCGACCTGGCCGCCGAAGGCGCCCACGGGCTCGCCCCGCCAGTCGGTGGTGAGCCCGCCGGCGCCGGCGATCACCGGGATCGCCGCGTCGATGTCCCAGGCCTGCAGGCCTGATTCCAACACCAGGTCGATCGTGCCGGCCGCCACCATGGCGTAGGCATAGGCGTCGCAGCCGAGGCGCGCCAACCGCGACGCCGCGCGCACGGCGCGCCAAGCCTCCCGCTCCAATCCCTGGAAGATCGCCGGATCAGTGGTCGCGATGATGGCGTCGGAAAGTTTCGGGCACGGACGCACCCTGAGCGGGCGGCTCTGGCCGCGGCTCATCAGGCGCGATCCGCCGGCGTGGCCGATGAACAGCTCGCCAAGGTACGACTGGCCGATCGAACCCAGCACGGGCCGTCCCTGGAAGCGCAAACCGATCAGGGTGCACCAGAGGGGCAGGCCGGCGATGAAGGCTCGTGTCCCGTCGACCGGGTCAAGGACCCAGACGAACTCGGCGTCGGGTCGATCCTCGCCGTATTCCTCGCCGATGACCCCGTGCTCGGGATAGCGCTCGGCGATCAGGGCGCGAATGGCGCGCTCGGCGCCCTTGTCCGCATCCGTCACCGGGTCGAAACCGCGCTCGCCCCCTTTGTCGACGAGACCATGCTCGGCCCTGAACAGCGGGAGGATGACCTCCGAGGCTGCGCGATTGAGGTCGACCAGGAAGTCGTCGAGCTTGGCGACGAGCTGGCCGGAAAGGCCGGGAGCGAGACGGTCAGGGGCGGAAGCGGTCATCCGACCGCTTTACCCCTTGGCGTTCTTCAGGGAAACGCGTGGCCGACTGTCTTCGGCTCGTTTTCGTTGAGGGTCTTGGCCAGCTCCAGCAACCGCTGCCGAGGCCGCTCGCTCAGGCTGTAGAACGCGCGGATCAGGGCTTTGGTCTCCTTGCCGACCATGGGCTCCGGGGGCTCGAGTTCCTTCTCGTTCGCGGATGGATCGAGCGTCAGGCCCTCGTAGAAATAGCTCACCGGCACTTCCAGCACCTCGGCCAGTTGCCAAAGCCGCGAGGCCGACATGCGATTGGCGGCGCACTCGTATTTCTGGATCTGCTGGAACCGCACGCCGCAGGCGCTGGCGAGCTGCTGTTGGGTCAAGCCCAGGATCCGGCGGCGGCGGCGAAGCCGGCGGCCCAGGTGAATATCGATCACATCCATCATGACGCGACGCTCGTTCTCCTTAGGCGCCGTGTCCCGATGCGGGACGGCGCGCAGAGCCCGCCGCAAGCCTCACGCCAAATCCACGCGTTGCCACGGTTGCAGGGCCAGCCGTACTAGAGATGCATGACGGATTCTTCGGCCCAGAGGCGACAGGACCTGCTCTGGCGCTTTGAGGCCTGGGCGTACGATGTTGCTGAATTCCTGGCGCGTTTATTTCCTATCGACGCGGTTTCGGACTTCGGCGGGTGGCTGTGTCGCAATCTCGGTCCGCTGACCAGCGCCAACCGCGTCGCCGAGACGAATCTTCGGATCGCCTTTCCGAACGCGTCGGATGCGGAGGTGGCGCGGCTGTTGCGGGCGCAATGGGAAGAGTTCGGACGGACCTTCGCGGAATTCCCTGTCCTGGATCGGATCATCGCCGATCCAAGTCGGGTCGAGGTGGTAGGCGCCGAGCGCCTGGCTGAGATCGCCGCGGGCGCGCCCGCCGTCTTCATATCCGGTCACTTCTCGTGCTTCGAGGTGATGTCCGCGACGATCGTCCACTCCGGCATCGTCTGCCAGATCACCTATCGCGCGCTCAACAACCCCTACGTCGACGAGCGGGTGCGCAGGAACCGCTGGCGTTATGGGGTGCGACTGTTCGCGCCGAAGGGCGCCAGCGGCGCGCGCGCGCTGCTGCGGGCGCTTGCCCGTGGCGAGTCCGTGGCGCTGATGAACGACCAGAAGTTCAACGGCGGCGTGGCCGCCCCCCTGTTCGGGGTCATGGCCCACACCGCCCCGGGGCCCTCAAGCTTCGCGCTGCGGTTCGGGATCCCCATCCAGCCAATGAGCGTCCAGCGCGTTCACAAGGCGCGCTACAAGGTGATCGTGCACGAGCCTTTCCTGCTGGAGGACACCAGCGACCGCGACGCCGACATCGAGTCCGGGGTCAAGCGGATCAACGCCTTCATCGAAGATCGAGTTCGCGCGCGACCCGCCGAGTGGTTCTGGGTCCACAAGCGGTGGCCGAGCGAGCACTACAAGCGGAAGAAGACCAAGTCCTAGCCGGGGTTGGTCTCGCGCCAGCGTTGCAGCGCCTCGGCGGGGCCGGCGTAGGCTTCCTGCAGGGCGGCGCTCCAGTAGCGCAGCTGCTCCAGCGGGATCTTCAGGCCGGTAACCGCGCAGACCACATAGCGGCCGGGCTTCAGCACCGCGAAGTCGCCGTCGCCGTAGTGCAGCCTTGCGAGGTCCGAGCCGGTGAAGTCGCGATCGTGAGCGTTCATGGCCCCCTATTTAGCGCGCCGGGCGAGCTCAGAACAGGTCGCCCTGGGCGGCGGGGGTGGTTTTTGGTTTGGGCGCAGCCGCTTTTGGGGCGGGCTTGCGCGCCGGTTGATCTGTCGCGGCGGCGTCGATGACCGCCTGGCGGGTGACCTGATCGCCGAACTTGATCGCCACCTCTTCGCCGGAAGCCAGCGCAGCGCCGGCGTGGACGATCGAGCCGTCGGCGCGGGTGACCCGCGCGAAGCCGCGCTGCAGCGGGCGCTCAGGGTCGACGGACGCGTAGAGCTTCGTCAGCGACACCAGCCGTTCAGAGGCCCGCTCCAGTCCCCGCGTGACGCCCGGATGCAGCCGCGCCGAGACGCCCTCCAGCCGCTCGCGCTGCACGGCCTGCGGGCGCTGCAGCAACAGGGGTGACAGCCGGGCCGAGACCCGCACCAGGTCGCGCTCGTGCACCGCGGCGTTGTTGGCCAGCCCCGCGGCGAGCCGGCCCGAGACGATGTCGAAGCGCTGCTCGGCTAGCCGCACCAGGTCCGGAACCCGGCGCAGGCCGCGGTCGGCGGCCGCGAGGCGCCCACGGCGATCCTCGACGGCGCGGCCGCCGCAACGATGCATCCGCCCGCCCAGGTCGCTCACCGTGGCCTTCAGCTCGGCCAGCACCGGCGTGGCCATCTCGGCCGCCGCTGTCGGGGTCGGCGCCCGGCGGTCGGAGACGAAATCGATCAGGGTGGTGTCGGTCTCGTGCCCCACGGCGCTGATCAGCGGGATCGTACAGGCCACGACCGCACGGGCCAGCGCCTCGTCATTGAACGGCCAGAGGTCTTCCACCGAGCCCCCACCGCGCGCCACGATCAGCACGTCCGGCCGAGGGATCGCCCCGCCGGGGCTTAACCCCTCAAAACCGCGGATCGCGGCCGAGACCTGGCCCGCTGCGGCATCGCCCTGCACCACCACCGGCCAGACCACCACCCGACACGGCCAGCGGTCGCGGATGCGGTGCAGGATGTCGCGGATCACCGCGCCGGTGGGGCTGGTAATCACGCCGACCACGGCGGGCATCGACGGCAACGGCTGCTTCCGCTCCGGCGCGAACAGGCCTTCGGCGGAGAGCTTGGCCTTGAGCCGTTCCAACTGCGCCAGGAGGGCGCCGACGCCGGCCGCCTCCATGGTCTCGATGACGATCTGGTAGCGCGAGCCAGCCGGGTATGAGGTGATCTTGCCTGTGACAATCACCTCCAGCCCCTGTTGCGGCCGAATGCCCAGGCTCCGCGCCTGGGTCTTCCACACCACCCCGTCGATAGCGGCGCGGTCGTCCTTGAGCGTCAGGTAAACGTGGCCGTTCGAGTGATGGGTGACCTTGGAGATTTCGCCCCGCAGCCGAACGAACCCATAGGCGTCCTCCAGCGTCCGCTTCAGCGCGAACGCGAGTTCCGAGACGGAATAGGGCTTGGCGTTGCCGGCTGCATCGGGGCCGGCGTCAGACTCGGGAACAACGTCGGTCATGGCTGGAAAGTAGCGGTCAGCGCCCCGAAACCCAAGCTGCGCCGCGTTGGTGTTGTTCTATAAATGTTCTGAGAGTGCTCTGGCGTGAAAGGAAAAGGGCGCGCCCGGCTCGACGGGCGCTTTTGCGCCGCGGGCCGGACACGCCCCCATCCCCAACGGATCAGATGTATCGGCGCAGGCTCCTGGCGAGTTCAGCCGGGCCGGAGCGCTTCTTGGCCTGGGCAGGCTGGTAGGCGACCTGGCTGTGTTCGTGACAGTAGGGACCCTCGCCCGAGCGGCGGCCGCAGAAGGTGAAGTTGTCCAGCGAGGGGTCGCCGATCGGCCACTTGCACATGTGGGCGCCCAGCGTCAGGACCGTCGCGGTGCCGGGGGCTTCCTCGACGTAGCGGACCGGCGTCGGATGCGGCGTGTGGGCCACCGGCTCTGCAATGCGGCGCGGGGCCGACGGGGCGGCCGAAATCGGGCGCGCCGGGCGCGGAGCCTTGAAGACCGTGCGGGCGGGTTTCGACGGAGTGGCCCGGCCCGAGAGCCCCAGGCGATGGACCTTGCCGATCACAGCGTTGCGGGTGACACCGCCCAGCTGCTTGGCGATCTGGCTGGCGGAGAGCCCGTCCTGCCAGAGCTTCTTGAGGAGTTCGACCCGTTCGTCCGTCCAGCCCATGTGCGCCTCCCACCGTCGCGACCCCCGCAGCACGCCCCCGCGCCGCAACTGGGATCAACATCTTGTGGCGACCAGAAATCTCCCTGCTCACCAACCACCACCAGTAGTAAACAACTCCTTAAGGCCCACAATAGGCGCCCCGGCTTTCGTCCACAGGAACTAGATGTTGGGCCCGGCCACCGCGCTCTTGCAGCCGGCGGCGAGGGGGCGCACATGGGGGCTATGAAGGATATGGCGCTCGCAGAAGTCGTCCTGCCGCCTCTGCCGCGGGACTATCACGGGATCAATTGGGAGGGCCTGAAGACCCTCTACGTCCGAGAGGTTCGCCGTTTCATCAAGGTCGGCCTGCAGACGCTAGCCGCTCCGGTTGTGACGGCCCTCCTCTATATGCTGGTCTTCGTGGTGGCGGTCGGCGGCGGCCGCGACGTGCACGGCGTGCATTATGGGACCTTCGTGGCCCCCGGCCTGGTCATGATGCAGATCCTGTCCAACGCCTTCGCCAATTCGTCCTCGTCGCTGCTACAGGCGAAGTTCAATGGGCTGATGGGCGACTTCATCACACCGCCGCTTTCGTCGCTCGAATTGATGGTCGGTTTCGGCGCGGGCGCAGCCACTCGCGGCCTCTTCGTCGGCGCGATCAGCCTGCTGGCGGTGCTGCCCTTCGCGCGCCTGCCGGTGGCCGAGCCCTGGGCCGTGATCTACTTCGGCCTGGGCGCCGCGCTGATCATGGGCTTCATCGGCATCATGGCGGGCCTGTGGGCGGAGAAGTTCGACCACATGGCGGCGGTGACCAACTTCGTGATCATGCCGATGACCTTTCTGTCGGGGACCTTCTACCTTGTCGAGCGCCTGCCCGAGCCGTTCCGCTCGCTCTCGAAGTTCAACCCGATCTTCTATCTGATCGACGGCTTCCGTTACGGCTTCATCGGCCAGGCGGAAGGCTCGCTGGCGGTAGGTGCGGCGATGACCGCGATCCTGGTGCTGAGCCTCGGCTGGATCTGCTTCTGGATGTTCAAGACCGGCTACAAGATCAAGACGTGACAGCCTTGTCGTTGACTTCGCCGTCTTAGAAGACGAAAACGCCAAGCCTTCCAGTCCCCGCCGCCCGGCGCGCGGGGACGCTTCCGTTTTGGAGGGCTCTCCCGGTGACCGAGAAGACCGCGTCCCAAGCTCCCGCGACCGTTCCCAGCGACCACATCATGGGTGTGTACAGCCGCACCCCGCTGGCGTTCGAGCGAGGCGAGGGCGCGCGCCTCTACACCACCGACGGCGAGGCCTACCTCGACTGCATGGCCGGGATCGCAGTGAACGCGCTGGGCCACGCCAATCCGAAGCTGGTGGCGGTTCTCAAGGAGCAGGCCGAGAAGCTCTGGCACACGTCCAACATCTTCACGATCCCCGGCCAGGAGAGGCTCGCCAAGGCGTTGACCGACGCGACCTTCGCCGACGTGGTGTTCTTCGGGAACTCCGGCTCCGAGGCGATCGAGTGCGCGATCAAGACCGCGCGCAAATACCATTGGGCCAAGGGTCAGCCCGAGCGGGTGGATATCATCGGCTTCGACGGCTCGTTCCACGGCCGAACGCTGGGGGCCATCAACGCGGCCGGCAACCCGAGCTACTTGGAGGGTTTCGGACCGCCGCTGCCGGGCTTCATCCACCTGGCCTTCGGCGACCTCGACGCCATCAAGGCGGCCGTCGGGCCGACCACGGCTGCGATCATCCTCGAGCCCGTGCAGGGCGAGGGCGGCGCTCGCGCCTGGTCGGACGACACCCTGAAGGCCATCCGCCAGCTTTGCGACGAGACCGGCACGCTGCTGATCTACGACGAGATCCAGTGCGGACTTGGGCGGTCCGGCAAGCTCTTCGCCCACGAGTGGGTCGAGGGCGCGGCGCCTGACATCATGGCGGTCGCCAAGGCGTTGGGCGGTGGCTTCCCAGTGGGCGCTTGCCTGGCCACGGCCGAGGCGGCCCGCGGCATGGTGGTGGGCTCCCATGGCTCGACCTATGGCGGCAACCCACTGGCCATGGCGGTGGGCGAAGCCTCGCTGGCCGAGCTCGTGAAGCCGGAACTGCAGGCACACGTCCGCGAGGTTGCCGGGTATTTCATCCAGCAGCTCTCCGGCCTCACCGAGCGCTATCCCGACGTGGTGGAGGACATCCGCGGCAAGGGTCTGCTGATCGGGCTGAAGCTCAAGACGCCCAATCGCGAGTTCATGCAGCACGCCCGTGGCCAGCACCTGCTGATCGCCGGAGGCGGCGACAACTGCGTGCGCCTGCTGCCGCCTCTGAACCTGACCATCGCCGAAGCCAGCGAGGCGATGGAGAAGCTGGAGCGCGCCTGCGAAGCGGCGCGGTCCAAGGCCAAGGCGGCCGCGTGAGCCAGCAGCCGCCCCGCCACTTCCTCGACCTCTGGAAGCTCGAAGGCTCGGACCTGCGGGCCATCCTGGAGGACGCCAAGCGCCGCAAGGCGGCACGCCTGGGCTGGCCCAAGGGCCGCCGCGACGACGATGCGCCGGCCGACGGCCGAACCCTGGCGATGATCTTCGAGAAGAACTCGACCCGCACCCGGTTCTCGTTCGACGCGGCCATGCGCCAGCTCGGCGGCGACGTGATCATCTCCAACGCGGTCGACATGCAGCTTGGCCGCGGCGAGCCGATCGAGGATACGGCGCGCGTGCTGTCGCGCATGGTCGATGCGGTGATGATCCGCTCGAACTTCCACCAGGACGTGGAGCGACTGGCGTTGTCCTCGACCATCCCGGTGATCAACGGGCTGTCCGACAAGAGCCATCCCTGCCAGATCATGGCGGACCTGCTCACCATCGAGGAGCACCGTGGACCGGTGGCGGGCAAGACGCTGGCTTATGTCGGCGACGGCAACAACGTCTGCGCCAGCTTCATCCACGCCGCCCCGAAGCTGGGGTACAGGCTCAACATCGCCGCACCCGCAGTCTATCATCCCGACCTGCAGGATCTCGCCCGTGCGGCTCAGGAGCAGGGTCAGGTCCACGCCAGCGACGATCCGCGCGAGGCGGTCAAGGGCGCCGACGTGGTGATCACCGACACCTGGGTCTCGATGGGCGACACCGACCATGACGAGCGGCTGGACGCGCTGGAGCCGTATCAGGTCGACGAGGAGCTGATGGACCTCGCCAAGTCCGACGCGGTGTTCCTTCACTGCCTGCCTGCCCACCGCGGCGAAGAGGTCACCGACGACGTGATCGACGGCCCGAAGAGCCTGATTTGGGACGAGGCCGAGAACCGATTGCACGCTCAGAAGTCGATTCTCGCCTGGTGCTTCGGCGCCATCTGAGGACAGCGTGTCGCGCCGGTGCGCGCTCGCATTTCCGCCGTCTGGTCCTATATGCCGCCGATGCCCAATCCTCCCGTTCCCGATGACGCGGTCACCGCCTTCCAGATCGAGGGCGAACCGGTGCGTGGCCGTTTGGCGCGGCTGGGGCTCGCCATCGACGAAATCCTCCGCGGCCACGACTACCCGGAGCCGGTCGCCAACCTGCTGGGCGAGGCCTGTGCGCTCGCCGCCCTGGTCGGTTCGAACCTGAAGTTCGACGGCCGGCTGATCGTCGAGGCTCGCGGCAACGGCCCGGTGCGCTTCGTCGTCGCCGACTACGACACCTCTGGCGGCCTGCGCGGTTACTGCGGTTTCGATGCGGAGCAGGTGGCCGCGGCCGCCACCGGCTTCGTGCGCCCCGGCGCACGGTCCCTGCTGGGCGACGGCCATTTCATGATGACCGTGGACCAGGGCCCTGACATGGACCGCTACCAGGGTGTCACCGCCATCGAGGGCGAGACGCTCGCGCTTTGCGCCGAGCAGTACTTTGCCCAGTCCGAGCAGACGCCCACGAGGGTGCGTCTCGCGGTGGGCAAGGCGGATGGCGTCTGGCGCGCGGGCGGCATGCTGATCCAGAGCGTCGCCGAAGACGACGCCCGCGGCCCCACCACCGAGGCCTGGGTTCGCACCCAAGCCCACTTCGAGACGGTCGGCGAGGACGAGCTCTGCGATCCGGAGCTGTCGTCGCAGCACTTGCTCTTCCGGCTCTTCCACGAGGACGGCGTTCGCGTGTTCGGCTCAAAGCCGCTGCGCGCCTTCTGCCGCTGCTCGCAAGCGCGCATCGAGACGGTGTTGAAGTCGTTCGACGCCGCCCAGCGGGCCGAGATGGTGGAGCCCGACGGCAAGATCCATGTCACCTGCGAGTACTGCTCGAAGGTCTACGCCGTGGCGCCTGAGGTTCTCGAGACGGCGCCGGCGTCCTAACCGGCTAGGACGGCTTGGCCGGCCGGAGTTCCCCGTCCAGGCGCTTGCCGCTGCGGATCGCCTCGCAGACGGCGTCGAGGGTGTCGTTCTCGGAGGCGACCGGGGCCTGCCAGTCGTGGCGCTGGCCGTGACGCGTGGCGACTTCGCCCTGCAGGTTGTTGTGGGCGTACATCGTGGCCTTCACCACCGAGAAGACCCGCTCGTGGCAATTCACCACCCAGTGGGCGAGGCCAGAGCGGGCGCGGCCGGCCTTGAGGTCGATCGGCGTGAAGAGCTCGTGGCGGATGTCGGTCTCCACCAGGCCGTCGGACATCAGGGACACGCCGTCGGGCGTCGCCAGGCGCACGCCCTCGGCGTCGTAGTTCACCAGAATCCAGCCCTCGCCCTTGAGGTTCTGCGCCACCCAGGCGGCCACCGACTTGTCGTCCAGCATGTCGGGCGGCGCCGGATCCCCGGCCGCCGCGGCCGGCGGTGAGGCGGGGGCCGGCTTCTGGGCCGGCGCGGGTCCGGCATGAGCGACCAGGGCAGCGACGGCCATGGCGACGCCGAGCAAGGCGGAGCGGATGGTTCTCATCCCCGCCATGGTGTCACAGCCGATCCGAAAGGCGAAGTCTTAGGCCGCGTCCAAGGCCCGGCTAACGTCGCGGCTGAGGTCGCCCGCGCCTTCAAGGCCCACGCTCATTCGCACCCAGCCTTCGGTCAGGCCGATCTCCACCCGCTCGGCCTCGGGCATCGAGCGGTGGGTGGTGGTGGAAGGGTGGGTCGCCATCGACTTGGCGTCGCCCAGGTTGTTGGAGATGTCGACGATCTGCAGCGCGTCGAGGAAACGCCAAGCCGCCTCTCGGCTGCCAAGGTCGAAGGCCACCACATTGCCGCCGCCGGTCATCTGGTTGGCGATGATGGCCGCCTGTGGGTGGTCGGGCCGGCCGCAGTAGATCGTCTGGCGCACCTTGCCTGAACCGGCGATCACGTCGGCCACCCGCGCAGCATTCTCGGTCTGGCGGCGCACCCGCAGCTCCAGCGTCTCCAGCGCCTTGACCAGCACCCAGCTGTTGAACGGCGACATGGCGGGTCCGGTGTGGCGCAGCAGGTCCTTGTAAGCCTCGGTCATCAGGGCTTCGGCCCCGAGGATCGCCCCGCCCAGCACCCGGCCCTGGCCGTCGATGTGCTTGGTGGCGGAATAGACGACGATGTCCGCGCCGAGCGCCAGGGGCTTCTGGAAAATCGGCGTGGCGAAGACGTTGTCCACGATCAGCTTGGCGCCCGCCGCATGTGCGATCTCGGCGACCGCCCCGATAGCGGTGACTTCCAGCAGCGGATTGGCCGGGCTCTCGACCAGGAAGGCCTTGGTGTTGGGGCGGACGGCGTTCTTCCAGGCCTCTAGGTCCGTCGCGTCCACGTAGGTCGCCTCCACCCCGAACCGGGGCAGCCACTCGGAGATGATCCAACGGCAGGAGCCGAAGAGCGCGCGTCCCGCCACCAGGTGGTCGCCGGCCTTCAGCAGGCCCATCAGCGAGACGTGCACCGCGCTCATGCCGGACGCCGTCGCACGGCACATCTCCGCGCCTTCCAGCAGCGCCAATCGGTCCTCGAACATCTGCGTCGTCGGGTTGCCGAACCGCTGATAGATGAAGCCCGGATCGGCGCCGGAGAAGCGATTGTCGGCCGCCTGAGCCGTGTCGTACGAAAAGCTCTGCGTCAGGAAGAGCGCCTCGGAGATTTCGCCATACGGGCTGCGGGCCATGCCGCCGCGCACCAGACGGGTCTCGGTTTCCCAGTCGCGCGGATCTTCGGCCATTGTGGGCTCCTAAAGTCGAAACGTGGCGGCAAGAACGGCAGCAGCCCCGCGACGTCAAGCCGGGCTTTCCTGGGAAGGTCTATAGCCGCCCTTCAATTCAAACCGCAGGGGAGCCGAGCTGGGTTCGCGGAAAGCTTCACTTGCCACGCCCGGCTTTGGCACTAAGTCTTGGTCGCCCATGAGCGACACTCAACGCCCGGGCATCCTGCCCTGCCAAGCCATCGACGCCCTGATTGCGGGCGGCGCCATCACAGCCGACACGCGCTTCGACGACGACCAGGTCCAGCCGGCCAGTCTCGACCTGCGCTTAGGCGCGCGCGCTTGGCGGGTGCGGGCCTCGTTCCTGCCCGGCGAGCACACAGTGCGCCAGCGGATTGCAGCGGTCGCGATGCATGAGGTCGACCTCACCCGCGGCGCGGTCCTGGAGCGCGGCTGCGTCTACATCGCCGAGCTGCAGGAGCGGTTGAAGCTGCCGCGCGGCGTCTCGGCGCGCGCCAATCCGAAGAGCTCCACCGGTCGGGTGGACGTCTTCGTGCGCCTGCTCTCCGACCATGGCCGAGCCTTCGACGACGTCGACGAGGGCTACGAGGGTCCGATCTACATGGAGATCGCGCCGCAGACATTTTCGGTCCTGGTCCGCACCGGCACGCGGCTGAACCAGTTGCGCCTGAAGACCGGCGCCCCGCCGCGTCTGCGTGTCGAGAGCGTCGGCGTCGACCTGACCGGCGAGATCGCGGGATTCCGCGGACGCCGCCATGCGGGCCTCGTCGACCTCGACAAAGAGGACGGCCACGATCCGCGCGATTTCTGGGAGCCACTGCACCCCAAGGATGGCCAACTGCTGCTCGATCCGGGCGAGTTCTACATCCTGGCCTCGAAGCAGGCCGTCGAAATCCCGGTGCTCGAGGCCGCCGAGATGACCCCGATCGACCCGTCGGTCGGCGAGTTCCGCGTCCATTACGCCGGCTTCTTCGATCCCGGCTTCGGCACCGACGAGGCGCACGGCAAAGGCTCGCGGGGCGTGCTCGAGGTCCGCAGCCACGAGACGCCCTTCATCCTGGAGGATGGCCAGACCGTGGCTCGCCTTGTCTACGAGCCGCTGACGGAAAGGCCCGACCGGCTCTACGGCGACCTCGGCTCGCACTACCAACGCCAGGGCCTCAAGCTCTCGAAACACTTCCGCGTTTGGGGCGAATAGCCCCCTTCCTTGCTGCGCGAATGGAAGGCCTCCCATACTAATTGTCAGGTTTGCTTGACACTCATTTGGTGTCATGTTTCCTTGTCATTCAGACAAGGAGACTTGCAATGATGAGTTCCTCCCATCCTTCGCCCGCCCCGCGGAAAAGCCGCGAGGTGTGGTCGCCCGCGATGCGCCGCTACATGCGCAGGATGTGGCCGACCATGGCGGTCTACGCCGTGGTGCTGGTGGGGGTGATCCGCCTCTTCGACACCGATCCGCCGACCGGGCCGTTGAAGTACGCCGCCGCCGTAGCGCCGGCGATCCCGCTTCTCGTCAACTTCTGGTTCTACGGCCGCTACATCGTCGAGGAAGATGACGAATTCCGCCGCCTGCAGATCGTTCTCACCATGCTGATCGGCCTGGCTGTGGTGCTGGCTGTGACCACGGTCTGGGGCTTCCTCGAGGTGCTGGCCGGCGCGCCCCACATCCCAGTCTATTTCGTGGCGGTGGTCTACGTCGTCGCCCAGGGCCTTTCGGCGCCGCTGGTCGCCTGGAGGTATCGGTGAAGAACCGCCTCAAGGTATTGCGCGCCGAGCGGGACTGGAGCCAGGCCGACCTCGCCCAACGCCTCGACGTTTCCCGTCAGAGCGTCAACGCCATCGAGACCGGCAAGTACGACCCGAGCCTGCCGTTGGCGTTCCGCATCGCCAGGCTGTTCGGCATGCCGATCGAGGCCGTGTTCGAGGACTGACCTCAGTCGCGCTTGTAGATCGACTGCCTGGGCGTCGCCACCACACGCCGCAGCATCGGCTCGAATGCCTCCAACGGCATGCTGTCATAGGCGGGGTCGAAGCTGTTTTGGTCGTAGAGGTGGCAGAACTGGGCGCAGTACTCGAAGTGCGGATGGCCGCGGAACTGCTCGCGCATGTCGCGGTCCAGGCCGAGGTAGTGGAAGAAATAGTACCCCTGGAAGATGCCGTGCTTCTCCATCATCCAGTGGTTGGCCTCGGAGATGTAGGGCTTCAGGATCGTGGCTCCGAGCTCGGCGTGGTTCGCCGGCATCAGGATATCGCCGATGTCGTGCATCAGGGCGCAGACCACATATTCCTCGTCCTGACCGGCGCGATGCGCCCGCGTAGCGGTCTGCAGCGAGTGCTCCAGCCGGTCGACCGCAAACCCGCCGTGGTCGTTGTCCAGGAGTCTCAAGTGGGCCAGCAGCCGGTCCGCCAGCTCGCCGCGGTGAGGCGCAGCGGCGCGGCCGATGGCCATCCAGTCCTCCTGGGTGCCCTCGGTCATGGCGTGGAACTTCGCGCGGTCCAGGAGTTCGCCGTCGGCCATCGGGGCCTCCTCTGATCTTTCACCGATGGTGCGGCGGCGGGGCTGCCGCGTCAACGCGGGCTGCCATCACGTCAACCGGCCCCGCAGGCGGTCGCCCACGAGGCCGGATGCTTTTCGCCGGGGGGCGAGGACTAGACCGCGGTGGCAAACCGCCGACGGTTCGCCCGGAGCATGACGCCTGCGCCGCCGAGGCCCAGGATCATCATGGCCCAGGTCGTCGGTTCGGGAACGCCGATCGTCGTGCCGGTCTGGGTGGTCCAGAAGCCAACCGTATGGTTGTCGCTCTCGTAGCCGCCGACCTGCGGGTTTTCGTTGAACACGATCTGGTCGAACTTCGTGGACCCGGTCGCGAAGAAGTTCACGAAGGCGAAGGGCTCGCCGTTGTCGCCGCCCTGCAGCGGCTGGTCCGGCTTGCCGAAATAGGCGCTATTGCCGCCCACCAAGGCAAGCAGGGCAGCTGGCGAGAAGGTGAACACCGAGACGCCGTTGTCGAGCAGCGTGAGCTGGTTCCCGGAGTCCAGCGCCGGCAGGTAGAAGCCGAAATAGGTGACGTCCTGGTTCAGCTGCAGGCTGTACCCGGCGTTGGTGAAGGTCACCGCGTAGTTCGTGCCGCCCTGGCCGCCGAACTGGTCCGCCACGTGGACCTCAGTGTTGGCGCTGTATTGGCCGGTGATCGTGGTCCCCGTCTGACCTGCGAAGCTGCTGGAGAAGCTGGCGGTGCCGGTCGGGCGCGCGTTGAAGGTCTCGACGCCCTTGGAGGAGAACGAGGCCGTGGTGTTGAACACGCCGGGCGCTTCCACGGTCGCGACAATCCCCGCGCTGGCGGCGGCGGGCATAAGGGCGAGCGCTACGAGCCCCGCCAAAAGGGTACTGGTTTTCATTCGAAGTCCTCTGAGTTGAACCTGTTACAAACTCCGCCCGTCCCCGCAGACTTGGCCGTAACAATGTTATTGTTCAGCTTTCGTCAACCATCGATTTGCGAATCAAAGCCGAAAATTCGCAACAGGGCGCCCAAATTGGGGCAACAGCCGAGGCTGGCGAGGGCACGCGCTCGCCTGACGCGCGAACAAATAAGGCCGCTTTGTAACTTTGCGGCCCCGATTGGCCGCACGCTGTGGCGTTAGCCGGCGCAAACCGTCCTCGGCCACGCGGTGGCCTTTGCTCGGTTCAAAGCGTCGCAGTCGCCATCCGTGATCTTCGGCCTACGGTGCGGCCGCGAGCTAGGAGCCTGTCCGATTAATCGCGGCGCAGCAGTGGGCGCTGGGCGGTGATCGGGTTGAGCGCGGGATGAGTGGGTTCATCCGGTCGCCTTCGCCAGCTTGAGGAGGTTGTGGACGGTGCAGATCATCGCCCATTCCGCTCTGACCTTATCGAGACCGCGCAGAAGGTGCTGTCGGAAGCCTCTGGCCTGCTTGATCTGGCCGAAGACCGGCTCGACCACCTGTTTTCGCAGGCGGTAGCGCGAGCGGTGGCCGGCCCGCCTGAGGGTCGCGGCCATGGCGCTCATCCGGGGTCGCTTGGCGACCGCTTGCGGGCTGGTGGTGTGGGTTGGGTCACGCTGGCTGCGGGCGGGCGGCAGATAGGCGCGGATATTCCGCTCGGCCATGGCCGCCAGATTGTCTTCGGTGGCGAAGCCTGAGTCCCCAGAGACCTCTCTCAGCTTGCGCCCCAGATTGACCTTGGCCTGGTCGACCAGCGGGACCAGGGCGGCGGTGTCGGAGGGGCTGGTCGCCAGCCGTTGGGCGACGATGATTTGATGGGCCTGGTCGACGGCGATCTGGCCGTTGTAGCCGGCGATGAAGCCGTCGCGGGTCGGCTGGATGCGGCTGTCGGGGTCGGTGAAGTTGCACTGCGCCTTGTCCGGCGGGCCGCCGTCTGGGGTTTTCTTGCGCTGGCCGTGATCCTGCATGCCCGACGATGGGCCGGGACCTTGCGGATCCGGGTCGGCCGGATCGCTGGCCGCCTCGGCCTCCAGATCGGCCATGGCCTGGCGGATCCGCGCCAGGCGCTTTTGCTTGTCGCCCATCCAGTCCGGCGTCTCGTCGCCGCGCTGGCCCGCGCCATACTCGGCGTCCTCGGCCGCGTCCTGCGCCGCGGCCGCCTTCAGCCAGGCC
>DASXKT010000220.1:0-8623 GCA_036496685.1 Phenylobacterium sp.
GCTCGGCGGCTCGCGCGGGCAGCGCGGCTGGCGAGGCCAACATGCAGGAGCCCAGAAGCGCGACCAGCTTGCCGGAAGCGCCCGCCCGCCACACATGATCTGCGGCCGTCCTCTGCGCCCCTGTCGATGCTGTCATCGCCATCCTCCCGCCGTCGTCAACCGACGGCAGAATGAGACGGGCGTCCCGCGAGCGCTTTGAGCGCGGTCAAAAGCTGCGGACGATCGGGCGGCGGCCACCGCGGGTAGAGCGCCCCGGCGGCCCGCGTTGCAAAGGCGGAAAGGCCACCCAGGCGACGACCAAGGCCGGCGGGCAAATCGATCTCACGGCAGCCCTCCCCCTCGCCAGCCAGCGCTGGAAAAATCCGCGTCCAGCCAGTTGATCGGGATCAAGGCACCGCGCCCCCATTGCGCGCGTCCTGCACCCGTCACGATGGGAGGAACCAGATGTCCATCAATCCACTGCGCGCCGGCACGGCGTTTGGCGGTCTCGTGGGGCTCGCGCACGCGGCCTGGGCGAGCCTGGTCGCGGCCGATCAGGCCCAGCCCCTGCTGGACTTCATCCTGCGCCTTCACTTCATGAAGATGGCGGTCACCGTCCAGCCGTTCGACGCCGTGCGCGCCGCAGGCCTGGTCGCAACGAGCGCGATCGGGGGCTTCGTGCTTGCCGCGCTGTTCGCCGTTCTCTGGAACTGGACGCAGCAGGACCGGCCCCATGCCCGGCGGGCGCGCACCGCCTGACGCCCCAACCCCAACCGGACCAAAGACCGGCGTACGCCACGCGCAAATCATTCACCCCCGCATACGCGGCTGATAGAAGGACCAGAGCCATGGAAGACAAGACGCTGAAGCAGCTCATCGACGACGAGCTCACTTGGGAGCCCAGCGTCGACGCGGCCAATGTCGCTGCCACGGTGGGCAACGGCATCGTGACCTTGAACGGTCATGTGCCCACCTACGCACAGAAGGTCGCCGCCGAGAGGGCGGTAACGCGCGTGAAGGGCGTCCGCGGCTTCGTCGACCACATCGAGGTGCAGCCCTTCGGACCCGGCGAGGAGACGGATGAGGCGATCGCCCAACGCATCTCGAACATGGTCAATTGGGACGTGACCATTCCCGATGACTCGGTGACGGTGCAGGTCTCAGATGGCCGGGTCACCCTGATGGGTCAGGTCGACTGGCAGTATCAACGCTATGCGGCCGAGCGCGGCGTGCGCGCGCTGGCCGGGGTGCGAACGGTCACCAACCAGATCGCCGTGAAGCCACACGTCCAGGCGTCCGATATAAAGCGGCGCATCGAATCCGCGTTCGAGCGTCACGCGAACCTTGCGATCGGCAAGATCCGGGTCAGCGTCGAGGAAGACAAGGTACGCCTGGACGGCGAGGTCCCCGCCTGGACCGACCGGGACATGGCCGAACGCGCCGCCTGGGCCGCGCCGGGCGTCCGGGCGGTCGACGACCACATCAAGATCACGATCTAGGCCCGGCGGCGGCAGGACGGCCGGTCTCCGCGAGATTGGCCGTCTTGCCGTTACTGCGCATCGGATGAAGGGCGAACGGCTACACCGACACCGCGTGCGCCCTGGTCTTGTCGGTGCTGGCCGGCGGCCCTGCCGCCGGCGGCGCGATGGCCTGGATATAGGCGGAGATATCCCGGATCCCCTCGCGGGTCATGGGACCGGAGGCATCTCGACGTGGCCCTTGCGGGAGATCGTCTCCAGCCGGCGCTCCAAGCTGCGCGCGTCGAACCGCAGGCGCACAACCGCGAAGGACGGCGCGACGCCGTTCGGGCTCTCCCCGCGCATGGCGGCCTCCGTGTGAGGGCTCGAAGCTTAGCTGCATCGGCGCAGGCGTCGCCTCCGTAGCGCCACCTAGTCTAGGGGCCGGTGCGGAATTGTCCGTTCCCGACCGCAAGCCCGACCATCGACCCAGCAATACGGAGACTTCCGGTGGACGGACAATTCCTCTTTCTCGCAATGGTCATCGCCGGCTTCAGCGCCTTCGTCCTGGGCCTGGCCGGCGCATCGATCTGGACGTCGCTGGCCCGTGACTAACCGCGCGTCCTCGCCCGACGGTCGCTAACGGTCGTCCGAATGCTTGCGAAAGCGGACGCGCGGTTCTACGCCTTGGCGATGGCGGGGCCCCTCGATTTCGAGGCGATAGCGGACGGGCGACCGCCGCGGCGGTGGGCCGGCTATGCTGTCGCGATCGCCGCCTGCGCGGCGAGCCTGGCTTTGCACCTGGCGTTGCAACCGATCTTCCATGATCGCACGATCTTTGTGCTCTTCATCCCGGCCGTCATCCTCGCAGCCGCCTTCGGGGGAATGGGCCCCGCGCTGCTCGCCACGGCCCTTGGCCTGGTCGGCAACCTGATCTTCAGCGGCGGCGACTTCCTCCATCAGCCCGCAAACGTCATCGACGCTGTTATATTCCTGTTGATCGGGCCCGGGTTGGGCTGGGCCGGCGCCCGGCTTATCGCGCGCGGCCGCGAGGCCAGGGCGGCGCTCGAGCACCTGGCGGAACGCGAAGCTCACCTGCGCTCGATCCTCGACACCGTGCCCAGCGCCATGGTGGTGATCGACGGGCGCGGTGTCATCCAGTCGTTCAGCGCCGCCGCGGAGCGGCAGTTCGGGTGGACGGCCACTGAGGCGATCGGGAGGAACGTCTCGACGCTGATGCCCGAGCCCTATCGATCGGCTCACGATGGATACCTCGAGCGCTACCTGCGTACAGGTGAACGGCGCATCATTGGCATCGGTCGCGTGGTGGTGGGCGAACGCAAGGATGGCTCGACGTTTCCGATGGAGTTGTCGGTCGGCGAGATGGAAGGCGGCGCCCACAAGTTCTTCACCGGCTTCGTCCGCGACCTGACAGAACGCCAGACAACCGAGCGCCGGCTGCAGGACCTCCAGTCCGAATTGGTCCACGTCTCGCGGCTCACCGCGATGGGCGAGATGGCCTCCGCGCTCGCCCACGAGCTCAACCAGCCGCTCTCGGCCATCGCCAACTTCATGAGGGGATCAGTGCGCCTCCTGGACGCCGATCGGCTAGACCGTGCGAAGATCAAGGGCGCTCTAGTCAACGCGTCGGAACAGGCCATCCGGGCCGGGCAGATCATCCGCCGGCTGCGCGATTTCGTTTCCAAGGGCGAGGCCGACCGGCGCATCGAGACCCTGTCGAAATTGCTTGAGGAGGCCGGCGCGCTGGCGATGATCGGCGCCCGCGAAAAGGGCGTGAAGCTGCGCTACGCCATCGACCGCGGCAACGACACGGTGCTGGCCGACAAGGTGCAGGTACAGCAGGTGGTCCTCAACCTGATGCGCAACGGAATTGACGCCATGGAGGGCTCGCCCAGCCGGGACCTGACGGTGATGACCAGGGCGGCGCCGGCGGGCATGGTCGAGATTGCGGTGGCCGACACCGGTCCGGGCATCGCACCCGAGGTCGCCGACCAGCTCTTCCAACCCTTCGTTAGCACGAAGGCGCAAGGCATGGGCGTGGGCCTGTCGATCTCACGAACCATCGTCGAGGCTCACGGCGGGCGGATCTGGGCGGAACCCAACCCCGCAGGTGGGACGATCTTCCGTTTCACATTGCGCGGGGTCAGCGACGAGGAACTCCAGAGCGATGGCTGAACCGGTTGTGCATGTGGTCGACGACGACGAGGCGATCCGCGAATCCATGGGCTTCCTGCTGGACGCGGCAGGGCTGACCGCGCGCACCTACGGCTCGGCGCTTGACCTGCTCCAGCATCTCGACCGGCTCGAGGCAGGCTGCATCGTGACCGATGTCCGCATGCCCGGCATGAATGGCCTGGAGCTTGTACGGCGGCTGAAGGAGCAGGGCGTAGGCCACCCGATGATCGTCATCACCGGGCACGGCGACATTCCTTTGGCGGTGGAGGCGATGAAGGCCGGCGTGTCCGACTTCCTGGAAAAGCCCTTCGAGGAAGAAGCCCTCTTGAGGGCGATCCGGACCGCCCTGCTCCAAGGTGAGCGCTCGCAGGAGGACCAGGCCGAGAAGCACCGCCTGCGGTCGATCTTCGAAGCCCTGTCGCCGCGCGAGCGGCAGGTCCTCGAGGGCGTTGTCGGCGGCAAGATGAACAAGGTCATCGCCTTTGAGCTCGGCATCAGCCCGCGGACCGTCGAGGTCTATCGAGCGAACATGATGTCGAAGACCGGCGCGCAGGGCCTCAGCGAACTCGTGCGCATGGTGCTGCTAGCGGGCGAATGACGAGATTGCGTTGGATCAAGGACGCGGCCCCGAAAACCGTCTGGATTGAAGGCTCAGGCTTAGCCCCACGGGCATCAATGGACGCCAACTCCCCTTCCCGTCCGACGGTCGTCATTGTCGACGATGACGCCGGACTGCGCAAAGCCCTTAGCTTCCTGCTCGAGGTCGAGGGCTTGGACGTCATCAGCTGCGCCACCGGCGAAGCCCTGATCTCGCTGCCGCTTCCGGAGGGACCTGGCTGCCTGGTGCTGGATCAGCACCTTCCGGGCATGAGCGGCATCGAGGCCCTGGAAATCCTGCGCGGCCGGGGCGTCGAGATCCGCACGATCGTGATCACGAGCGCGCCCGACGCCGCCCTGCGCAAGCGCGCACTGCTGGCGAATGCGCGGCTGATCGAAAAGCCCTTGCTGAGCGACCTCTTGCTGGAAACCATCAAGGGGGAACTCTGAGGCGTAGGCGGCGCCCTCATCCAAGCTCAAGAGAGGGTGTCAGACCGGCGGCAGGGCCAGCTGGAAGCGTACGCCGAGCCCAGACGATTGGAACGTCGCAACCGCATGGATCTGCTTGGCCAGGGCGCGCACGACGCGGAATCCCAGCCCGCCACCTCGCAATGGATCGAAACCCGGCGGGAAGCCCGACCCGTGATCGACGACCTCGATCACCGTCTTCCCTGCGCCAACTTCCCGAAGAGAAACAAGGATGGTCCCCTTCCCGGCGGGATAGGCGTGCTTCACCGCGTTGGTGATGACTTCCGCGACGATCTGAGTGACGGGCAGCAAGAGCTCCGCGTCGACCACGTGGCCGCGGGAAAGATCCTCGACCACCACGGCGCCGGATACACCCGTATTGATCGTGGCGCAGACCTCATGCAGCTGATCGGCAAGATCAGCGGAAGCCTTCGAGCCGCCCGCGCTCAGGAGGCGGTGAAGGCGAGCGACCGCCGAGATCTCCGCTTCGAGGCCAAGCAGGAGCAGGCACACGGATTCACGGTTCGGCGCATCGGCCTGGCAGGCCAGTTCGGCCGCGCGCAGATGCACCTGGCCCGCCAGCATGGCCAGGTGGTTGGCGATCCGGTGGTCCGCTTCGGCGACGATCGTGCAGTGGCGCCGCGGACAGGGCTCGCTCTCGAATTCGGATGTCGCGACCGTCCTGCGCGCCGCGTCCGCCATCTGGTTTCTGGCCATGGCCCCGTCCGTCGACGTCGCCCCGGGACCAAGCCCCCGGCCGACTTAGGCTACTCCGTCGCGGAAGACGGCGATTGATCAGGATCAACGGGGACGCCGCCCCGCGGAGATGTCTGGCCGCCGGCGCGGCCCGAGCGCGGCTGGAGGAGCGGCGCCAGGACGATGGCGATCAGGAGGGCCACGAACACCTGCCCTGGCCTGGTGGTCAGGTTGACGAGGGTCTCATAGAAGCCCCATCCGCGGATCAGCCACCCGCCGGCAAGCTCCGCGGCCATCACCAAGCTCATGCCGACGGCGCCGACCATCAGCCGGTCGCCGGCGCGGTTCGCCACGCCGAACCAGCGGATCATCGCAGCGGACGCCAGCAGCATCACCAGCAACAAGAGCGAGGCTTCGGCAAGCGCCCCGACCATCGGATCGAGGCCGGCCTCTACACTGACCTCGCGGATCAGTCCGAGGATCGAGCCGGCGGTGGCCAACACTGCAAAGTAGGCCGCGCCAGCCTCCAGCGATCGCCGGCCGCGTCGAAGGGTTTCTTCCTGCCAGGTCGGGATCCGGATGGCGCGAGGGCGCGCGGCGGTGGTCTGTTCCATAGCGCCAGGATGCTTCGCGCCGGGTGCATGGTCCGTGATCTGGATCAAGGCTCAGGCCCCGACGCCGCGGCGGCGCGCCTCGGAGACCGGCTCGGCCGAGGGGCGCAGGGCCGCCGCGAGCCGGGTGATCAACCGTTCGCGGGCGTCGTCGTCCGGCGCCGCCTCCAGCTGGTCGTTGAGCGTCATGAGCAACTGGGCGCGCGCATTGTGCCAGTCGGCGCGGGCCGCGGCGTCTGGGGCGATCCGGCGGACGCCCATTGGCTGGACGCTCGCACCGCCGCGCTCCAACGAGAACCCCTCGTCCATCGCCGGGATGGTGATCCGATCTGCAGGCAGGCCGGCGGCGGACAGCCGGGTCTTCAGCCCCTGCAACGAGGCTGGCTCGCCGTGCGCCAGGAAGATGCCGCCAGAGATTGGCGCACGTTGCTTGCCCCAGGCGACCAGGGCCGCGGCGTCCGCATGGCCGGAATAGACGTCCAGCGACCGGATGCGAGCGCGGACCTGGATATCCTCGCCTTGGATGCTGACCCGGTCCGCCCCTTCCTGAAGGATGCGTCCGAGCGTGCCGGCCGCCTGGTAGCCAGACAGCAGGACCGTGGCCTGACGCCTCCATAGCAGGCGCTTCAGATGTTTGCGCACCCGGCCGGCATCGCACATCCCGCTGGCGGCGATGATCACGTGCCAACCGGTCAACGTCTCGAGATGGTCGCTCTCGCCGGGTTCGCGCAGGAACTTCAGCCGCCCACTTTGGCGCAGGTTGTCGAACGGATTGGACTCGGTCGCACGGTTCCAGCCGCGCTGCTGGAAGATCTCCGTAGCCTCGATGGCCAGTGGCGAGTCGAGAAATACGTCAGCCTGTGGGACTTGGTGCTCCTCCATCAGGGTCAGCAGGTCCGCTAGCAACTCCTGGGAGCGCTCCACGGCGAAGGCGGGGATCAGCAGAGGTCCGCCGGCGGTATGGGCGTCGTTCAGTTCCTTGGCCAGCAGCGCGCGGCGGGCGTTTCCGCCGAGCGTCAGGCGCTCACGGTCGCCATAGGTCGAGTCCATGATCAGGTAGTCGATCCCGGAGGGCCCCTGCGGATCCGGCAGGAAGTCACTGCCGCCCGGACCCAGGTCGCCGGAGAACAGAAGGGTCTCGCCGCCCTCTGCGGTCTCGACCCGCACTTCTATGGAGGCGGACCCGAGGATATGTCCCGCCTCCCAGTAGGTGGCGCTGATCCCTGGCGCGACCTCGACGGGCTCGCCCAGCTTCACCTTGGAGAACTGCTCCATGCAGCGATGGGCGTCGCGCACCGTGTAGATCGGTTTCACCTCGGCGCGGCCCCGCCGCTGGTTGCGCCGGTTCAACTGCCGGACCTCGCCTTCCTGGATGCCGCCGGAGTCGGCCAGCATGATCGCGCAGAGGTCACGGGCGCCCGCCGTGGCGTGGATCGGGCCGCGGAAGCCCGCCTTCATCAGTTTCGGCAGGAGGCCCGAGTGGTCGATATGGGCGTGGGTCAGGAGGACCGCGTCGATCGAGGCGGCGCTGAATGGGAAGTCTCCATAGTTCAACGCCTTCAGCGTCTTGGAGCCCTGGAACATGCCGCAGTCGATCAGGACCTTGGCGCGGTCCGTCTCGAGCAGGGCGCAGAAGCCTGTCACGCAACCGGCGGCGCCATGGAACGTGAGTTTCGGGGTCATGCGGCAAACTCCTGGGAAAGCGTGGCCGCCAGGACGGACGCTAGGTGGATGGCGTTGGTGGGATGCGCGCAGGAATCGGTCGAGACGACCGAGCGTGCGCCGGCCGATCGCAGGGCATCGGCAACAGGCGGCTTGAAGAGGGCATGGACCACGGCGATGTCCACCGAGGCAGCGCCCGCCATCTGCAGCCGCCTCGTTGCGTCGAGAAGCGTCTCGCCGGTTGAGCAAATGTCGTCGAGCAGGAGCACGCGGCGCCCCGACACGGCCGCTTGGCAGGGTGCGCTCACAGCCACTTCCCGATCGCCGCTCCGCGTCTTGGATAGGGTCAGGTGCGCCACGCCGAGCAGCGCCCCCACGGCCGCCGCCCAGGGCTCCGACTCCGCATCCGGCCCCACCACCAGGGTCGGCTTCGTGTTGCAGAACCGGTGCGCGAGCACGGAGGCGGCGGTGAGGACCTCGACCTCCGCCTCGCCGAACACCGACGCCAGCGACGTCGTGCGATGCAGGTGTGGGTCGACCGTGACGATGCGGTCGAAAGCTCTACCTAGGAGGCATCCGATGACGTCGCGGCTCAGCGGCTGGCCGGGGAGGAAGACCGCGTCCTGGCGCAGATAGGGCATGTACGGGGCCACGAGCACGAGACGCTTTGCGCCCGCGCGCCGGAAAGCGTCGCAGGCCAGCAGCGTCGGCATCAGCTTGGCGTCCGGCCGGTCGAGGCTGCGGTAGAGGATGACGGTCGCCGGGCAGGCTCCGACGTTGGGCAGGCTCTCAGCGTCCGGAAGGATGTGGAGCTGCACTGCCCGAAGCGGTGCGCCGAGCGCGGAGGCCAGCCGCCCGGCCGGCGCCCGGTCCCTCTCGAAGGCGTGGACCGCGGCCGTCATGGCACGATCCGAAAGCCAGCGGCTTCGCCGGCCGCGTCCACTGCGAACCCGAAGT
>DASXKT010000221.1:0-9112 GCA_036496685.1 Phenylobacterium sp.
CTCGCCGGGTCGAAGGCCTGAACGAAGGCCGGCGCCATGACAAAGGCCGCGCGCACGCCGCGGATGGAATGGTCGTCTCCAGCACGGGCGGCCTCGCCTGCGAGCTCCGGTGTCGCCAGCGCCGCCGTCGCCTGCTCAAGGGTCACCGGGAATTCCGGCTGTGGCCGGCAGACGCCGTCGTCGGGGTGGGCGTCGCAGAAGGCGCGGAAATGCGCCAGGTCGGTCCGCGCCCCGGCGGCCTCAAGCGCGGTGAAGCCGCCGTTTGCAAAGCCCGCGACGGCTAGGCGCCTCACGTCCAGATGCGGGGCGATCGTCGGATCGGTCCTGGCCCGCTCAAGGGCCGCGGCCAGATCGCCCGGGCGATCCCAGAAGAGGGCGGCTCCGGGGACGGTCATCTTGTCTTGGCTGTTGTTGCCCGGATGGTCGACGGCGATCACCACATAGCCTTGCTGGGCCAAGACGGTGGTAAACCAGGCCATCATCCGGGCCGAGCCGCCGTAGCCGTGCGAGAACAGGATCACCGGCCGCGGCCGGGCGTCGGCGAAGGCGGCGTTGGGTGCGGCCGAGCCGACGTAGAACAACGGCTGGCCGGGCGGGCCGATATCGAGCGACTGCTCCTCCGCGCCCTCGGCGGCAGGATACCAGACGGTGACCCGGACGGTGGCCTTGTGTTCGGCGTCGCGCAGCGCGGCGGTCGGATTCACCGCCTCCAGATGGCGCTCACCCACCGGGAAGGCCCGGGCCGCGGTCGCAAGGCTGAGCGCCCCCAGCACAAGGGCTGTGAGCTTGGAAAGGCACATCGACGGCTCCGTGAGAATCGTAGCGCGACCATAGGCGAGGGGCGGGGCCTGCGCCGCCCAAATCCGCAACGCATCTGGCTTACGCCGCCCAGGCCGCAGCGAAGCGTCGCAGCAGGGTGCGCGCGGCCGAATCGGCCCGGCCCTCTTTGGGGGACAGCCGCAGGAAGAGGTGACCTTGGTGATGGCCGCCCCGCGCGGGAAGACCCTGACCCACCAGCCGCACGAGCTTGCGTTCGCCAGCCTTCTTGGTCAGCCAGACGATGCGGCGGCCGAGCGGGGTCTCCAGCGCGACCCGGCCGCCCTCTTCGAGCACGCGCGGCGCGACGCTGACGGAGACCCAGAGGTCGTCGCCGCGCACCAGCATCTCCGGCGCACCCCGCACGACGACGCTCATCTGGGCGTCCCCGGCGCGAACGGTGTCGCCGCTACGAAGCCCGGCCGGCAGCCGCAGGCGGATGCGCCGGCCGTCGGCGAGCTGGCGCTCAGACGCGCCGCCGCGCAAGGCCATCAGCGGGCTGATTTCGAGCACGCCAGGCTCCGGCGGGCGCGGGGCCGGCGGCTGGACGATACGTTCGGGACCCGTGTGCAGCGCCTGGAGCCGGTGGTAGGCCGCGACGACCTGACGGAAGCGGTCGGCCCCCCCGCCCGGGCGGTCCGGGTGGGCTTGCTTGGCGGCCTCGCGAAACGCGCGACGCAGTTCGCTGGCGCTGACGCGTGGGCCCACGCCCAGCACCTCGCGGGCGGTCTTCAGGGAAATCGGCGAACCGGATGACATCGCCGCACAGGATCGGCGCGACATCGTCAAAGCTCGGTTAAGCCTCGCGAAGGTCTTGAGCCTTCGGCTATATCGGCTGCGATGACCGACAAGACACTCATTCCGCCGTCGCCAACCGAGGACGACTACGTCCGCCAGGTCGCATCGGCCGAACCGCTGCCGATGCTCAGCGAGACGGACCCTTTCGCGCTGTTCGACGCCTGGTTGCAGGAGGCCTTGGCCAAGGAGCCAAACGACGCCAACGCTATGTCCCTGGCGACGGTCGACGCCGACGGCCTGCCGGACGTACGCATGGTGCTGCTGAAGGACGCCGACGCGAAGGGCTTTGTCTTCTATTCCAACATCGAGAGCGCCAAGGGCCAGGAGCTGGCGGCCAACCCGAAGGCTGCGCTGCTGTTCCACTGGAAGTCCCTGCGCCGGCAGGTGCGGGTCCGCGGGGCGGTGACACCTGTCTCGGCGGCGGAGGCGGACGCCTACTGGGCGACCAGGGCGCGGCCGGCGCAGCTCGGCGCCTGGGCCTCGGCCCAGTCCCGGCGGCTCCCCGACCGGCTGGCGCTCGAAAAGAAGATCGCCGAGTTCGGGCTTAAGTTCGGCCTCGGGAAGGTCCCGCGCCCGCCGCACTGGTCAGGCTTCCGCGTCGAGCCCGAGGCGATCGAGTTCTGGCGCGATCGGCCGTTCCGCCTGCACGAACGCCTGGTCTTCACGCGCTACGGCGACGGCTGGGCGACGCATAGGCTGTTTCCTTGAGCGACCCATCCCTGGCGGGACCCGAAGAGGCCGAACTCGTCGCCTGGCTGCGCGAACAATCCGAGCGGGCCATCGAAACGGCCTGCGCGCGCATCTTCCTGGCCGGCGACGTCGCCTGGAAGCTGAAGCGCGACGTCAACCTGGGCTATGTCGACTTCACCACTGCCGAGCGGCGACGGTGGGCCTTGGATCGCGAGCTCGAGTTCAACCGGCCGCAGGCGCCCGACATCTATCGAAGGGTGCGGAGCATCACCCGCGAGGCCGACGGCAGCCTGGCCTGGGAAGGCGCGGGCGAGGTCGTCGAATTTGCCTTGGAGATGCGCCGCTTCGACGAAGGCGCCGTGCTCTCGGTCGACCTCGATGCCGTCGATGGCGAGATGGCCGAGGCGCTGGGCCGCACCATCGCCGGCTTCCATGCCACGGCTCCCTTACGGCCCAAGGGTGGCTGGAGCGCGCTCGCCTTCACGGTCGGGTCCAATGCGGAGGTGCTGTCTGATCTCAGCGACCAGCTGGAGCGTCACCGCGTCGAGCTGATGATCGCTGCGACCGCCGTCGAACTGGCGCGCCAGCGACCACTCCTTGAGGCGCGGCGGGATGCCGGCTTCTCACGGCGATGCCACGGCGACCTGCACCTGGCCAACATCCTCGTGGAGGACGGCCGTCCGGTCCTCTTCGACTGCATCGAGTTCAACGACCTCTTGTCCGACCTCGACGCCCAGTACGAACTCGCCTTCCTCCTGATGGACCTTGAGTTTCGCGGACGGCGTGATGCGGCGGCGCGCGTGCTGTCGGCCTATCTCGACGAGGCCGCCCGGCATTTTCCCGCCGAGCTCTGGGAGGGGCTGCGCGCCCTGCCGCTGATGCTGTCGGTGCGGGCAGGGGTGCGGGCGCACGTCTCGGCGCACTCCGGGGACCTGACGACGTCGCGGGCCTATGTCGAGGCCGCTATCGCCCATCTCGCGCCCACGCCGCCGGTTCTGGCGGTCGTGGGCGGCTTCTCAGGCACCGGAAAGTCGACCTTTGCCCGCGCCATTGCGCCTGGCCTGGGCGCTGCCCCCGGCGCCGTGGTCCTGCGCACCGACGAGGCCCGCAAGCGGCTGGCGGGCGCCGGACACGTGGATCGCCTCGATCGCGAGGTCTACACGCCCGAATTCTACGCCAGGGTCTACGAAACGGTCTTTGCGACGGCGCGCGCCTTGCTGAACGCCGGCCGCGCCGTGGTGATCGACGCGACCTTCACCGAGCCGGCGCTGCGCGCGCAGGCCGAGGCCTTGGCGGCCGAATGCGGCGTCCCGTTCCGCGGCGCGTGGCTCCAGGCGCCGCTCGAGACCCTCGAGGCCCGCGTCGCCGCGCGGGTCGGCGACGCCTCCGACGCCACCCTCGAAGTGCTGCACGATCAGGTCGCACGCTACGGCGGCGCCCCTGCGCCCTGGCCTACGGTGGAGGCGACGTCCCCGACCGAGGAAGCCGCCAGGGCGTGGTTGAAGCGGTTCAAGACCTGACCTGAAGCCGCCAGCCGGAATGGCTCTCCCCAAGGGCGCTCGCGTTGCGTATAGGCGCTGAGGGAACTAGCCTGTCGGATAACCAGACAGGGGCCCATCGGGAACTGTTTGGGGAGGAGTGGCCAATGCTTGGCCTGATGCAGAACTGGCCGTTGACGGTCGACAAGATCCTCGATCACGCCGCCAACTGGCATGGCGACCGCGAGATCGTCAGCCGCTCAATCGAAGGGCCGATCGTCCGCACGACCTATGGCGAGGTCCACACCCGCGCCAAGCGGCTCTCGAATGCGCTGAAGGGTCTTGGGATCCAGCCGGGAGACCGCGTGGCGACCCTGGCCTGGAACACTGCCCGCCACATCGAAGCCTGGTATGCGGTCATGGGCATGGGGGCGGTCTGCCATACCCTGAACCCGCGGCTGTTCCCGGAACAGCTCTGCTACATCATCAACCACGCCGAAGATAAGGTCATCTTCACCGACCTCACCTTCCTCCCGACGCTCATCGAGCATCGCGCCAAGATGCCCAGCGTGAAGCACTTCGTCGTCATGACCGATGAGGCGCACATGAAGGACGTCAACCTTCCGGGCGCCCTGTGCTTCGAGACCCTGGTTGCTGACAATTCGGCCGACTTCGTCTGGGGTGACTTCGACGAGAACACCGCCGCGGCGCTCTGCTACACCTCCGGCACGACCGGCAACCCCAAGGGCGTGCTCTATTCGCACCGCTCGAACTTCATCCACACCCTGGTGACCATGGGCAAGGATGTGATGGGGATCTCCGCGGTCGACACCGTGTTGCCGGTGGTCCCAATGTTCCACGCCAACGCCTGGGGCCTGGCATTCTCCTGCGCGGCGATCGGCGCGAAGATGGTGAACCCCGGCGCCAAGCTGGACGGCCCGTCCGTGCACGAACTGCTCGAGACCGAGAAGGTGACGTTCTCGGCTGCGGTGCCAACGGTCTGGCAGATGCTGCTCGCCCACCTTCGCGAGACGAACGGCAAGCTCACGACCCTGAAGCGCGTGGTGATCGGCGGCTCGGCGGTGCCCGAGGCGATCGTCCGCGGCTTCCGCGACGAATTCGGCGTCGACGTCACTCATGCCTGGGGGATGACCGAAATGTCGCCGCTCGGCACCCTCTCGACTCCCAACGCCGAGATCGCGGCGATGAGCGCGGAGGATCAACTGCGCTTCAAGCTCAAACAGGGCCGCCCGCCCGTCGGCGTCGAGATGAAGCTGGAGGATGACGCGGGCCATCGCCTGCCGCACGACGGAACCACCTTTGGCCGGCTGAAGGTCAAGGGCCCGTTCATCGCCGGCGGCTACTTCAAGGGTGACGGCGGCGAAATCCTCGACGACGACGGCTTCTTCGACACCGGCGACGTGGCCACCATCGACAGCCACGGTTTCATGCAGATCACCGACCGCGCCAAGGACGTGATCAAGTCCGGCGGCGAATGGATCTCCACGATCGAGATCGAGAACCTGGCCGTGGGCCATCCCAAGGCCGCGCTCTGCGCCGTCATCGGGGCCGCCCACCCGAAATGGGACGAACGCCCGGTGCTGCTGGTCAAGCTGAACCCGGGCGAGACCTCTTCGAAGGACGAGTTCCTGGGCTTCCTGGAAGGCAAGATCGCCAAGTGGTGGACGCCGGACGACGTGGTCTTCGTCGACGACATCCCGCTGGGCGCGACGGGCAAGATCGACAAGAAGCTGATCCGTGAACGGATGAAGGACTACGTCCTGCCGACCGCTGCGCCGGCAAAGGCTACGGCTTGATCGACGGCGCCAGCCTGCGGCCGGCCAGCGAGGCCGACTATCCCGAGATCGTCGCGCTCACCAACTGGGCCTATCGCGGGACGGGACCGCAGGCGAGCTGGACGGTGGAGAGCTACCTCGATGGCGAGCGCGTCACCGAGGCGGCGCTGCGCGCCGACGTGGCGGCCAAGCCGGACGCGCAGCTGCTCGTCTGGCGCGACGCGGCGGGCGAACTCATGGGCCATCTCTGGCTGGAGCCCGCGGACGGGGACGCATGGTACCTCGGCCTGCTGACCGTGCGCCCCGACCGGCAGGATCAGAAGCTGGGGCGCCGGCTCCTGGCCGCGGGCGAGGACGCCGCGCGGACGCTGGGAGCGCGCCGGATGCAGATGACGGTGATCAATGTCCGCGACACCCTGATCGCCTGGTACCAGCGGCGCGGCTATTCGCTGACCGGCGAGACCCGACCGTTCCCATATGGCGACGACCGTTTCGGCCGCCCCTTGCGCGACGACCTCTGCTTCGTGGTGCTTGAACGGCGTCTCTAGGCCTACGAGCTTGGCCCATCGGGAAGCGTTCCCGAGCAACGACCCCCATCTGAATGGATTTATCGAGTCGTTCTGAGGTGCGCGCCCAGGTAATTGGTGAACATTTTTCTACCTATGAGATCATTAGTGCGAAATTCGGAGTCTAGCTGAGGAAATCGCCTACAAGGTGAATCCGATTTGCGATCTAATATTTTGCCGAATATCGTTAACGAAGGTAACGCGTCTCATAATGTTTTCATAATATTCGACGATCGGGGGATCGATCCAAATGAATATCAGGAACTGGGCGCTCGGCGCTGTCTTGGCGACGGCGACGATCAGCGCGGCGAGCTCTGCGGCAGCCGCGATCGTCGACATCAACGCCGCCACCAATGGTGTCGGCTCGGGCAATCCCGTGCTCTTGGTGCTGGCCGCCGGCAGCTATAGCCTGACGGCGATCGGCATCGCTGATGGTGGCAAATTCGACGCGTGGAACCCGAACAGTCTCGCCCAGTGCGAGGGCAACGCCTGCGGTCATCTCTGGCAGTGGAGCTTCACGGCGCAGGTTGTGCCCAACGTTCCCGCTGAGCTGAACTTCATCGGAAATCAGGGCGGTTTCGCCACGGCGCTGGCCGCGCTCACCGCCGCGCAGAACAATCCTTCGTGGGGTTTCGGCCAAGTGCCGCTCCCCAGCCCTCCTGGCGTGTTCACGCCGGACACCTTCGCCAACCCTCTGAACTTCTCGCTCGCCCAGACGTCCACAATCGTCTTCAACATCTTTGACGGGGACGGGAACTACGCGAGCAACCTCGGCGGGGTTTCGCTGCGGATCACCGGCGTGCCCGAGCCGACCAGCTGGGCGCTGATGATCGGCGGGTTCGGCCTGACCGGTGCGGTGCTGCGCCGCCGGCGCGTGAAGCCGTCGCTCAGCGCTGCGTAACAGCCTTCGAGCTGCTCAACAGGTTCTCTAGCGGAAGCCCTATTGCGGCGACGGCCCGTTCTGGAACTCGAAGCCCTGGTCCTTCTGGCGGCCACCGCCGAACGACCAGGTGAGGCCGATGCGGACCTGGCGGGTGTCGAAGTCCGTCGTCGTTCGCTCGTGGAGCACCGGCGTATCGATGGCCTGGAAAGCGCGAAAGGTGCCGAGCACGTCCTGGGCCGTCATCATCAGGGACAGCTTGTCGGTCAGCTTGTGGCGATAGCCGACGTCTACCCCGACCATCGAGTCGGCGTAACCCTGGGGGGTGAGCCGCTTGCCGTTCATGAACGCGTTCAGCTGGACGGTGTCGGCAGCGGTCGGTTGCCATGTCAGACTTCCGCGGCCTGACGGGGTGAACAACGATCGGGCTGGCGCGAACGTGGGCCCGAGCGCATCCAGCTGACTCCAGCCGATGTTGCCGTTCACGTTGTAAGTTAGGGTCTTGGTCAGGCGGCCGTTGGCCACCAGCTCCACGCCGGTGCTCCGGCTCTGGGCGATGTTGGCCCGCTGGGTGAGGACCACGCCGTCGCCCAGGTCGCGGGCCACGTCAGCGACTCCATCGCGGTTCTCCCGGTAATAGAGGGTCGCCAAAAGCAGGACTGGTGACTGGCGGTATTCGTAGCCAAGCTCGAAGGACTGGGTTTGCTGGGGCTTCAGGAAGGGGTTGCCCGACCGGAAGTTCAGGGGGTCGATCATGAAGCGGAAGGAATTGAATTCGCTGGGATCGGGCCGCTGGACCCGGCGGCTGAAGCTCGCCGTGAGCTGCTGAGCGTCGGCCAGCTTCCAGCCCAGGTGCAGGCTCGGATACGCCTTCAGGTATTTGTTCTCGTCGCTCCGGCCCAGGGTCGCCTGGTCGAGATCCATCCGCACGTCCTCGACGCGCAGGCCTGCGAGCACAGTGAGGTCGCCGATCGGTTGTTCGTAGGTCGCGTAGGCCGCGCTGATTGTCCGCTTGAACAGGAATAGGTTGGTCAGCGAGGCGTCGGGAACGAGCGCGTCGGGCGCGGAGCCCGTGAAGCCGCGATTGCGGTAGGCGTTGTCGACGTACTCGATATCGAAGCCGAGCTTCACCTTCGAGTTGTCAGCCATCGGCTGGGTGTAGTCGCCCTTCAGGTCGGTCAGGTGCAGGTGGTTGTCCAACCGCTGCTCGTCGAACAGGTCGGGGGCGGGCGGGACTTGGTCGGAGGTGTGACCGGCACGCACGCGGTCGTCGTTGATGTCTTCGTGGCTGAGACTGAGGACGAACTCGCCCTCGCCGCCGACCTTTTGCCGGAGGTTGCCGCTGAACTCGAGGGCGGCGCGCTTCTGGTGGACGCTGAGCAGGCGATCGAAACTGTCCGCCGGCGCGCCCGCGACGTCCTCCGCCGAGAACTGGCTCGGCGCTGAGATGCGGAAGAAGGTGTAGTTCCCGTGGGTTTCGCCGCCGATCCGCGTGCGCGGCGTTAGGTCGTAATCGACGCTGGTCCGGCCATTGAAGGAATTGGCGAGGAAGTGGGTGATCTGGTCCTGATCGACAGCGTCGAAGCCGCCCCCGGCCGGATCGAGCTGCCGCCGGTTGTCGACGGTGTGGGTCTTCTGGGTGTCCTGACGAAAGCTGAGATCGCTGGCGATGGTCAGGTCGTTGGAGTTGTAGCCGGTGCTGGCGCTGGCGGAGTAACGGTCGCCGTCGCCAGTTACGACCCGCACCGAACCGATCAGCCCCACGCCCTTCGCCTTCTTGCTGATCAGGTTGATGACGCCGGCTGAGCCGTCCGCACGGAATTCCGCCGAGGGATTGGTGATCACCTCCACGCGCTCGATCGAGTCGGCGGGCAGGGACTGCAGCGCTTGGCCCTTGTTGTCGCCTTGGAACAGGCTCGATGGCTTGCCGTCGACGAGGATGGTGACATTGGGGTCGCCGCGCAGGCTGACGTTGCCCTGCACGTCCACCTCGACCGAGGGCACGTTGCGCAGGGCGTCGGCGATAGCGCCGGTCTGGGCCTGCAGGTCGGTGGCCACGCTGTAGCTGCGCCGATCGATGGAGGTCTG
>DASXKT010000222.1:0-11463 GCA_036496685.1 Phenylobacterium sp.
AGGTGCGGAAAGAGCCCGACCTCCTGGAACACGTAGCCGATCCGGCGGCGCAGGAGGTGTGGCGCGAGCGCCATGACGTCCTCGCCGAGCACCCGCACCGAGCCCGCGTCCGGCATCGTCAGCCGATTGATGGTCTTCAGAAGGGTGGTCTTGCCTGAGCCGGAGCTCCCCACCAGGGCGGTGAATTCACCGGGAGCCACCGACAGGCTGACGCCGGCCAGCGCCGCGCGCGCGCCATACCGCTTCTCAACCCCCGTAAGCTCGATCGCCGGCCCCGCCATGGGCAAGGCGTAGCATGAGAGCCGAGCTGCGCAGCCCCGGATTCTGGCTGCCAATTCCTGAAATCGAAAAAGACGGGGAGCCCACGCGACACCCACTGTGTCGGGGATATTCAGGTGTCACGGGGCTCCCCACGACTGGCTAGAGAGGGCTTAGGCCAGTCGAGCAGATACGGCGCGCCGGCGGATGCGCATCATCGCGCCGACCATGCCGAAACCGAGGATCATCATCGCCCAGCTCGCCGGTTCGGGGACGGCCCGCATGGTGTCGTTGTTCGGGGCGAAATCGGCGATCGAGCTGGCGTTCTTGGACCAGAGGCTGAACCGGAAGTCCTGCGGCGAAAAGCCGGCCGGGGAACTCAGGAACCGGGTTGGGAGGATGAAGCTGAAGCCGTGGCCATCGGCGTCCAGACTCGAGTCCAGCGAATTGGCGCCGATCTGGGCCGCGCCGGTCTTCTGGATGGTGGCCGTCTGGTCGAAGACGACGCCGGGATTGTTGATATTGGCGAAGTTCTTAGCGCCCGGTCCGGTATCGATGCCAAGGACAAATGAGCCGACCTGTTGGGTGTCGAGCTTGCCGACGAAACTCGCCGCCACATTGAACACCGAGGCGGCCGCGTCGAAGTCGACGGTAAAGCTTCGAATGTCGAGATCGGCGTCATGATTGCCGACGAAGGTCGGCAGGAAGTCGTCAGTAGTGTCGGTGAATGTCGTCGCATTGGCCCCCCCCGCGCCCAGGGCCGCCACGGCGACGGCCGCGATCAGCAGTTTACGCATGACTGTGCTCCTAAGAAGGTTTCTCCGGGACGATCCGCGGTCAACGGGTGGCGTCGTCCGGTGAATGCCGGGGTGGGATCGAACGGTTCAAAGCCCGCAAAACGGCCCTGACCCCGCGGACCGCTGCGTCGCTCGGTGCGAATTTTTTTTGAACCGCTCTCGCTTCGGTCGGCATACACGCACAGATGCAGGGGACCGATGTTGTACGGGCCAGGCCAATCCGAGGTAGACCGCCAGACGGAGGGAGCATCGCTCGCGTCTGACGACGTGCGCCTGATCCGGCGGATCGTGGAGCGCGACCTGCGCGCCTTCGAGGCCCTCTATCGGGACTACCACCCGCGCCTGACGCGCTTCCTGACCAACATGCTGCGGCTGCCGCACCTGGTGGAGGAGGCGCTGAACGACACCATGATGGTGGTCTGGAAGCGGCCGGATAAGTACAACGGCGCCAGCAAGGTTTCGACTTGGATCTTCGCCATTGCCTACCGGACAGCGCTGAAGGCCCGGTCACGCCACGACGAGCCGCTGGACGACCAGTCCGCGCTGGAGCTGGTCGATGGGGGCGATCCCGAGCAGAGCATGGGTCAACGCCAGGTCCAGGCGATCCTGCTGACGGCTATGGACCGGCTCTCGGCGGAGCACCGTGCGGTGCTGGGCCTCACCTATTTCCATGGCGCAGGCTATCGCGAGATCGCCGAGATCATGGGGTGCCCGGTGGGCACGGTGAAGACCCGGATGCTACACGCGCGACGCTATCTCAAGGGCATGCTCGCGGGCCGGTTGGGGGACTGGTTGTGAAGGCGCCAATCATGGGACGCGTGATCGGATTCCGCGGTGGAAAACACCGCGAGGTGCAGGAGCTCCTGCCCTGGTACCTGAACGGGCAGCTCGACCCAACCGAGGAGGATCGCGTGCGGGCCCACCTCAGCGTCTGCGCGGAATGCCAGGCGGAGGTGCGCTTTCAGGAGCGGCTCGGGCCGGAGATCGCCCAGTTGCCGCTCAACGTCGAGCACAGTTGGTCGCGGATGCGCCGAATGGTGGAGGCCGACCGGGCGCCGGCGGGCAGGCCGAGGCCCGAGCCCGTGTGGGGCGGCCGGTCGTGGGCGCCCATCGCCCTGGCCCGGCGCACAGCGCCGCTGTTGGGCGTCGGCGCCTTGGCGGGCGCCCTGCTGGTGGCGGTCGTGGCCTATTCGCCGCCGTTCGGTGCGACCGCCCAGTACCACGCGCTTGGCGCTCGCGCGGCGCCCACGGGCGGCAATGTCATGGTGATCTTCCGCCCCGATACGCCTGAGCGGAGCCTACGTGAGGCCCTGATAGCGATCCACGCGCACCTTGTGGACGGCCCGACGGAGGCCGACGCCTATGTGCTCTCCGTGCCGGCGCCCGAGCGGGAGATTGCGTTGGCGGCCCTGCGCGCGCGGGCCGAGGTGGTCACCGCCCAGCCGATCGATCCCGGGCCCAGCAGGTGAAACCGCGCCTTCGAGGCCTGCTGGTCGCGGTAGCCCTCTGGATGGCGGGTCTGGCGCCCACCGCACTCGCCGAGACACCTTCGCCCGCCGCCACTCAGACAGACGCTCAGGTGCTGGTCATGCTGCGGCTGGCGCCGGAACATTTCCGGCCCAGTTCCAGCTATGGCGGCGGCTATGGACAGGCCGGGGGGCTGGCCGCGCGCCAGCGGATCGCCGCCCGGCTGGCGAAGGAGCACGGGCTAAACCTGGTCAGCGGCTGGCCCATGCCGGTTCTGGGCGTCGACTGCTTCGTGATGGCCGTGCCGTCTGCACGGTCGCCGGACGAGGCGGCCTCCGCCCTCTCGCGCGATCCCGACGTCGCCTGGTCGGAGCCGATACACATCTATCGGGCGGAGGCGGCGGCGACCGCGCCCAACGACCCGCTTTTTCCGCTGCAGCCGTCGGCCAAGGTCTGGCGGCTGGCCGAGTTGCACCACGTTGCTACAGGCCGGAACGTGCGCGTGGCCGTCGTCGACAGCCGCATCGACGCCCGCCATCCCGACCTCGCCGGCCAGGTGCAAGTCAGCCGCGATTTCCTCACCGGCCGCGGCTCGGAGCCGGAAAACCACGGGACGGCGGTGGCCGGGATCATCGCAGCGGTCGCGGACAATCAGGTCGGCGTCGCCGGCGTCGCGCCGCGCGCACGGCTGATGGCGCTCAGGGCCTGCTGGCAGGAGGCGGCCCCCTCAGACACGGTCTGTGACACGCTCAGTCTCGCCAGGGCGCTCAGTTTTGCGATCGAGAACGATGCCCAGGTCATCAACCTAAGTCTCAGCGGTCCGCCCGGTCAGCTGCTGGGCAAGCTGATCGACGTCGCCATCACGCGGGGCGCGGTCGTGGTCGGCGCGCAGGATCCAAATCTCGCGGGGGGCGGGTTCCCGGCGTCGCACGCCGGCGTCGTCGCCGTGGCGAGCGACGGGGTTGCGGCCGTGCCGCATGGCGTCTATCGCGCTCCGGGGCGGGATGTGCCGACGTCCCAGCCGCACGGCCGCTGGTCGCTGGTGACCGGAAGCTCCTTCGCGGCGGCCCATGTAACGGGACTGTTCGCACTGGTGCGCGAGATAGACCCGCGCGTCGGCAGCTCAGCTGGCGTGTTGGTCACTCGCGGGGACGGCGAAATCGATGCTTGCGCGACCCTGCTGCGCGTTTCGGGGCCCTGCGGTGGCTGCGGCTGCGCGCACGTGCAAGGATCTGCGCCGCGTTGAGGAGAGCGCCCCTTGCCGCCTGATCGGCGGACTGATCGCGGCGGCCGCCCTGACGCTTTCGGGTCCTGCCAGTGCGCAGCTCGCCGGCAACCTGGCCCTGCAATCGGACTTTCGGCTTCGCGGCGTCTCGGTCTCCGACCTCCGGCCGACCCTTGCCCTGACCCTCGGCGATGATTTCGCGAACGGCGTCTACCTCGGCGGATCGGCGATCGGCCAGGACCCCAGCCACGGCGGCCCCAGGATGCTCGGGCATATGGAATATCTCGGCTTCGCGGCGCGACGCAGGAACGGCGTCGCCTGGGACGTCGGCGTCAACAATCAGGACCTCTCCGTCCACGCCCGGCCGCCCATCCGCGTGCGGTATTCCGAGGCTTATTTCGGGGTTTCCGACGGCGACATCAGCGGCCGGCTCTACATCTCGCCCAACTACATGCGGCCCGGCGTGAGCGTAGCCTACCTCGAGCTGAACCGGGTGTGGCGGGTCGAGACGGACTGGCGGTTCGCGGGCCACGTGGGGGTCTTCCAACCCCTGACAGGGACCTCGGGGACCACAGTCCGTCGCACACGCCTCGACGGGCGTTTCGACGTCGTACGGCGGCTGGGTCCGGTCGAGCTGGACCTGGGACTGACCGCAGCATCACCCGCAGCGCAGCCGGAGCCACGGCGCAGCCGGCCAGGCTTCGTCCTGGCGGCGACGGCCTTTTTCTGAGGAGGCGAGAGCTTCGCGATCCCCGGCGTCGCGGGGACGAGTCGCTACGCGCTCAGATCGGCATCCGCATGATTTCCTGGTAGGCGCCGATCACCTGGTCGCGGATGGCCATGACGGTTTCCAGACTGGTCTGGGCGGAGGAGACCGCGGTCACCACGTCGACGAGCTGGGCCTTGCCCTGAACCTGGGCGGCCATCTGGGTCTCGGCGTTCTTGGAGGCCTTCATGGCGTCGGTCATGGCCGTCTTCAGGATGTCGGCGAAGCCGCCGCCCGCCGGCGCAGCCGCCGTCCCGCCGAGGCCAGGTTCGACCCCGATCGCCTTCTGGGCGGTGGCGTAGGCCTTCGCGGCGGCGAGCGCGGTCATCATGACTTAGGGCCCTCGCCTAGCGCTTCAGGAGATCGAGCGTGCGCGAGTCCATCGCGCGCACGGTCTCGATGACGTTGAGGTTGGCTTCGTAAGCGCGCTGCGCGTCGCGCATGTCCATCGCCTCGACCAGCGGATCGACGTTGGGCGTCTTCACGTAGCCCTGGGCGTCGGCGGACGGATTGCCGGGATTGTAGTCGGTCTTGAACGGCGTCGGGTCGGGCGCGGCGCGGCTCATCTTGACCCCGGTGGCGCCGCCGATCTTGGTGGCTTCGAAGACCGGCGCCTGACGCCGATAGGGATCGCCGCCCGCGGTGCGCGAGGTCGAATTGGCGTTGGCCAGGTTCTCGGCGATGATCCGCATGCGCGACTGCTGCGCGCGCAGGGCCGAGATCGCGACTGCCTGGGCCGAGGTGGAGATGCTGTCAGCCATCTAACGCGCGTCCCTCATCCGCCGGCGCCCGGCTTGCGTATCGCAATCTTCAGGATATCCAACGACTTCTGGTAGAACCCCACCGCGGCGTCATAGTCCATCCGAGCATCGGTGAGCTTGAGCATCTCCTCCTCCAACACGACGGAATTTCCGTCCATCGTGGTCTCGGAGTCCTTGGTCTTCACCGGCTTCACGTTGACGCCGCGCCGGGCGCCCGGCGGCATCATGTGGCCGGGTTGGGTGACCGCCATCGATCCGGGGCCGGCCGCGGCCTGCACCTGGGCCTGGAAGCTGAACGCCTTCAGGTCATGCGGCGAATAGCCGGGCGTCGAGGCGTTGGCGACGTTCTCGGAAATGACGCGCTGCTTCTCGGACAGGTAACCCATCCGGCTGCGCAACATCGAGAAGATCGGAATGTCCGCAAGGTCCATGACCGCTACGGTGAAGAAACAGGGTTAACTGCAGCTTAAGGGACTCGCTGTCTCTTGGCCTTTGCCCCGACCGACGCCCGCAAAATCCCGCCAGCCGCAAAAGCCTGACAGCCGCAGAAGCGCCCATGAATTTCGCCGACTTCGCCAGAGCCGCCTTTGCGCTCGTCCTGACCTTGGGGCTGATCGGCCTGGGCGCGGTGGCGCTGCGCCGCTATGGCCCGGGCGCATTGGCCCGCTTCGGCGGCCCCGCAAAGGAGCGCCGGCTGGCCGTGGTGGAGAGCCTCGTGCTCGACCCCGCGCGCCGACTGGTCATCGTGTCCTGCGACGGCAAGGAGCGGCTGCTGCTGCTGGGCGAAGGACAGTTGGTCTCCCCGCTCGACGCGGTCCCGTCCAAGGCCGGCGGGGCGCGCGCCTGATGCTCGAGCTCTTCAAGGCTATCCGCGCCCTGCCCGCCGAGGAATGGCGCCGCGCCGCCCTCCTGGCGCTCGTCACCACGCTGGCCAGCCTCGCCTTCCCGGCCGCGGCCATCGCCCAGGCGGTGAACATCAATCTCGGCACCGGCGCCGGCCTGACCGAGCGCGTCGTTCAGCTGATCGGGCTGATGACCGTCCTGTCGCTGGCGCCCTCGATCGTCATCATGACCACCTCCTTCGTGCGGATCGTGGTGGTGCTGTCGCTGCTCCGCACGGCGCTCGGCCTGCAACAGAGCCCGCCCAATTCGGTGATCATCTCACTGGCGCTATTCCTGACCGCCATCGTCATGGGGCCTACCCTGGAGCGGTCCTACAACGACGGGATCAAGCCGCTGCTCGATCAGAAGATGGAGCTTTCCACCGCCTTCGACGCCGCCGGCGGGCCGGTGAAGCAGTTCATGCTGCAACAGGTCGACCGCGAGGACCTGGCGCTCTTCATCAAGCTCTCGAAGATCCCCACGCCCGCCAAGGCCATGGACACCCCCATCCGGGTGGTGACGCCGGCCTTCATGATCTCCGAGCTGAAGCGCGCCTTCGAGATCGGCTTCCTGCTGTTCATCCCGTTCCTGGTCATCGACCTGGTGGTGGCGAGCGTGCTGATGAGCATGGGCATGATGATGCTGCCACCAGTGGTGGTGAGCCTGCCGTTCAAGCTGATCTTCTTCGTCCTGGTGGACGGCTGGCGACTGGTGGCCGGCAGCCTCGTGGAGAGCTTCCACCACGGACCAGGGACGTAGGGAGCCATCCCCACCACGGCGTTGCCACAGCCTATGCGGCAAGCAAAACGATAAGGGGGCGCCCGGCACAAGGCCGAGAGTGACGTCTCAAACCAGAGACGCCAGTCCCGCTAGATCCGCCCTATAGGTCCGGCGTCTCGCCCTTGGCGCGGGCCATGCGGCGGCTCGGCATGGCCTTGGCCAGTTCCGCCTGATCGAGCTTGCCGTCGTGGTTCAGGTCGAGCTCGGCGAACTTCGCCCGCAGCCCGGCCAGCGGCCCCTTCAGCTCGTTCGGCTCGACGAAGCCGTCGAGGTTCGAGTCGAGCGAGCCCATCATCTGCGAGGCGAACAGCTTCTGCTGCAGGTCGTTGCGGACGTTGGTCACCGTCTCGTCGGCCCAGCGATAATTGAGCCGGAAGTACATCATCTCGTCCGGGGTCTGTTCGCCCCAGGTGACGTTGCGCTTGGGATCCGGGTTGGCCGGGTTGTGGGTGGAGTTGTCGTAGACCCAGGTGGCGACCAGCTTGGTCCCGGCCTTCACCAGGATCGGCTTCACCGGGTCATAGTCGCGCTGCCAGTTGAAGTCGTACTTGGGCAGCGACAGCAGCATCTCCTGCTTGCCGTCCGGCGTCACTTCCTTCAGCTCCACGTGGTAGCCGCGGTAGTGGGCGTGCGGATAGAGTGTGTAGAGGTAGGCGTCGGCCGGGAAGGTCAGGTAGGCGACCTCCTGGTGGCGGGCTTCGCCGGCCGGGATCATCAGGGCGAAGGTCGAGATCACCGTCGAGCGCTTGATGTACTCCGGCGGGGCCTTCAGCGTGTAGAAGCCGACCTCGGTCTTATCGACCGTTTCCTTGCCCATGGTCGTGTAGTGCATCTGGAAGTGCAGCTTGCCGCCGGCCGGCACCGGGGCGCCGGAGTTGTCGGCCATGACCTGCGGCTGGGCGCCTGGCGTATAGGAACCGACCGAGCCGCCCGGGATCGTCGCGGCGGGTTGATTCGGGTCCGGGATGTGGTTCGAGACGACGTGGTGAAGCACACGCCGGTCGCCCGGCTTCATGGCGATCGCCTTCAGCCAGGTGTCCTGGGTGAAGGGGTTGGGCACCACCTGGTTCTGGTACTCGACCAGACCCGAAGCCGGCACCTTGAAGGCCGGCAGGTCGACGATGACATCAGGCTTGCCGAGATCCGTCGGCCAGTCGGGCGCCCGCTTCGAGGCGTTGGCCAGCAAGGGGTCGGTCCCCGCGCCGCGCGGCGCGCCCGCTTCGATCCAGTGCACCAGAAGCTTGGTCTGGTCGGCCGTCAGGCCCTGGTCGTTCTTGAAGACCCCGATGTGCGGGTCGGCGAAGTAGGGCGGCATGCGGTGGGTGCGCACCGTCTCGCGGATCATCGGGGCGAAGCCCTTGATGACCTCGTAGCTGTTCATCGCGAAGGGGCCGATGCCGCCGTTCACGTGGCAGCTGACGCACTTCTCCTGCAGGATCGGCGCGATCTCCTTGGAGTAGGAGATGTTCGCGAACTCCGCGGCATGGGCCCGCTCTGGGAAGGCGACGGGCTTGCCGGTGGTGTAGGCCACGCGGGTCACCGACGGCTTCTGGCCGGAAAGCAGGGCGTCGACCGCCTGGCCGGCGTGCGCGTCCAGCGGTCCACGGTAGGCCACGTTCCACGTCTTGGGATCGATGACGAAGACCTCGCCCTCGCGCTGCACGCCGAGCGACTCGCCGACCAGTTGCTGTTCGTCCATCAGCACCGGGACGGTCAGGTTCTCCTTCGCGGCCTGGGCGGCGACGGCATCGCGGCTGTCGGCGAGATTGGAGTCCAGCGCCCAGACCACGACGCCCTTGTCCTTGTAGGTGTCGGAGAGCTTCTGCAACGCGGCGTCGCCGGCCGGCGAGTTGGGTCCGTTCGAGCGCGTCATCAGCACGATCGCGGGCGTGTAGCCGAAATAGTAGAGGTGCTGCGCCAACCGCGTGTGGTCGGTGAGCTGGAAGTCGTCGACCCGCTGGGGTGTGGCGGTGGGCGTGTCTGCGGCGATGCCGGCGGATGCCGCCAAGCTCACAAGCGCAACACCTGCGATGACGGCGCTCGTGGCCAACAGGACTCGTTTCATACTCTGCCTCCCAGCTTTTACTGGTCGGATAGCATCGGTTTCCTGCGTAAATGTTGCAACCGCGTTTGACTGGAGCGGCTCAGCCCTTGGCTGCTACCGCCGGCGGAGCGGCCTGGGCCTGTTTTGCAGGGGGTTGCGGCGGCGCGGCAGGCTTTCCCTTGCCGGTGGGGGCGGGCTGAGCCTTGAAGCGGGCCTTCATCTTGTCCACCCAGCCCGTGAAGGCCTCGTTGTCGGCGCTGACGCGGCTGAAATCAGCGACGCTGAGCCGGTTGGTCGAGACCCCGGTCAGTGCGATTCGCAGGGCCTCCGGATTGTGCGCAGCTTCGAAGAAGCGGCTGTACTGGCCGTTCAACCTTGCCAGCGCCGCGTCGTCGCCGGCCAGGCTGTAGGCGACGCCGGCCCGCAACAATTTGCCCTCTTCGTCTGCGGAGAGCGGGTTGGGATCCTTCCACCGGCTCCCGAGCGCCTTTTCGAACTGCGGCCCGGCCTTGGCCCAGTCCTTCTGCTTCCAGTTGATCTCGCCGCGCAGGTCTTGGCCCTCTTTCGAGGTGTCCTTCTCGATGATCTCCAGGGCGGCGTCGTAGCGGCCGACGCCGGCCCAGGCGCGGGCCTCGATTAGCCGGCGCTCGGCGTTCAGGGCGGCGGGCAGGACGGTGGTGCGCGAGCTGTTGATCGCCTGGATCGCCTGCTCGGGCTTCTTGTTCATCAGGTAGATGAGCGCGAGGTCCGTCGCCACCTGGGCGCGCGGCACGCCGTCGAGGCGGTTGTCAGCCTGGTATTTCAGGAGCTCTGCGGCTTGGTCCAGCAGGTCCACGTCCACCAGCCGTCGCACCAGCTTGCGCACCATCAGGTCACCGTCGGAGCCGATCGGGGTCAGCTCCTTGAAGTCGTAGAAGAGGGCCAGCGCCTGGATCGGCTCGAGTCCATCGGCGCTGCCGTCCAGGAACAGGGCCCGGAACGCCGCCGCCAGGTCCGACTGCAGCTGCAGCGCCTCGGGCAGGTCGGGCAGGCGCGAACCCGCCGAGCGCAGGGCCTCCAGCGCCTCGCGATAGCGGCCCTGGTTCAGGTAGAGCTGGCCGAGCGCACGGATGGTCTCAAGCTCGGTTCCGTCGCCGCGCCAACGGTAGCGCAGGCCGTCGAACACCGTGGCGGCTTGCAGGGGTGTGAGCTTGCCGGTCTCGAACTTGATCTGGGTGGCCCGCAGCAAGGCCGGCGACGCCAGCGATTGCATCGGCGCCGTGGCGATGGCCGTGTACATCCGGAGCGCCCGGTCCTTGTGACCCTGCTGCTCGATGATCTTCGCCTGCACGAGCCGGGTGGCCAGTTGGTCGGTGACGTCGGTCTGGTCAGCCAGGGCCAGTCGGATGCGCGCATCGGCGCCGGCGAGGTCGCCTTGGGCTAGCGCGGCCTGGGCGTCGGAGCGGGCGAAGCGCGCGCGCCAGGTCGGCGAGAACATGGCGTAGGTCTCCACGCCTCTCGCAAACTGGCTGCGCGCCTCGGGCCATTGGGCGAGTTGCGCGGCCACATAGGCGCGCCACAGCGCTGTCGATCGATCCTCCGCCAGCACCGGCGCCGAGAAGTCCGCCTCTGCCTCCTTGTAGCGGCGCGCCATGACGCGGGCGACGCCACGCAGGCCGCGGAACTCAGGCGTGTCCAGCAGCCGGGGGCTGGCGCGGGCCGCGTCGTTGAGCACGCCGATCGCCTCGAAGGAGAGCTCCGAGCCGACCAGGAAACGGGCGAGCGCCATACGCGCGGCGGTCGGTGCGTTCTTGTCCTTGCTGGCGCTCTCGAAAGAAGCGGCGGTCAGCAGAGAGTTGTAGCGGACCAGGAACCCTTTGGGCCCGGTCTTGGGCCAGTTCACGTAATCGATCAGTCCGGGCATGGCGGCGGGCCTCGGCGCGTCGACGCCCGGTAGCGCACCGGCGTCGGCGGAGACGGCCGGCGAGAGCGCCAGACCGAGCGGCCGGGTCATCCGGATGATGTCGCCGTCGCGGGCGACCGCCAGGTTGGGGATGTAGGATTCGATCGCCAGGCCCTGGACCGAGGGCAGCACGGCGATCTGCACATAGTCGCGGCGTCCGGGCAGGCCCTTGGCCGGCCCCAGAGCAGTGACGACGGTCAGGGTGTCCCCCGCTTGCGGATCGGCCATCTGCACGACGCGGGTGGCGCCGGCCACCGCCGCCTTCAAGGTCGCCGGCCCTTCGGCCTCGTCGCGCGCCAGCCTCACCACGCTGGGCATGCCCTGATCGCCGGGTCCGAGCGCGATGGTCCAGGTTGACCCGACGGCGGTGGCGAACACCGGCATGCCGCGGGCGGCTTCGATGCGGATCGCGGAATAGTCGCTGCCGCGCGTCGCCTGGACGCCGGCGAGCTGCACCAGGCCGCGCGGCGTGTGGCTGACATCCAGCGTGGCCGGGGCGTCGAACACGACCCAGATCGCATCGCCGCGCCGGAACACCGCC
>DASXKT010000223.1:0-5498 GCA_036496685.1 Phenylobacterium sp.
CGTGGCCGAGGTTGCGGGCCACAGACTCGATCACCATCGCGCGGTGCGCTTCGCCGCCGAGCGAAAGGAGGGCCTCGCGAACACGCTTGGCGAGCGTCTGGGTCGCCCGCACCGGCTTTTTGCCGTGGGTCGTGTCGGAGGGGGTTTCGTGCGTTTTCTGCATGACGGGTTGAGCGTGCGCCCGTCTCGTTTAGCGGCCGATTAAAAAGCAGGGCGAATTGTTGGTTAATTCGCAACCTGCGGTATCAATCCGCAGGTAAGACTTCAGCCCAGCCCGGAGGCCTTTGCAACCTGGTAGACGACCAGGGCCGCCAGATAGGCAAGCGACGTCATGTAGACCAGCATCACCGTCGGCCAGAGCCAGGAGTTGGTCTCCCGCTTCACCACCCCGATGGTCGAGGCGCACTGCGGGGCGAAGACATACCAGGCCAGGAACGAGAGACCGGTGGCGATCGACCAGTGGTGAGAGAGCGTGGTCGCCAAGGCGCCCGGCGAGGCGTCCGCGTTGCCGATGGCGTAGACCGTGCCCAGCGCCGCCACCGCTACCTCGCGCGCCGCGAAACCGGGGATCAGGGCGACGGTCATCTGCCAGTTGAAGCCGATAGGCGCGAGCAGGGGTTGGACCAAGTGGCCGATCCGGCCCGCCAGGCTGTAGTTGATCGCCGGGTCGGTGGCGCCCGCCGGCGCGCCCGGGAAGGACGAGAAGAACCACACCAGGATCATCAGCGGCAGGATGATCGTGCCGGCCCGCGTGATGAAGATCTTGCCGCGCAGGTAGAGGTTCCGGGCGACGTTGAGCGGGTCGGGCGTCTTGTAGGCCGGTAGTTCCATCAGGAACGGCTCGACCGCCCCCCGCCAGAACAGCCGCCGCGTGACAAACGAGACGCCGAGCGCGCTGAGAATGCCCGCCGCGTAGAGGCCGAACATCACCAGGCCCTGCAGGCTCAGGAACCCGCCCACCGTCGTGTTCGGGATGAAGGCCGAGATGATCAGAGTGTAGACCGGGATCCTCGCCGAGCAGGTCATCAGCGGCGCGACCATGATGGTAGTCAGCCGGTCGCGCTTGTTGTCGATCACCCGCGTCGACATGATCCCCGGGATCGCGCAGGCGAAGCTGGAGAGCAGGGGAATGAACGCCCGCCCGTGCAGGCCGGCGCCCCCCATGATCCGGTCCATCAGGAAGGCCGCGCGGGCCATGTACCCGAAGTCCTCGAGCAGGATGATGAAGAAGAACAGCACCAGGATCTGCGGCAGGAAGACCAGCACGCTGCCCACGCCGGAGATCAGGCCGTCGGTCAGGAAACTGGTCAGGATGCCTGGCGGCAGATGGGCGGCCACGAACGAACCCGTCGCGGAGAAGCCGTCGCCCAGCAGGTCGCCTGCCGCCTTGGACCAGGTGAACACCGCCTGGAACATCACGAACAGCAGCGCGAACAGGATCGCCAGGCCCGCCACCGGGTGCAGCAACACGCTGTCCACCTTGCCGGTGAAGGTATCGGGCCGCTCCGGGGCGCGGACGTTGGCTTTGAGGATGCGCTGAGCTTCGCGGTGGGCGTCGCGGATCTGGCCGGCGTCGGGCTCGCGCCAGGTGTTGGCTTCGCTGAGTCCGCCCGCGGCGATCAGCGCCTCGACCTGGGCGACAAGGTCGTCGACCCCGCGCTTGCGGGTGGCGACCGTGGTGACGATCGGACAACCGATGTCGCGGCTGAGGCCTTCCAGGTTGATCCGCAGGCCCTGGCGTTGGGCGATGTCGTACATGTTGAGCGCCAGCACCATCGGCCGCCCGACCGCTTTCAGCTCAAGGATAAGCCGCAGCACCAGACGCAGGTTGGTGGCGTCGGCCACGCAGACCAGGACATCGGGCGCCTGCTCACCGGCGAGCTTGCCCAGCACCGCGTCGCGGGTGACGACCTCGTCGGGACTCCGAGCCCGCAAGGAATAGGTGCCCGGCAGGTCGAGCACCGAGAGCGCACGGCCGTTGGCGGTGGCGACGTGGCCCTCCTTCCGCTCGACGGTCACGCCGGCGTAGTTGGCCACCTTCTGGCGGCTACCGGTGAGGGCGTTGAAGAGGGCGGTCTTTCCGGAGTTGGGGTTACCGACCAGGGCCACCCTTGCGCTGCGCAAGGCGACCGGCGGCAGGACGGTTTCGCTCATGTGGCCGACGATGCGTCGCCGTCGAGCAGGATCCAGACGTCTTCGGCGTCGCGCCGTCGCAGGCCGATGCGCATGTCGTCAAGCCTCACCGCGATCGGATCGCGCCAGATCGCGCCCTCATGCAGCACCTCGACGTGCGCGCCTTCGACGAAGCCGAATTCCAGCAGTCGCCGCTGCAACTCGTCGACCGCCACGCCGTGGTCGCCCGGATGGCTTTCGGCCCGCACGTCGACGATCACGCCCCGGTCCCCGGGCTTGGCTGCGCTCAGCCGCATGACCCTCCCGTCCGCCGCCGCGTCGGAGACGGCGGCCTTCGGAGGGTCGGACAACATATCGTGCATGAAGAGGGACGCCCGCTACCAGTACGCAGTTGCGAATTATTATCAGTCGCGCCCGCGCCTGTCGATGATCAAGGCGCTGCACGAGATGGCGAACGCCTCCGGGATCGCCTGCTTGAACTCGGCCGCGAGCGCCTTCACCCCGAGCGGGCTGCGGAAGGGAGTTCAAAGAGCATCCTCGACGCCCAAGTTCCCTGTGCCCACAGTCGCCAAGAGCGAAGCTGTGCGTTCGATAAGCGTGGACCGGATCTTGGAGACGCGATGATCAAGGCCAAATCTCCGCAGGGGGCCGAAGTGCTAGCCGGCATCATGAAGATGATTGGCGTGGCCAATGTGGTCGTGGCCGTTATCCTGACCGGAGCGGCGCTCTACGCGTTGCGACGGATTCTCGAGCCATTGGCTTTGGCTGTGTTCCTCCTGATCGTCATCGATGGCCTAGCGCGTGCGATGACGCGGCGTGTGACGGTGCTGAAAGGCCGGACTGCCTTGGCCTTGGCTTTTGTGTTGATCGTCAGCGTGTTGGGTCTGACCCTCTGGCTGGCGGCGGACAACGCCGCAGACTTAGCAGCGCAAGCTCCCGCCTATTCAGCGCGGATCGATGCGTTGTTGCTAGCCGCCGCTCAGCGGTTCGGCCTTTCGGCGACGCCAACCACCGCCAGCCTTCTAGGGCAACTCAATCCCGCACGTTTCGCCGGAGTCATTGCGAGCGGGTTGAGCCACTTCCTGGAAGGTGCGGTCTTCGTCCTCGTCTATCTGGGCTTCCTCCTGGCGTCCCGTCGCGGGTTCGCCACCAGGTTCCGTGAACTTTTCCGTGGCGACGCGGAGCGGGCCGAGGCCCGGCGTGTGTTCGAGCGCATCCGCCACGGCGTCGAAAGCTACATCTGGGTGCAAACGGTGGTCGGCGTGATCATCACCGCGGCTTCAGCGGCGATCATGACGGCCTGCGGACTGAGCCATGTGGCGTTCTGGTGCGTAATCATTTTCATGGCGAACTACATCCCTGCGATCGGCGGAGCCATCGGGGTGTTGTTCCCGGCGCTGTTTGGACTCGTCGAGTTCGATAGCCTTGTCCGCACTCTCCTGTTGGTGGCGGGTTTGGAGGCGACGCACTTCGTTGTCAGTCACGTTATCCAGCCTCGGATGCAGGGCCGTAGTCTCAATCTCGACCCCATCGTGGTGCTGCTGGCGCTCGCCTTTTGGGGCATGGTCTGGGGCACCGTCGGCGCGTTCCTGTCGACGCCGCTGACCGTGGCGGTCATGGCCATACTGGCGGAGTTCAGGCCCAGCCGGCCGATCGCAGTGCTTCTTTCGGGGGACGGCAAGCCCTATGCGGACTTGGAGGGGTAGCGGACGCTCACCGCTGCGAGGAGGTCGGCGGCGGTGGAGCTTCGCGTGAGGGCACGAAGAGGTCCATCAGGTCCGTGTTTCCAGGCCATTTGTCGAATTGATGGGGTATGCCGACCGCCACGAAACATGCCACCGAGCGCGCAACGACAGTCCTCGTCCCGCGTGAGTGCTAAATGGGACGCTTCAAAACCCTCGCGCGCTGGCCCACCATCTCGCCGGCCCGCGCGTCAAAAAACGCCTTTGCGTCCTGGCGCCTCGCGGGCAGCAATAGGATGGCTGCGAGCGAGCTTGGCGGACCGCGGCATCATCGTTAGAAGGTCCGCCGATGCGGGCGTGGTGAAACTGGTAGACGCGCTGGACTCAAAATCCAGTTCCGAAAGGAGTGTCGGTTCGACCCCGACCGCCCGCACCACAAATACAATCGCCGCGGGTTCTTCCGACCGCGCGCCGCGTTATCCCAGCCTTTAAGGCTTCATGTCTGGAGCCGTACCCCGGCTGCCAAAGCCTGCTCTGCGGACCGGCATCAATGTTTACCCCCGGGGCACAGCGCGGACTTCGCAGTCATGAGGCCGTAGCCGACGTTAGATGTGAAGCGGGACGCGGGCTTCCGACAGCGGCAGGCCCGCAACATCGGTACGCAGGCGAAAGATGGTTCCCCAGTTTTCCCGCGGCCCGCCGTCGGAACCTGTGACGATGTAGAGATCCTTGAAATCGGCGCCGCCGAAACACAGCGAGGTCACCATCGGCAGTGGCACTTGGATGTCCATTCGGTGCCCGCCGTCAGCATCGTAGACGGCGACCCGGCCGCCGCGCGCGTCAGCCACCCACACCGATCCGTCACTCGCCACCTTGAGGCCGTCCGGCACGTGTCCCGCGCCAAGATCGGCGAAGATTGAGGCCGGACCGACCGAACCATCCGCCGAAACGTCATATGCCCGGACGTATCGCGACCGCCCATGACCAGGCCGCCGGTCTCGTGCCGCGCCATGCCGCCGACGCCGCGCCGCTTCGGCACCACCTGGGAGACCTGGTGTTGGCGATCGAGAAGATGGACGCCGCCATTCAGGACATCACTGAAATAGAGGCCCTTTTCATCGACCCAGAGCGGCGCTTCGACCAAACCAAAGCCGGTGGCAACTTCCTGCATCGCGGCCTCCAATGTCCCCAGCACGGATGAGGCTTGGACAATGTCGCCTTTGCGGACCAGCGCCAAATTCCGCTCATGCCGCATCTCGGACAGGCGGCGGCGGCGCGGTCACAGCCCCCGGCGGGGCTTGGTCGTGGCCTGCGCTGGAAGCTCCGCATCGAGGAAGTCGGCGATCCGCTCTACGTCCTGCGGCAGCAGGCCATGTGGTCCATCGTGCGTGACCACCGCCAATTGGCGGCCGGCGATCTGCCCAAGGGGCGGCCGTTCAGCCGGAACACCTTCACGGCCCAGCAGGCGGTAGACTGGGGTGGCGGCCCGGGCTGCCAGCCATTCCCCGGTGGGGTCGGACCAGGTGTCGGTCGACCCGTTCACCAACAGAAGCGGACGTGGCGCGACGAGGGCCAGCAGCATGTGCGAGTCCAGCGGCAGCGTGCGCGGATCAGCGGCGAAGTCGGCATAGTGCGGCGCGAACCAGTAGGGATAGCCTTTGCCGGGCGCGGTGCTGTCGGCGA
>DASXKT010000224.1:0-2966 GCA_036496685.1 Phenylobacterium sp.
CGAAGACGAGGTCGCGCGACGCCGCGCCGCGCCCGGCGGCCTCGAAGCCCTGCTGGTCCCGATGGAGGTTCCTGCAGGCGCCTGTTTTGTCTTTCCAGGAAAGCTGCTGCATCGCGGTGGCGCTAACCGCACGGACAAGCCCAGACTCGCCTTCACCAACCAGTACTGCGCGGGCTGGGCGCGACCACAGGAGAACTTCTTCCTGTCGGTGCCGAAGGAGATCGTGCGGCAGATGTCGCCGCGAGCCCAGGCGCTGCTGGGCTACGAACTCTGGCCGTCGTTCATGGGCATGGTGACCGGCTCGCATCCGCGGAAGGCTCTGGCGCCTGACTTCGTGCCGCCGATCATCGCGCAGGCCCCGCCCAAATAGGCGCATCCCCCCGCCGCGGACGGCAGGGGGACGTCAAACCGTTCAGCTCTCTAGTGGCCGCTGGCAATGATCGAGGCGATCAGGCCGCTGGTCAGCGCCACGAGGGCGTAGTTGTTGTCGACCTGCACCCACTGATAGCCCGACGGCGGGCGGCGCAGGTGATGGCTGCGGTAGTCCACGTAGTGGCCGCGGTCCCGATAGTAGGTGGCCGGCAGCCGTTCGCCGCGGTTCCAATGGCGGCGCTGATCCTGCTGATCGTAACGCTGGCCGTAGGCTTGGCCATTGTGTTGATCGTGGCGTTGTTGGTCGTACCCGCCGTGATCATTCCGATGTTGATCGTAGGGCTGAGCGAGCGCGGCGGTCCCGCCGAGCAGCGAAAGCGCCAGGGCGGCGGTGAGCAGACGTTTCATGGTTGGACTCCTTATCCACGACCACAAGTACTGCTCGCGGCCTGAGCCCCGTCTGAACACCAAAGCTCAGCTTTGGTTCATCTTGTGTCGGCTTGGAAACCCCATCGTCAGACGAGGCAGCGCCTCCAGAGCGCGAAGAGGCGCTCCCAGTGCCGTTCGGCGGCGTCCTTGTCGTAGACGGCGCGCTGCGGGAAGGCGAAGCCATGGTGGACGCCGGGGTAGAGTTCCACCTCGGCGTTTAGGTTCTTGGCCTTCACGATTTGGTCCAGCGCCTCCACCATCTCCAGGGGCGCGTAGGGGTCCTCCTCGGCGCAGGCGAAGTAGAGCTCGGCCTTGGCCTTCTGCGCGGCGAGGTGCGGACTCTCGGCCTGGTCGGTGACCAGCTGTACGCCGTAGATCGAGGCTGCGGCGGCCACGCGACCGGGATACCGGGCTGCGAAGTTGATCGCGTACTGGCCGCTCATGCAGTAGCCGAGTGTCGCCACCTTGCCCTTTCCGGCTGCCGGGTCGCGGTCGGCGAAGTCCAGCAGGGCGTCGCCATCGCTCATCACCAGCGGAATGGTCAGCGAGCCCATCAGCTGAAACATCCGCGCTCGCGCCTCCGCTTCCGGCAGCGGCGGCAGCTCGGCGAGCTCCATCACGCCGGCGCGGTAGTAGAGGTTCGGCAGCATGACGTAGTAGCCGACCGCGGCGATCCGCCGGGCCATGTCGCGCAGCTCCTCGCGGATCGCCGGAGCGTCCATGAAGAACAGCACGACGGGGTAGGCCGCGGCGCGCTCGGGGTGGGCGATGAACGTCGTCATCACCCCGTCCTTGGTCGTGATCTCGACCGTTTGTTCGATCATCGGTTCTCCTCAGACGAGCTCAGCGGGCTCGACCTTCTGTTCTTTGAGGAAGGGCTCTGCGTAGTTGATCGTGCCGGTCAGGGTTTTCGGATCGCCCGAAGCCAGGCGATAGACCGCCTCGGCGATGAACTTGATCGGCTGCACCCGGTCGCGCGTCGCATCGTTGATCAGGCCGTGGACCGCCACCCCTGGCGTGTCGACGAGCCCCGGCGAGACCACGTTCACGGCGATCCCGTCGTCATAGACCTCCGAGGCCAGCCCGGTGGTGAAGCGCTCCAGTGCGGCCTTGCACATCCCATAGACCGTGCCGCCGCCGCGCCGGGTGTAGGGCGCCTTCGGATGCAGGCCGGCGCCCGAGGAGATGTTGACGATCCAGCCCTGCTTGCGCTCGCGCATCGACGGCAGGACCAGCTGCGACAAGTGGAAGGGTGCGTAGACCTGCACCTCCATCATCAGCTTGAAGCGCTTCTCCGGGAATTCGGTGACCGGCATGAAGTAGGTGATGGCGGCGTTGTTCACGAGGATGTCGACCGGGCCGTAGGCGGCGACGGCTTCCTCGACGAGCCGCTCGCGCTCGGCGGCCTGGGCGAGGTCGGCCTTGATGAAGCTGGCCTGGCCGCCGGCGTTCTTTATGCGATCGACCGTGTCGTGCAGCGTGCCGGGCAACCGGCTCTCGCCGCTCTCGGCCGTACGGGCGGAAACCACGACGTTCGCGCCTTCCATGGCGAGCCTGGCGGCGATGGCCTCGCCGATGCCGCGGCTGGCGCCGGTGACGAGTGCGTTGCGGCCCTTCAGCGGGCCATTGGGATTGATGCGAGCCTCACTCATGACCGATCCTCCAAATGCATTTTTTTCTAATGCGCCAACGCTCGCGCGGCTGGCGGCGCAAGGCAAGAGACAGGCGCATCGCCGGTTGCGTCGGGGCCGTCACAGCAGTTCACTGGCCACCGGCCCGCCCTAAGGGAACGCGATGCGCATACCGGACGAAAAGCTGGCGGAAGTCTTCGACCGGGGCTTCACCGTGGTGGAGGGTTTCCTCGACAAGGCGACGCTCCGCGGCGCCCAGGACGCGCTCTGGGAGATCTACCCGCGTCCAGAAACCTACTTCGCCGATCCTGCGGCCTATTCGAAGTTCACCAAGAGCCAGTTCGCGGGCTTGAGGTTCTTCCCGTACCCGTCCTGGGGGCTGAACCGCGTGCCCGTCTATCCCGACCTGATCGACGCCGCCGAACGCTTCCTCCAGACCATGGAGGTCGACTGCTACAAGATCGAGCTCTGGGCGAAGTACTCCGGCGCCATCGACTACGACCAGAGCCACCACCGCGACTACGAGAACCACAC
>DASXKT010000225.1:0-3143 GCA_036496685.1 Phenylobacterium sp.
CGAGCGCCACGGTCGTCAGCAGCGGCGGCGGCGTGCGCATCTCCAGCGGGGGCGTGGCGTCTGGTGTCTCGGTCAACAGCGGGGGCTTCGAGACGATCCTGGGCGCAGGGAAGGCTGCGGGGACCGTGCTCTCGGGCGGCACGGAGTTCGATTTCGGCGTCACGTCGGGCACGCTGGTGCTTGCCGGGGGTCACGAGAGGGTGCTCAGGCACGCGTTCGCTTCGGCGTCGGTGATCGGCTCGGGTGGGATCGAGGCGGTGTCCTCGGGCGGCGTGGCAGTCGCGCCGATCGTCTCCGGCGGCTTGTTGGTGGTATCGTCCGGCGGAGCGATCACGGGCGGCGTCAGCATCGTTGCCGGCAGGGCGCTGATCTCGGGCGCGATGGCGGCGGGCCAGCAGGTGAAGTTCGCCGGGTCGGCCGGCACGCTTGAGCTGGCCAACCTCGCTGGCTTCCACGCCAGGATTTCTGGCCTGGCCGTCTCAGGCCAGAAGATCGACCTCGACGGCTTCAAGTTCAGCGCCGTCGAGACGGCGACCTGGACCCAGTCGGGAACCAGCGGGACGCTCACTGTGAACGACGGCGCCAAGACCGCCGACCTGACGCTGATCGGGACCTACGCCACCAGCGATTTCGCCCTGCACGCCGACGGCAAGGGCGGCACGTTCGTCACCGATCCGCCCCTGAAGGCCCCCCAGCTCGTAGAGGCGATGGCCGGGCTGCAAGGCGGCCGCGATCTGAGCTGCGCACCCGTTCACGCTGGCGGGGTCGCCCTGTTGCCAGGCCCGGTACGGGTCGCGGCGACCACATCGGGCCGCTAGCTCTCTTACCGATTGCCAGTGTCCCGGCTCTGAAGTTCGCGCGACTCGAAGGTAGTGTCGACGCCGACCGCGACGAAGCCCCGCCGATTGACGCGTTGACGTCTCGCCGAGACACGCAGGTCCTGAGGCGACGCGAGGACTTGTGCCGGGCGGGGAGAGGACAGCCATGGGGCGATCGCAGCCGATTGCGGGGCCCGGAAGCGGGCGCGCGCGAGCCGGCGAGATCAAGCCTCCGCCGCGTTCGAAGTCCACTGATCCATTTGGCGGCGGCGCATTGACCCTGCGCCTGGAAGCCGTTCCACCACGAACCGCTGCACCGGCGCCATATTCACGTCGGGCCTGACATTGTCGGGAGCTGAGATCGAACGTGCCGGCGAACACGATCTCGTTCGGGCCGACATCCCCGGAGAACTGATGCAAAAGCTGACGGCAGACAGATTCTGTCCGACTGCGCTGACGACCCAGGCACACGGCGCTCCGCGCTCATCCGCCGGTTTGGGAACGACGGCGACGGCAGCCACGCCATGAAATACGATGAAGGGCGGCCATCGTTGGGCGACGCTCGGGCCGGGGTGAGCCCAGACAAGGACGAGCGGCCGAGTGGCTCACACCCGCTGCGCGAACGCCTTGCCGAAGGTCCGTTCCAGGTAGTCGTACTGCGGCCTGAACTGTTGCTGGACCATCTCGGTCACGTAGCCCGGCAGCTCCAGATCCGCCCCTTCGTAGACGCGTTCGCCAGCCTTGGCGTAGATGGCCTGCGCCCCGACTCCGATGTGCTGCTCCACCCGCCGCAGCACGCCGAGCGGGTCGGCATCGACGTCGCGAAAGGGAACGAACAGCAGCTTCTGCTCCGGATAGCGGGCGAGCCAGTCGGCGATGTACCGCCGGTAGTCGCCACGCGCGGCGATCTCGGGGTTGGCGGCGACCTGCTCCCACTGGGCGCGGGTTGTGGGCGGCCCGCTGCGCGTTCGGGAGATGTTCATCCGCAACTGCGAGAGGGCGCGGCCGGCGGGATCGCGCACCAGGAAGATCACCGGGATCGGCCCCTGCGTGCGCAGCACGTAGTCAACGCCTTCAGCCGGAATCGAACAGTAGGCCGGCGAAATGTCGCCTTTCACGGCTTGCCCGCCACGGCTGAAGATATGACTGTACCAGGCTTCGGTGAACATCGAGTGCTCGTCGACGATATCCATCAGATACCTAAGGTAGTCGAGGTCGATATTGTTGGGAGCGGCGGCGACCGAGTAGCGGATCGCGTTATGCACCTTGGTCCTGACGTGCCAGCCGACCCACTCGGCGTCGCCCTTGACGAACAGCGCGTTGAAGAATTGGTACTCCTGGAACGGCCCGAGCCACACCCCGGGGTTCTGGCGGAGCATCTGGTGGAGCCAGGTCGTCCCGGCTTGTTGCGCCCCGACACAGAGAAAATCCGGTTTGCCCATAGGCCCTGCGGGATCATCTGCCGGGCGTTTGTTACCACGTTGTCATACTTGGGCGCTAGTCTTCGCTGCTCCCTCCGGGGCGTGACTATGAGAGCGGACGATCCCGCTGCTGGTGCTGCGCGGCGGTTCACCTCCAACTTCCCCTACAGGAGCGTCCGCTTCTCCGCCGTTAGCGGTGGCGCCTCAGAGCAGACGTAGCGCCGCGCCTCGGATGTTCGCGAAACGCGCGTCCGCCCCACTGCAGCCTGCACGGAACCCTTCAGGGGTGCTCGACGGTCCCGCAGGAACCTGCGCCCGGCAGGGCTGGCACCAGGCCTCCTGAGGTATCTGCCCGGCCGAGGTTTCGCCTGGCGGGCGAACGGACTTGCGGCCATCAAGCTTGGCCCTAGTGTAATGACGCGGCGCTGATCCTCGGCAGGACACCAGACCGGCGCCCCAATTGAAGCCTCGGCGCCCGTACCCGCGCCGGGGCTTCTTCGCGTCGAGGAATGTTGATCGGCTGCCAGCCGCACACATCCTCAACGCATCCGCGTCAGGAGTCGCGCGATCTCCAGCAGGGTCTGGCGCGCGCTGCGGGTCTCCAGCGTGGCATAGATGCTCAGCAACTCCTCCGCACCAGGTGGTCCGACCTCGGCGTCTTCTCCCAACAGCGCGGACGCTCGCGTGCTGAGCGCGCTGGCCGCCTTCATCAGCATGGACGCCGAGACCCGGTTGGTTCCGCGTTCGTATTTCTGCACCTGCTGGAAGCTGACGCCGATCCGGTCCGCGAGTTGCTTCTGCGCCATGTACAGGGCTTTGCGCCGCGCCCTGATACGGAGGCCGACTGCAACATCTACCGGCTCTCTGTCCAACCGCCCCCCCTGCACTGCGTGACAAAATCGAG
>DASXKT010000226.1:0-3239 GCA_036496685.1 Phenylobacterium sp.
CGAGTTCGGCGGCCAGGCGGCGCGTGGAGAGACCGTCCATCCCGACCTCGTCCAGCAGGCCAAGAGCCGCCTCGACGATCTTGCGCCGTTCCAGCGCCATGCGCCGATCTCCCGTCTCGTCAGGCTTATCTAGCACTGCTAGGCTATACTGGCCTAGACGCCGGCAGAGCGCAGGTTGGGAGGGAAGCTGATGGATCGGAAAATCGGATCGACATTGACCGCGGCCGCCGTGGCGATCGCCGCGATGGGCGCTGCAGGCGCAGCCAACGCCAAGGACGTCCTGGGCGTGGCCTGCAAGAGCCCGCCGCCGGCCCACTGCACGGGCGAGGCCTGTGTCCCGCTGCTCGGCGACACCGGCAACGTCACGGACCCGAAGACCGGCCGCAAGTTCTGGCTCGACTATCCCTGCGACCTGAAGCCTGGCGACAAGCTCGTTTTCATCCTCAACATCCACGGGGCCGGCTCGATCGGTCAGTGGCAGCGTCACTACTTCCCGGCCATGGACTATAAGGACAAGTACAAGCTGGTGGTGGCCACGCCGACCGCAGCGACGGAACGCCCGTTCGCACCGGGCCAGCCGGGCGTGCGGGTCTGGGTCCCCGACGCCGACGACGCGCACCTGCAGAACATCACCAACATGGTCTTCGACGCCTTCGGGAGGCAGAACATCAAGTCGTTCTGGCTGGCGGGCCACAGTCAGGGCGGGGCGACCTCGCACCGGATCGTCTGTTCCGACTTCTTCAAGGACAAGGTCGACGGCCTGCTGAGCCTGTCCGGCGGCCGCATCGGTCGCGCCGAGATCAACCCGCGCTTCGGTCCGCCGAAGGCCGACGGCTCGCCGCCTGACCCCCGGCCGATGCCTGCGGCGATGACCGCGCCCCCGCTGCCGGCCTGCGACTTCTCCCACATCTTCGAGACCGGCGAGCATGAGGTCGTGAGCCTGCCCGCGACCTCGCCCCTGGCGGAGAAGTTCGGTTGTGCCGCCCGGGTCGAGGAAAAGGACGTTGCCGACGACCAACCCGGCTACGTCTGGGACTACGCTCGTCAGGGCTATCCGGTCTGGGGGATGAAGGCGCGGCCGGGCAAGGCGCACGTCTGGGTCTATCCCAAGTGCAAGGGCGGCCGTGTGGTGGCTGACGTGGAGCGGCTGGACAAGGGCCACACCGAGGGCCTCGAGCCGCATGTCACCGAGGCGATCGTCAAGATCATGGTGGCTGCACCGGGCGGCAAGGCCCAGCACGCCAGCTAGCGCTGGCGCAGCGGCCTTCGCGCCAGCCTACTTGATCTTGATGGTGACCGAGCCCTGCGGGCTGGTGAGTTCGAAGCTGTCGCCCGACTTCTTGTCCTTGGGGTAGGCCACGCACTGCTCGGTCGGATCGTAGTTGGAGGTGGTGCACAGCTTGTCGCCGTCGATCCGCCAGGTGCCGGTGACCTGGCCGCCCGCCGCGGTGAACTTGCCGTCCGGCGTGTAGGTCACCGGGATCTCCATGTCCCCGATCACCAGGATGATGCCGTGGGTGGTCACCTCCTCCAGAGTGGTGCCGGCGAAGGCGGGCGAGGCCATCGCCAGAAGGCCGGCGGCGGTGGCGATCAGCAGGGTGCGCATAGACTTCCCTCATAGGGTTTGCGGCGTCAGGCGCACATCGATCCGTGTTTGGCTGACAAGGTCAAGCCGGCTTCGGTCCCGGGTCCTTACGTTGACGCTTGGGGCAGCAGCGCAGAGGCTGACCGCCTGCAACCGAGAAAGGGCAGGCAGATGTTCAAGGAATTCCGAGAGTTCATCGCCCGTGGCAATGTGGTCGATCTCGCCGTTGGGGTGATCATCGGCGCAGCGTTCGGCGCCGTCGTCAAAAGCCTGGTCGAGCAGGTCGTCATGCCGCCCATCGGCATGGCCACCGGCGGGATCGATTTCTCGCAGATGAAGTACGTGCTGAAGCCCGCTGACCTCGCCACGAAGACAGCCGAGGTGTCGATCGCCTACGGGGCTTTCATCAACACGATCATAAACTTCCTGATCGTCGCGTTCGTGATCTTCCTGCTGGTCAAAGGGGTGAACAGCCTGAAGCGGCAGCAGGCTGCGGCGCCGCCCACCGCGCCCACCCCGACCGAGGCGCTGCTGACTGAAATCCGTGACCTGCTGAAGAGCCGCTAGGTCACCGATCCTATTCGGGTTGGCCGACCGGAATGCGCCCGGTGCGCCCGGCCTCGACCAGGGCTGCGTGGTCGAGTTCGGTCTGCTCCATGTAGGCTATGGCGAACCGACCGAACGCGTCGTCCAGGGCCGAACTCTTTCCGCAGTAGCCGGCGATCATCGCGGGATCGCCCGACTTTGCGTGCGCCAGCGCGAGCGCCCATCCGCAGAGGCCGCAGTATTCGGGGAGGCTTATCAGAGCATCACGATCGCCATCGTTGAACTTCACGCCGCCCTTCATGTCTGCGAGTTGGCGCACGTAGAAGTCTGTCCCGCCGGCTTCGCCCCACCCGAGGAAAATATCGGGTGAGCCCTGGGTCAAGCGCTGGCCGACCACCACCCGCTGCCCCTGGTTCTTGAAATGCAGGGGCGTGTGCGTGAATGGGGCGAGAACCGATTGGCTCGCCTGTTTGACCTGCAGGAACAGCGGGTCCTCCGCGTCCAGCCCCTGGAGAAGGATGACCCAGCATCCGGTTCCCACGCTTCCGACCCCGACCGTCTTTCGGGCGGCGTCGACGATCCGGTAGCGTGAGAACAGACGCCGGCGGTCTTCCGGCAGCGAGGCGATATAGGTCCGCAACATCGCCTCCAGCGCCTCCTTGATCGGAACGCCGGAATCCAGGTGTTCCTCCCGCACGATGAGGGGGATGTCCTCGATGATGCGGTGCTCGCCGCCCACTTCTTCCGTCAATCGATCGAGCGCTTGCAGGCGGCCTTTGGCCCTGGCTTTGTCCATGGTCTCTTCGGCGCCGCGCCGCATGCTCGGAGGAATGACGTCGAGGATCGCGCGCTCGTCGATGCAGTCGTACCAGGTTTCCAGGAATGCCATCTCCGCATAGCGCGCTATGCGCTGGCGGTAGGATTCCACAGCCCGCCGCACGGACGCTTCGGCGTCTCGCCTGTTGCCGCCCAGTGAGGTCGCGACAAGCGCGATACTGGCGGCGAGGCGCTTCAGGTCCCACTCCCACGGACCGGGATGCACCTCGTCGAAGTCGTTGATCGCGAAGACCAGGTTCCGCTCCGCCGAGCCGAACAGGCCGAAATTGGA
>DASXKT010000227.1:0-4793 GCA_036496685.1 Phenylobacterium sp.
GGGCTGGGCGGCCGCTGCGACTTCGTCAAGGAGGTCGCCCTGCACTATCCGCTGCACGTGATCATGACGATCATGGGCGTGCCGGAGAGCGACGAGCCCCGCATGCTGAAGCTGACCCAGGAGCTCTTCGGCGCTGCGGACCCCGAGCTCACCCGCAAGCCCGACGAGATGGAGAAGCCCGCCGAGGAACGCAGCTTCGACATGGGCGTCATCACGGACTTCTTCAATTACTTCCGTGCGATCTCCGAGGATCGGCGGGCCAACCCGACCTCCGACCTGGCCAGCCTGATCGCCAACTCCAAGATCGACGGCAATCCGATCAGCGATTTCGAAGCGATGGGCTACTACATCATCGTCGCCACGGCCGGGCACGACACGACCTCCTCGTCGACCGCCGGCGCCTTGTGGGCTCTGGCCGAAAATCCAGCGGAGCTCGCCAAGGTGAAGGCCGACCCGTCGCTGATCTCCAGCCTGGTGGACGAGAGCATTCGTTGGACCACGCCCGTGAAGACCTTCATGCGCACGGCGACCGCCGACACCGAGTTCGCCGGCCGCGACTTCAGGAAGAACGACTGGCTGATGCTCTGCTACGCCTCGGGCAACCGCGACGAGTCCGTGTTCGAGGACGCCGACAAGTTCCACGTCGATCGGAGGCCCAACAAGCACCTGGCCTTCGGCTATGGCGCGCACCTCTGTCTTGGCCAGCACCTGGCCAAGATGGAAATGCGTATCCTCTGGGAAGAGCTGCTGCCACGTCTCTCCGAACTGTCCCTCGACGGCGAGCCGGCGATGAGCGAGTCCGTCTTCGTCAACGGCCCGAAACGTTTGCCGATCCGGTTCAAGATGAGCTGAGACACGGGTGAGCCATCCTCTCGAACCCAGGCTCGCGCGCTATATCGAGACCCGGTTGCCCGACGCCTCGGACGTCGCCGTCGCCGCGCTTGAACGGATCTCCGGCGGCGCGTCGCGGGAGACCTATCGTTTCCGGCTCACCTACCGCGAGGGCGGCCACGCGCATGAGCGCAAGCTGATCCTCAGGCGCGATCCCCCGGCCAGCCTGATCGACACCGAGCGGCGTGTGGAGTTCGAGGCCTACCGCGCGTTCCACGGCTCCGCCGTGCCGGTGCCGAGGATGCTGTGGCTCGAGGAAACGGACGACGCCCTCGACCACCCGTTCTTCATCGCCGAGGAGCTCGCAGGCTTCCAGGCCGCTCCGCAGCTGCTGTTCGCCGGCGGCTACGACGCCGTCCTGCCGAAGATCGCGGAGCGCAAGTGGACCATCCTGGGCGAGATCGCCCGCGCCGACCCGCAGGCCCTCGGCTTGACCTCGGTGATGCAGCCGCCGGCGCTGGACGCCTGCTGGCGTCGCGAACTCGATCACTGGGAGCACATCTTCGACACCGACGAGGCCGAGCCGCAGCCGATCGCGCGGGCCGCCATCCGCTGGCTGCGCGCCAACCCGCCGCCGCCGGCCCAGAAGCTATCGATCGTCCATGGGGACTACCGCACCGGCAATTTCCTCTACGATGAAGCGGGCGAGATCCACGGGGTTCTGGACTGGGAGATGGCCCACCTGGGCGACCCGCTGGAGGACCTGGCCTGGGGCTTCAATCCCGTCTGGCAGTTCGGCCGCGGCCTGGAAGGCGGCCTCCTGCCGAGAGATCAGGCCGTGGCGATCTGGGAGCGCGCCAGCGGCCTGACCGCCGATCCCGCCGCCCTGCACTGGTGGACCCTCTTCAACTGCATCAAGGGCCAGGGAATCTGGGTAGGATCGGCCCGCGCCTTCATCGACGGGGGCAACAAGGAACCGATCATGGTCTATCCGGCCTGGTGGCTGCTGAATGCCCAGGACCGGGCGATCCTGAAGGTGATGGGCCGGCTATGACCCCGAGCGTCCCTTCCGTCCTCTCCGAGCTGGCCAGCCTCCTGATGCGCAACGCCGTCCCTGGCGTCCCCGATGCGGAGCGCGCGAGCGCGCTTGGCCTGTCCTCGATGCTGCTGGCTGTGGCCGCCGAGGTCTGGGACGGCGCCGCCGAGAACCTCGTGCAGGAGAACCGCGCACTCGCTGTCCTACTGGACGACACCGCCGCCGAAGGCGATCTGCGGCTTACGACCCTCCGGGCGGAGAACGACCGGCTACGCAGCCGGCTGATCGAAGCCCACATCGCCGCCGAACAGGCCGGAGACGCCGAGCGCGAGGCGGCCATCTGGGCCGAACTCCGCGCCTCGACCGAGCGCCGCAAACTCTCGATCTCACTCGTCTGACTTAGAACCGATGGCCTCCGCCCGAGATATCGCGAACCGCATCCCGATCACCGGCGCCCTGATGCTGGCGACGCTGATGAACACCCTGGATTCCACCATCGCCAACGTCGCCCTACCGCATATGCAGGGCAGTGTTTCGGCGGCGCAGGACCAGATCGTCTGGGTGCTGACGTCCTACATCATCGCCACCGCTCTGATGACGCCGCTCTCCGGCTGGCTGTCGCTGAAGATCGGCCGCAAGACCATGTTCCTGGCTTCGATCTCCGGCTTCACCGTGGCTTCGATCCTCTGCGGCATCGCCACCAGCCTGCCGGAACTGGTCATCTTCCGGATTATCCAGGGGATCGCCGGCGCCTCGCTGATCCCGCTCTCCCAGACGGTCATGCTGGACATCTATCCGCAGCGCATGATCCCGCGCGTGATGAGCATCTGGAGCGCCGCGGTGATCCTGGGCCCGATCATCGGGCCGACGCTCGGCGGCTGGCTCACCGAGGACTTCTCCTGGCGCTGGGTGTTCTACATCAACGTGCCGATCGGCATCCTGGCCTTCCTCGGCATCTGGACCTTCATGGACCGCGACGACGGCGGACGGCAGCGGCCGTTCGACTTCCTGGGGTTCAGCGCGCTGGTGCTGTTCATCGGCGGCTTCCAGCTGCTGGTCGACCGCGGGCCCAGCCAGGACTGGTTCGATTCCAAGGAAATCTGGCTCTACACCGCCGTCTGCCTGGCCGGCTTGTGGATCTTCACCGTCCAGACCATGACGGCCGAGCACCCGTTCTTCCATCGCGACCTCGCCAAGGACCGCAACTTCGTGGCCACCACGATCTTCGGGCTGTTCGTGGGGGTGATGCTGTTCTCCACGAGCGCGCTCCTGCCCTCGATGATGCAGAACCTGCTGGGCTATTCGGCCCTGCAGAGCGGCATCGCCAGCATGACGCGCGGCGTGGGCTCGCTGATCGCCTTCCTCGCCGTCCCCACCCTGGTCGCCCGGTTCGGCGCGCGGACGGTCCTCTTGATAGGCATCCTGCTGACCAGTTTTGCGCTGTGGCAGATGGGCCAGTTCGACCTCTCCATGACCGCGCGGCCGATCGAGATCTCGGGCTTCATCCAGGGTCTGGGCACCGGCCTGCTGTTCGCGCCCCTGAACACCTTGGCCTACGTCAAGCTCGCGCCCATCCATCGGACCGAAGGGACCATCGTTGCGACCATGGCCCGCAGCCTGGGCTCCAGCGCGGGCATCTCGCTCCTCCAGGCGATCCTGATCCGCGACGCCGCAGCCGCCCACTCCGGGCTCACCGAGCACATCACGGTGACCGACCCGGTGATCCGCTGGGTGATGCCGCAGGTGTTCAGCCTGCAGTCGCCGGCCGGCATCGCCGCGTTGAATGGCGAGGTCACGCGCCAGGGCACGATGATCAGCTACGACGCCCTGTTCGGCAGCATGGCTATCGGCTGCCTGCTGCTCGCGCCGACCTTGTTGTTGCTCAGGCCCCCGACCGCACAGCCGCCGTCGGGCCCCGAAATGGTGATGGACTAGCCGTTCGCCTTGCGGGAGTCCGCCGGTGCTTCGGCGCGCTCAGTCATCCCATAGTCCCGAACGACGCTCGCCACCCGCAACCGATAGTCGGCGAAGATCGCCTGGCGACCCGCGGCCTGCGCGCGCCGATGCTCGTCGAGCCTCCGCCAGGCCGCCACCGCGCCCTCGTCGCGCCAGAAGGACAACGACAGGGTCTTGCCCGGCGTCACCAGGCTCTCGAACCTCTCGATGGAGATGAAGCCGTCGACGCCCTCCAGCAGCGGCTTCAGGGACGCCGCGGTGTCCAGATAGTCCTGCCGCCGGCCGGGCTTTGGCTCGACCTCGAAGATCACCGCGATCATCGGGCGCGCACCGGCTGCAGGAAAGTCCGGGTCTCCTCCAGGATGAACCGCTTGTCCTGGGCGAACTTGAAGTTGGCCATCGCCGCTGCGTCCGAACGCAGCCGCCCGCGGTAGGTCTCGTAGGCCGCCAGGCAGTCGAATCCGATCATCGCCATGGCGACGTTGTTGGTCCCCTCATGCGGCAGGAAATAGCCCAGCAAATCGCCCCCGAGCTGCGGGATGATGGTCAACCAATTGCGGGCGTATTCCTCGAAGGCGTCGCGTTGGAAGGGGTCGATCACGTAGCGGATGCAACAGGTGATGCTCATGGATGGCTCTCCGTTTCAGAGCCATTTTCCTAACCGGTTCAGCCGACCTCATGCTTCGATCGCGCTCGAAGCCTTGCGCTCAGACCGGGCATGGCGGGGCGCATGCAATTCGCCTATGATCGAACCATGAAGGTCGGTCCTGATATCGCGACCATCGGCGCCCTCATGGGCGACCCGGCAAGGGCCAACATGCTGACGGCCCTCCTGGCCGGGCAGGCCCTGACGGCTGGCGAGCTCGCCCGCGAAGCCGGGGTCACCGCCCAGACGGCAAGCTCGCACCTCGCGCGCCTCGAGGCCGGCGGGCTGCTGATCCAGCGCAAGCAAGGCCGCCATCGCTACTAC